>NZ_JBEZEY010000021.1:0-122544 GCF_040649135.1 Micromonospora sp. NPDC049047
GCTTACGACACCGAACTGCGCCTCACCACTGTCACCAACCCGCAGGGGCTCGTCTGGCGCTACGACTACGACCCGGCCGGGCGGCTGGTCGCCGAAACCGACTTCAACGGGCGCACCCAGTCGTACACCCTTGACCCCGCCGGCCAACTCGTGGCCCGCACCAACGGCGCCGGGCAGACCATCGAGCTGGCCCACGACCAACTCGGCAACGTCGTCGAGAAGCGCAGCGCCGAGGGCATCACCACCTTCGGGTACGACCCGGCCGGCCGGTTGCTGCACGCGAGCACACCCGAGGTCGACCTCCGGTTCGACCGCAACCCGATCGGGCGGGTGCTCGCCGAGATCCGCGACGGTCGAACCGTGACCTCGTCCTACGACGCGCTCGGCCGCCGGACGTTACGACGCACCCCAATGGGGGTCGACAGCGCATGGGAGTATGACGCCGGCCACCGGCCGGTGATGTTGCGCACCGGCGGTGCGACAGTCAGCTTCACCCACGACGCTGCCGGCCGGGAGACCCGGCGCGCCGTCGGTAACCTCGCCCTGACCCAGACCTGGGACGCCAACCACCGGCTGCTCTCTCAGATCCTTACGGCGAGCCCTGCCGTCGGCGACGTGCCGGACCTGGTGGGGCACAGGGCCTACCGGTACCGCGCCGACGGCTACCTGACCGACATCGCCGACCAGCTCACCGGCGAGCGCCGGCTGGAGCTGGACCGGGCCGGCCGAATCACCGCCGTCCAGGCCGACGAATGGACCGAGCGGTACGCCTACGACGGGGCTGGCAACGTGACCAGCGCCGCCTGGTCCGGTGCGGACGACGACCGCGTGGCCCAGGGTGGACGGGAATACGCCGGCACCCTGATTCGACGGGCCGGGAACGTACGGTACGAGCACGACGCCGCTGGCCGGGTAACGCTGCGACAGCGCAAGGAGCGCTCTACCAAGCCCTCGACCTGGCGTTACAGATGGGACAGCGAGGACCGGCTGACCGCCGTCACCACGCCGGACGGCACCCGCTGGCGCTACCGGTACGACGCGCTCGGCCGCCGGGTCGCCAAGCAGCGACTCGACACCGACGGCAGCGTGGTCGAACAGGTCGACTTCGCCTGGGACGGGCTGCGCCTGATCGAACAGACCCACCGCGGCGCTGCCGGAGACAAGACCAGCACCTGGGAGTACGCCCCCGGTACGTTCACGCCGATCGGTCAGACCGACGGCCAGGGCGACCAGGATGAGGTCGACCGCCGCTTCTACGCGATCGTGACCGACGTGGTCGGCACCCCCACCGAACTGGTTGACCCGACTGGCGGCGTTGTCTGGCGACAGCGGACTTCCATCTGGGGCGTCCCGACCCACGTCAGTGTCACGGACGCCGATTGCCCGCTTCGATTTTCGGGCCAAATCCACGATCCAGAAACCGGCGCCTCGTACAACTACCACCGCTACTACGATCCCGATACCGCCCGATACTCGTCGGCCGATCCCATCGGTTTGCTCGCCAGCCCCGACCCTCATCGCTACGTTGCGAACCCAACCCATGAGGTCGACCCATTTGGGTTGGCGCCGTACGACGTGAACGCCGGCGCCGGAGCCCCCGGTAGGGGCACGCCCAGATTTCCAGATAGGCCGCTACCGAGGGACAAGCACGGGAACCCTGTTCCCGACTCACCGTACCCGCACACCCAACTCGGCCAACAGTCAGGTCGGAAGGTGGGGAAATATGATGCGGCACGTGAGTTCGGTGAAGATGGCGTACCCGTCCGAGACATCCACTTCACGGACCATGGCAGACCGCAAAATCATACGAACCCACACCAGCACGACTTCGTGCCCAACCCAACCGGCGGTACGCCACAGCATGGCCCGGCGCGCCCTCTGGAGATGCCTTGATGCTGCGGTTCGAGACGATCCCAATGCACCAGAAAACCAAACTCATTCAGCTCGCAGACATCCTGATGTTGATCGGAGACAACGATCTCGAATGGTCATTGGTCGACTTCCACGGGGTCGGCCAGGCGCCTCGGGGAATGACGATGCCCGACTTCGAGGACCTGGTCCGCTCGTCCTTCTTGGGCTATCGGATGAAGTGGCATGATCTGGATGAATTCGCTCATTCCCTCGATCAGACAATGGAATGTTTAATCATTGCTGCGACTTCCCTGGAAGAGATCACCGAACAGCAGCTACGTGTCGACGATTTTTCAGGTTGTTCGTTCGTGGTCGAAGCGCTCGATAGCACCGAGTGGCGTTTAGGTTCGATGAACGACTCGGATATTCACAACTTCCGCCGCCTTCAGGTGAGTAGCTAGCAGGCGGCCCGGGAACGGATGACCGCGCTGCTGCGGGAGGCCATCGGGCACTACTGCGCGTCTGGCTGCGGGCAGGCAGGGGCGAAGCAGCGGGAGCAGGCCGGGCGGTGCCGGAACGCGGGCGGGCCAGCCGGCCGATGCGCTGGCGACGATGCCGGGTTGATGCGCCGTCGCTGCGGGGGAGTGGTCGGCCCTCAGGTCGGGGCAAGCTCCGGGATGCCGTAGTGCCTGTCGAGGATCTGCATGGCGGCGCCGGCGGCGATGGCGTCCGCGCCGAGGCCGGACAGGGTCACCTTCGTGGTGAGCCAGTGCACGCGTCGCGCGTCCGCCTGGACGGCCTCGGTGACGGCCGCGAGGTAGGTGTCCGGGTGCCGCAGGAGATCCGCGCCCGCCAACACCACGTGCGCGAGGTCGAGGGTCTGGAGCAGGTTGACCACACCCACCGCCACCACCCGGGCGGCCCGGTCGATGTCGCCGGCCTCGATGGCGTGCTGGTGCACGATCTCCAGGCAGCCGTGCCGGCCGCAGACGCAGCGGGGACCGTTCAGGTCGACCACCGTGTGGCCGAACTCCCCCGCGTTGGTGTGCGCGCCCCGGTGCGCCGCGCCGCCCAGCCAGAAACCCCCGCCGATGCCGGACTCGATCATGATCAGCGCCGCGTCGCCGAACGTCGCGCCGTGTCGCCAGGCCTCGGCGGTTATCCCGGCGGTGACGTCCTTGTCGAGGTGGACGGGCAGTCCCAGGTGTTTCTCGGCGATCTCGCGCAGCGGCACGTCGTGCCAGTGCCGCAGCCCGTGGGCGCCGCGAACCAACCCGTGGGCGTGGTCAAGTGGGCCGATCATGCCGATGCCCACGCCGGTGAGCCGACCACTGACGTCGCTGCTGCCGGTGATCGCCGTGATGCCGGCGGCCAGGGCGTCGAGAAGTTGCTGCGGGGTGAAGTCACCGGGGAGCGGGCTGACCGCCGAGTGGCGCACGGTGCCGGCGAGGTCGACAAGGACCAGCCGTAGCGTGCGGCGGGCGACGTGGGCGCCGATGGCGTACCGGCTGTCGGGAACGAGTTCGTAGACGACAGCGGGCTTGCCGACGCCCGGCCGGCGGACACCTGTGGCACGGATCAGGCCGTCGGCGCTGAGGCGGGCGATGACCTTGGAGACCGCCTGGGGGGTCAGGCCGGTGGCCTGGACCACTGTCGACCGCTCGAACCGCCGGGCGGTGCGACCCACGCCCATCACCAGCGCCTGGTTGTACCCGCGCAGGAACCTGACGTCGGCAGTGATGCGAGTCATCTCGACACTCTATTACGCAACGCTGTTGCTAAATTTTCTCGGTGATCGAGTTGAGCAGCGGACGACGGATGGCGGCGCTTGTCGCCCTGGCACTTGGTGGCGTCGCGATCGGCCTCACCGAGTTCGTGGCGATGGGCCTGCTGCCCGACATGGCCCGCGATCTGCTCTCCCGGGAGTACGCCCGGTCGTCGTCGGACGCGGTCGCCCACGCGGGTTGGATGATCACCGCGTACGCGCTCGGCGTGGTCGTGGGCGCGCCCCTGATCGCCGCGCTGAGCGCGCGTCTGCCCCGCAAGAAGCTCGTCCTCGGACTGCTCGTGCTCTTCGCCGCCGGCACCGTCGCATCCGCGCTCGCCCCCACCTTCGACCTGGTGCTGGTGGCCCGGTTCGCGGCGGCGCTGCCGCACGGCGCGTACTTCGGCGCGGCCGGCCTCCTCGCCGCGACGCTGATGGGACCCGGCAACGAGGCCCGGGGTTTCGCCATCGTGCTCAGCGGCCTGACCGTGAGCAACGTGGTCGGCGTACCCCTCATCACCCGGCTCGGGCAGACGGCCGGCTGGCGTGCCGCGTACCTGGTCATCGCCGGTGTCTTCGTGCTCACCCTGCTGGCGGTACTGGCGGTCGTCCCGGAGGTGGCCGCGGCGGTCGACGGCTCACCGGCCGCCGAACTGCGGTCGCTGCGGACCTCGCAGGTCTGGCTGGTCGCCGCCACCGGCGCGGTCGGGTTCGCCGGGTTCTTCGCGGTGAACACCTACATCGCGCCGGTCACCACAGACGTCGCCGGATTCTCCGCCGCGACGGTGCCGTGGGCACTGGTCGCGGTCGGTCTCGGGATGACCGTCGGCAACGCCCTGGGCGGCTGGTTCGCGGACCGCGACCTACGCCGCAGCATGATCATCGGGTTCGTCGCGATGATCGTGAGCATCGCCGCGTTCAGCCTCGTCGCCGCGACCCCGGTCGGCCTGTTCGTTGGCGCGTTCCTGGTCGGCGCGACAAGCCTCTACCTCGGCCCGGTGCTACAGGCACGCCTGATCACCGTCGCCCCGGGAGCGCAGCTGATGGGGGCGGCGGTCAACCAGTCGGCCATGAACATCGCGAACAGCCTGGGCGCCGCCCTGGGCAGCGTCGCCATCGCCGCCGGGCTCGGTTACCTCGCACCCGCCCGGGTGGGCGTGGTCCTGGGGATCCTCGGGCTGGCCCTGGGGCTTGTCAGCTTCTCCGTCGGTCGGCGGACCCGCGAGCGGGTCCCGGCCACCGTCGCGAGCTGAGCTGGCCGGAGACCCACGGCGGGCTGCTCAGAAGTCGTCGATGGTGACCGTCACCCGATGGGCGCTCGATCTCCAGTTGGGCACGTTGACGAACTCGTAACCACCACCGCGCTGACCCACGGTGATCCCGACGAGGCCGAGGTGCGCAGGGGTGGCCGGGATGAACACGTCCACGCCGGTCATGAAGGTCTGGCTGAAGAACTCCGGCAACGGAGCTGTCAGCTCGGTCACGCCGTCGCTGCCGTCGTCGAAGGCGAAGATGGCGATCGTCCGCTTGACGCGTGGCGTGTTCGCCGCGTTCAGGACATCCCTGCCGTTGATCCAGAGATTGTCGCCGGTGTCGCCCTGGTCGCCCCACCACTCCTTCTGGCGCTGGATCGTCAGCGCGGTGTGCCGGTCGCTGGTGTCGACGAGCGCGCTGAGGCCCTCGCCCGGCACGCTTGTCGGCAGGCGCAGGAACGAGTCCGAGCGTCGGAACGGCTGGAAGTAGAAGTGGTGCGTCGCCGCGCCGGCGCGCACGATCGCGAACTCGTAGCGGGCCGCGGCGAGCACCGGGAACGGGCCGAACGAGCCGTCGCCGCTCAGCGGCGCCCGGTGCGCGGGTCGCTGCGACAGCCGACCGCCGGTAAGCGGGTCGACAGGGTAGACCTCCAGGAACGCGTCGGTGACACCGACGTTGCTCGGGAAGAGCACCGCGCGGCCGGAGACCCGGGCCGTGCCGAAAAGCTGGGGCACGATCCGCGTCGTGTGCGGCGCACGACCACGGAAGAACCGGTAGAACTCCTCGAACGACTCCGGCGACGACACGGTCTGGGTGTGCGACTGGTCGGGGAGGTGCACGTTTGTCGCGCCGACGACGGCGCGGGCCGGGTCACCCTCACCCCAGATCGCGAGGGTGGGAACACCGCCGGGCAGGCTCGTCGCGGTGCGTCCGTCCAGGTTGACGTAGTGCGCCACCCGGGCGGCGCGTGCCGGTGAGCTGTTGAGATAGCCCTGCATGACGAAGGTGCCCAGGGAGTGCGCGAGCAGGTCGACCCGGTCCGCGCCGGTCGCCGTCAGCAGGCGGGAGATCCGTGCGTCGAGCCCCGCGTACACCTGGGGCAGGATCGTGGCGATGTTCGGCGAGTCGTACTCGTGGGCCTCGATGATGTCGATCGGGTAACCGTTGCTGGCCAGACGCTTGGCCTGGGACTGGAACTGCGCGGCCGATCCCGCGCTGCCGTGTACGAAGACCACCGGACGGTACGACGGCGGTGCTGCCGCCTCGGCGGCACGCGGGACCGGGGCGACGGACAGGCTGGCGGCGAGCGCGACCCCGGCCAGCGTGGAGAGCAACCTCCGGCGAGACGTGTGCATCGATCCTCCACCGTGCGAGACGAAGTATTTGCACTGCTAGCGCAAGTATCGTGTCAGGGTGCGGGTCCGTGGTCCATACCTGCTGGCCCGCGTCAGGCGACCTCTCTGGCGAGCAGGTCGCCGACCGCGGCGCGGACCGGATCAGGATTCGCCCAGCTCCAGTTGGGGTGCGCCCGGTTGGTGAGCAGGGCGAGGACGAGTTTGCGGTCGGGGTCGACCAGCAGCGAGGGGCCGGCGAAGCCGGTGTGGCCGAAGGTCCGGGGCGAGGCGAGCCGGCCCATGAACCAGCTCTGGTTGAGGACGACCCCGAGGCCGTGGGCGGCCGTCCGGTTGGGCCGCTCCGGGTCGACAGCGGGCTTCCCGGCGTTGTGGTTGGTCAGCATCCGGCGCACGGTGGCCGCGGCGAGGATGCGCCGGCCGTCATGGGTCCCCCCGTTGAGCAGCAGTTGCCCGATGACCGCGAGGTCGGTGGCGGTGGCGAAGACGCCGGCGTGACCGGCGACGCCGCCGAGGTGGTTGGCGACGTCGTCGTGCACTGTGCCACGGAGCAGACCCCGAGACGAGCGGGCGTCCGTGGCGACCAGGCGGCTGGCCCTCGCGTTGCTCGACAGCCAACCGTTGGGGTTGAAACCGGTGTCGCGCAAACCCAGTGGGGCGGTGAGGTTGGTCTTGAGGGCCTGGTCGAGCCGCTGGCCGGTGACCTTCTCGACGATCTTGCCGGCGGCCATCAGGCCGACGCTGGAATAGCGGAACGTGTCCCCGGGTACCGCGCCGGAGACCAGCGCGGTGCCGAGCACGGCGTTCCAGCGGGCCGCGTTGTCGCTCCGGCCGGTGACCGTGGCGCCGACGGGGAGGCCGCTGGTGTGGGTGAGCAGCATCTCGACGGTGACGCGTTCCTTGCCGGTCCCGGTGAAGGCCGGCAGGTAGTCGCGGACCGGGGCGGCCAGGTCGACGCGGCCCTTGTCGACCTGCTGGAGCAGCAGGATGGCCGTGTAGACCTTCGTCACCGAGGCGAGGTCGAAGATGGAGTCGGGACGCATCGCGACGCGCTGGTTCGCGGGGAGGAGCCTCGGGCCCGCCCCGTAGCGCAGCGCCTCCCCGACCGCTGTGTGCACAGTCGTCTTGCCGTCGACCAGGACGACGGCGACCGCGCCGGGGAAGCCCTTGTGCACGACGGTCTGCGCGGTGGCGGGGAGGTGCTTGCGAAGCAGTGCCGTCACGTTCGGCGCGTACCGGGCCTGGCCGGCCGCCGCCCCGGTGGCCTTCGGCGGGTCCGGCGGCGCGGTGCTCGTGCCGGCCGATCCGAAGCCCACCCGGTTGCCGGCGGCGTCGGTCGCGGTCACCGCGTCACCGGGTTGGCCAGGGCCGGGCTTCGACGCGCCGTCGTCGCCGCAGCCGGCGAGGGTGCAGGTCGCGGCGGCCAGGCCGGTCCCGAGGAGGGTACGACGCGTAACGGGCATGCGGGGAATCGTGACAGTTGACATCGACGCACGCCAACCGGGTCGCCCGATCAACAACCAGTCACCTTGCAGACACGTACGGTGACCAGGTGGATGGTTGTGCGACGATCTGCGAGCGTCATACCAATCGATCGTCCACACCCCTTGGAGAGCACGATGTCCCACTCCCGCGCGCGGATCTTCGCCGCACTGAACGCGGTGCGGCCTCCCGGTCAGCCGTCCCCGGTGCTGGGCCGGGCGGTCGTGGTCGGCGGCAGCGTCGCCGGCCTGCTGGCCGCCCGGGTGCTCTCCGACTACGCCGACAGCGTCATCATCATCGACCGGGACGATCCGCAGGTCACCGGGGCGCGTCCCGGCGTACCCCAGGGGACGCAGCTGCACGCGCTGCTGCCCGGCGGCTTCCTCCAGTTCGAGCGGCTGTTTCCGGGCTTCCGCGCGGAGGCCCTGGCGCGCGGAGCGGTCGAGGCGCCGCCCGCGGCCCGGCGCAACTACCTCGACGGCCGCCTGCGGGTCGTCGTCCCCGACGACGCCGACAGCCTCGCCGCCAGCCGACCACTGCTGGAGGGGCTGATCCGCCAACAGGTGCTGCGACTGCCAAACGTCAAGACGGTCACCGCCCGGGCCGTGGGTCTCGTGTTCGACGGCAGCGTGGTCGCCGGCGTGCACTGCGAAGTCGGTGGGGTCCCCGGCGTGGAGCGCGGTGACCTGGTGGTCGACGCCATGGGGCGGTCGAGCAAGCTGTCGGCCTGGCTGGAACAGGCCGGCTGGAACCCGCCGGTCACCCGGCGGATGACAGTGCACCTCAACTACGCGACGGCCCTGTTCCGGCGCCCGGACGCGACTACGGCCCCGACGGTCGCCCTGGCACTGCACACCCCGAAGCTGGCCTCGGACGTGGCCGGCGCCGCGTTCTTCGCCATCGAGGATGGCCGTTGGATGGCCATGATGGCCGGCTACGGGGACAACCGCCCCGGTCGGACGGCAGCGGATTTCGTCCGCCGACTACGCGAACAGTTTCCACCCGAGTTCGGCGACGTCGCCGACCAGGAGATGATCGGCGACGTCCAGACCTACCACCATGCCGACAGCCGACGGCGGGACTTTCACGCGCTGCGGCGGTTCCCGGGCGGGCTGGTCAGCGTGGGCGACGCCGTGGCGTCGTTCAACCCCGTGTACGGGCAGGGCATGACGGCGGCGGCCCTGCACGCGGCCTGCCTGTCGACGTACCTGCGTGGCGGTCCGGACCTGAGCGCCCCCGCCCGCGAGTACCTCGCGTTGCAGAAGATCGTGGTCGACGCCGCGTGGTCGACGTCCACCTCGGCCGACCTGGCGCTGCCGCATGTCGACGGGCCCTATCCGCGCGGACACCGGATCACGAGCTGGGCCAGCAGTCAGATCATCGCCGCGACCGTCACCGACGTGGCGATTGCTCGCCGGTTCAACGAGGTCGTCTCCATGCGGGAACACCCACTCACGCTGGCCAGGCCCGGCGTGCTCCTCGGCGCCCTGCGCGCCAACCGGCGCGCACGCTGACCAGTGGCCGCCCTAACGGGAGTGCTTGCGCAGGATGTCGACGACGAATCGGTGGTCGTCCAGCTGCGGAAGCCCGGAGACACCGACCCAGCCCACCACGCCGGTGCCGCGTACGCGCAGCGGCACCGCACCGCCGGCCGCCGCGTACCGGGAGGCCGGCAAGCCGAAGCGCTCGGCAAGCGTCACCTGCTTGTCCTGGCACAACCGGGCCATGTAGAGCGACGAGTGCTCGAACCGCATCACCACCCGCCCCTTGCGGCGCAACCAGCCGTCGTTGTCCGCCGTCGACCCGGGCAGGCCACAGTGGAACAACTGACGACCGGCCCGCCACACACCCACCGAGACCGGCAACCGCTGTTCCCGGGCGGCGGCGACGGCGAGCTGCCCCAACTCGTACGCGTCGGTCTCGGACAGGCCCGCGAGCTCCAGCTCTGCCTCCTCGCGCAGCAGCTCGTCAAGCGTCGGCCACGATTCACGTTCAGTTGCCATGACTCTTCTCCTCGTCGTGCCGGTTGATCACCAGGCGCAGGGCGCGTAGTCCTTCAGGAAACAGCCGTACAGGTCCTCGCCCAGCTCGCCACGGACGATCGGGTCGTACACCCGGGCGGCCCCGTCCACCAGGTCCAACGGGGCGTGGAAGCCCTCGTCCGCCAGCCGCATCTTCGTCGGGTGCGGGCGTTCGTCGGTGATCCAGCCGGTGTCGACGCTCGTCATCAGGATGCCGTCGGTGAGCATCTCCTGTGCGCTGGTGCGGGTGAGCATGTTCAGCGCGGCCTTGGCCATGTTGGTGTGTGGGTGCCCCGGCCCCTTGTAACCGCGGCCGAACTGGCCCTCCATCGCCGACACGTTCACCACGTACTTCCGCCGGGCCGGCGCGGCGGCCATCGCCGCTCGGAGTCGGCTGACCAGCACGAACGGCGCGGTGACGTTGCACAGTTGCACTTCGAGCAGCTCGACCGGGTCCACCTCCTGCACCCGCTGGACCCAGCTGTTCACCGAGTCGAGGTCGGGCACCAGACCGCCGGCGTCGATGGCGGTGGACGCGGCGATCCGCTCCGGCGAGGCGGAGCCGCTGGTGAGTGCCAGCGCGGTGAGCGCGTGCGGGGTGAGCCCGGCGGTGAGACTGCCGGCCGGGGTGCCCGGCCCAGCCGACTTCGCGAACGTGATCAGCTCCGGCAGCGGGCCGTCCGGCAGGGCCGCGGCCTCGGCGGCGATGAGTTGCGCGTACGCACCGGGGGAGCGGCGGACGGTCTGCGCCGCGTTGTTGATCAGGATGTCGAGCGGGCCCTGGCTGCTCACCGAGTCGGCGAGGGCGATCACCTGGGCCGGGTCACGCAGGTCGATGCCGACGATGCGCAGCCGGTGCAGCCAGTCCCCGCTGTCCGGCATGGCGGCGAACCGGCGCACCGCGTCGTGCGGGAACCGGGTGGTCACCGTCGTGTGCGCGCCGTCGCGCAGCAGCCGCAACGCGATGTACATGCCGATCTTGGCCCGGCCGCCGGTGAGCAGCGCACGCCGACCGGTCAGGTCGGTACGGGCGTCGCGGCGCTCCCGGTTGAGCGCCGCGCAGGACGGGCAGAGCTGGTGGTAGAAGGCGTCCACCTCGCGGTAGCGCTGCTTGCAGACGTAGCAGCCACGGGGGTTGTGCAGGAAGCCCGCCGTCTCGCCCGCGGCGGAGGACGCGAGCGGGATGCCCTGGGTCTCGTCGTCGATCCGCCCGGGAGCGCCGGTGGCGGTGGCCTCCGTCACCGCCCGGTCGGCAGCGAGGACGGCGTCTCGCCGTTCCTCGCGTCGCCGCTGCTTGACCACCTTGTAGAGCCGGGCGGTGGCCCGCTGCACCCGCACCACGTCCGGATGGTCGGAGGGCAACGCCTCCAACGCCTCGAAGACGCTGAGGCAGGTCTCCAACCGCGCGCGGTCAATGCCCGGCTTACCGTTTTCGGAAATGTTGTCCACCGTCATGCGTCGTCGTCACGTCCCGTATCCCGTGCCGGATCACCCCGGCTCGCCCACATCCGACCCGAAACTGTACGCACCGCGAGAGCACCGACGCACCTCGCTGCCGTTCCGGCCCCCGCCGCGCGTTCGCCGCGGTCAGCTGCCGTCGGCGCGCCCGAGACGCCAGTAACCCATGAAGGCCACCGCTCGGCGGTCCAGGCCCCGCTCGGTGACCAGGTGCCGGCGCAGGGTACGGATCACGCCGGCCTCCCCGGCCAGCCACGCGTACAGCGGTGTCGTGGTCACCTCGCCGGGCACCTCCCAGAGGATGTCGGTGTCCACGTCCACGTCGGGGACCGGTTGGGCCGCCCTCGCCGCGCCCGGGACCAGCAGTTCTCCGGCCGCCACGGCGACGGCGGGCAGCAGCCGGCTGCCGTGGGCGTCGGCGCCTCGGGGCATCCAGCGCACCTCGACCCCCGGCGGCGCCGCCAACGGCAGCACGTCGTCGACATCGGGCACCTCCAGCACGACGATGCCCCGGGAATCGCTGGGGAGCCGCTCGCAGATGCCGGCGATCGCCGGCACGGCGGTCTCGTCCCCGGCCAACAGCAGGACCGTCCCGGCCGCCGGCCGGAACTCGATCCCGCCGTGGTCCCCGACGTAGCCGGCATCCGGCCCGACCAGCGCGATCTCGTCACCGGCGCGGACCCGGCGCGCCCAGCGCGTCGCCGGTCCGCCGTCGCCGTGCCGCACCAGGTCGACATCGACCTCGGCCAGGTGCTGTCGGACCGCCCGCACCGTGTAGGTACGGATCGGGTGGCGCCGGTGCTCGGGCAGGGCTCGCCACCTGGCGTACCAGTCCGGTCCCGCCGGAAGCTGCACACCGTGCTCGCCGGGCAGTGGCAGTGCCAGCTTGATCCGCTGGTCGTAGCCGTTGTCGGCGAACCGGTCGAGGTCCGCCCCGGTGAAGGTCACCCGGGTGAACGATGGGCTGAGTCGACGTACCGCGCGCACGCTGGCGGTGAACACCCGCCACGGCGCGATGGGCAGGGTCTCGGTCATGATGTCTCTCCGGGATCGGGCCGGCAGCTACCGGGGGTTGTTCGCCACGGCGCGGGAGCGCCACAGCAGCCAGACGAAGTAGGGAGCGCCGATCATGGCGGTGACCAGGCCGGCGGGGATCTGGGCCGGCGCGATGACCGTCCGGCCGAGGGTGTCGGCGATGCTCACCAGCGCCGCGCCGAGCAGGGCCGCCACGGGAAGCACCCGGGAGTGCCGCCCACCGACGAGCGCCCGCGCGGCGTGCGGGGCGACCAGCCCGACGAAGCCGATCACTCCGACGGCCGAGACAGCTGTGGAGGTGAGCAGCGCCGCCGCGCCGAGCGCCACCAACCGGGTGCGCTCCAGCCGGACGCCGAGCACCCGGGGGGTGTCGTCGTCAAGGGCCAGCAGGTCGAGGTCGCGCCGGGCGGCGACCACGGCCGGGGTGAGCACCAGCAGGGCGATCAGCACCGGCAGCACCTGGGTCGGCAGCCGTCCGTAGGTGGAGCCGGACAGCCAGGTCAACGCCTTCCCGGTGTTCCACGGGTCGAAGGCGACGACCAGGTAGGTGATCACCGCCATGCCGCCCTGCCAGGCGCCGAACCCGATCAGCACCAGTCGGTCGGAGCTGAGTCCGCCGCGCCAGGCCAGCCCGTAGACCAGGGCGAAGGCCAGCATCGCGCCGAGGCCGGCGACGCCGGAGACGGCCCATACCCCGGCCAGCGGCACGAAGGTCAGCAGGGCGACGGCACCGAGTCCGGCGCCGGCGGTGATGCCGAGGATGCCCGGTTCGGCGAGTGGGTTGCGGCAGACCGCCTGCACTGTGGTGCCGGCGACCGCGAGCGCCGCCCCGGCCAGGACCGCCGCCGCGACGCGCGGCCACCGCTGGTCCAGCACGAAGGTGTACGCCGGCCCGGTGCTGCCGTTTACCCAGTTGACGATGTCCCCGAGCAGCACCCAGGTGTCACCGGCCAGCATGCCGACCGCCACGGCGCAGACGGTCACCACTGCGGTGACGGCGACGACGCCGCTGTGGAACGCGGCGGAGCGCACGGCGGCGTGCCCGCCGGGCGGGCGGCGGGTGGGGCCCGCGTCGCGGTGCCGGCGGGCCAGCCAGATGAGGATCGCCGCGCCGAACAGGGTGGTGACCACGCCGGTGGGGATGTCGACCCCGGCCTGCCCGCCCATGACGGCGCGCAGCAGCACGTCGGAGCCGAGCACGATGATGACCCCGGCGATGCCCGACAGGGGCAGCAGGACGCGGTGCCGGTGCACCCCGGGCACCACGGGGGCGAGCAGCCGGACGATCACCGGGGCGCACAGGCCGACGAAACCGACCGGGCCGGTGAGGGTGACGGCGGCGGCGGAGAGCAGTACGGCCAGCACCATGACGGTGAGTCGGGTGCGCCGCACGTCGAGGCCGAGCACGGTGGCGGTGTCGTCGCCGAGGGCGAGGATGTCGAGGCGGTGCCCGAGCAGCATCAGCACGACGGCGGCGCCGACGATCACCGGTGCCAGTTGGGTCAGCGCGGCCAGGTCGCTCTGCACCAGCGAACCGTTTCCCCAGGCGAACAGCCCGATGGTGGCCTGTTCGAACAGGAGCAGCAACAGGGTGGTCACCGAGCCGAGCGCCAGCGCGGTCGCCGAGCCGGCGAGGATGAGCCGGGTGGTGCCGGCCTGCCCGCCGGAGGACATCGCCAGCACCAGACCGGCGGCGGCCAACCCGCCGCAGAAGGCGAGGCCGCCGGCGGGCAGCGCGGGCAGCGAGACGCCGAACGCGGCCACGGCGGCGATCGCCAGGTGGGCGCCCGCGTTGACCGCGAGAGTGTCGGGGGAGGCGAGCGGGTTGCGGGCGATCGACTGCAACGCCGCACCGGCGAACCCGAGCGCCACGCCGATGGCCAGTCCGGCGAGCAGCCGGGGCAGCCGGGCGGCGATCAGCACGCGGGCCGCCTCGTCGTCGTTGCCGGTGACGAGTCGCAGCAGGTCGAGAGCGCCGACGCTCGAGGTGCCCTGGGTGAGGTGCACAGCGCCGACGACGAGCAGCAGCAGGATCGCCGCGACGAAGACACCGACGATGCGGGGTCCGGCCGGGCGCCCGCCCGGAGCCGGCCGGGTGGCCGGCTCCGGGCGCGCAGGTGCGTTCAGCACGCTCACACCGCGTACGTCTTGACGAGTTCGTCGATGTACTGCTTGCCGGAGAGCGGTCCGCCGAAGGTCCAGATGCCGTTGGGCATCCTGTGCAGGTTGCCCTGCTGCACGAAGGGCAGCGACTTCCAGATGGCGTTGCCGGCGAGACCGTCGGCGAACACGTCGTCGCCGTCGGAGGCGTTGTAGAAGAGGTGCGTGTTCGGGTCCTTGAGGACCGTCATGCCCTCGACGTCGGTCTGGCCGAGGCCCCACACCTCGTCGACCTTGCCGGTCCAGGCGTTGGTGAGGCCGAGCTGGATGCCGATCTGGGAGACCAGCGCGCCCTTGCCGAACATCCGGATGCTGACGGTGCTGCCCTCCTTCCAGCCGTCGGCGATGGCGAACGGCCGGCCGGCGGCACCGGCGTCGGCGATCTTCTTCTTGCCGTCGGCGATCGCCGCGTCGAAGTCGGCGAGCAGTTTCTGCGCCTCGGCGGTCTTGCCGACCGCCTTGGCGATCATGGTGAGGTCCGTACGCATCCGGCCGAGGTTGTCGGTGGCGTCGCTGCCCTTGGCCACCACGACGGGGGCGTACTTCTCCAGCTGACTGACCATGTTCGCGCCCCGGTCGTCCTCCATCACGATGAGGTCGGGCTGGAGGGCGACTATCGAGTCGACGCTGGGCTCGCCCCGGGTGCCGACGTCCTTGACGCCGGGGTCGAGCTTCGCCGAGGTGACCCAGGTGCCGTAGCCCTTCGGGTCGGCCACACCGACCGGCATGACGCCCAGGCTGACAAGCATCTCGACCTCACCCCACTCGAGCCCGACGACAGTGGTCGCCGGGGCCTTGAGGGTGATCTCCTTGCCCCGGCTGTCGGTGATGGTGACCGGGCCGCCGGCCGACGAGGCGGACGTCTCGGGCGCGGCGGCCTTCTCGGTGGTGCCGCAGGCGCCGAGGGTCAGGGCGGCCGCGACGGCGATGAGGGCGGTGAAACGGGTACGGGTCATGACGGTCTTTCTCTGCTGTGGATGAGGGGTGTTTCAGACCAGGGCGCGAATCGGGTGCCGCCCGACGGGGCGGGTGGTGACCAGCCCGCTGATCGGATCGGTCGTCACCTCGATCCGGATTCCATAGGTCTCGGTGAGGGCGTCCTCGGTGAACACGGTGGCCGGGGCGCCGGTGGCGCGGACCCGACCCTGCTGCAGCAGGACGACCTCGTCCGCCACGGCGGCGGCCTGGTTGAGGTCGTGCAGGACGACGCCGACGGCGACGCCGTGGTCGTCGGCGAGGTCCCGAACCAGGTCCAGGATCTCCACCTGGTAGCGCAGGTCGAGGAACGTGGTGGGCTCGTCGAGCAGGAGAACAGGGGTGTCCTGGGCCAGGCAGGTGGCCAGCCACACCCGCTGCAACTCGCCGCCGGAGAGTTCGTCGACCGGACGCTCGGCCATCGCGGCGACGCCGGTGACGTCCATGGCGCGGGCGATGGCGGCGGGACCGTCCGGGTCCTCGGTGCGCCAGCGTCCCCGGTAGGGGTGGCGGCCGTAGCCCACGACGTCGCGCACTGTGACGCCGCTGGGCACCGGCCGGCTCTGCGCCAGCAGGGTGACCCGACGGGCGAACTCTCGGGCCGGGAGGCTGGCGGCCGTGACACCGTCGGCGAGGTGCACGATCCCGGCCTCGATCGGGTGCAGCCGGGCCAGGGCCCGCAGCAGCGTGGACTTGCCGCTGCCGTTCGGCCCCACCAGCGCGGTCACCGCACCCGGCCGGAGGTTGATCACGGCACCGTGCACCACCGGCACACCGTGATAGCCCAGACGGAGGTCGACGCCGGACAGGCTGCGCCCCCCGTTGGCCGACGCCAACTCGTTCTGCATGAGGTTAGGCTAACCTAACCAAACGGCGGCCTGTCAAGCCGGTGGCGGGGCCGCGCTGATCCGCACGGACCGGCGGTCGTCCCTCACGCGCACGCGTGAGGGATGCTGGGTCCGTGCAGATCACCACCCTCGGCCCGTTCGCTGTCGACGGTCAGCCCGTTCGGGGTGAACGGCTCGCGGCGGTGGTCCGCGCGCTCGTCGACGCACGCGGGCGGGCGGTCTCCACAAGCCTGCTGGTGGACGCCGTGTGGGACGGCGCGCCCCCCGACGACGCGACGGGCGCGGTGCAGGCGCTGATGTCCCGGGTACGCAGACTGGGGTTGCCCGTGCTCGCGGTGCCGGGTGGATACCGGTTGCCCGCCGAGGAGATCGTCATCGACGCGGTCGAGGCGCGGGCGCTCGTCGACCGGGCACGCACGGTCCTCGACAGCGGCGACGTGCCAGCCGCCCGCATCCTGGCCGACCGGGCGCGTGCCCTGTTCCCCGAGGTGCCGGAGCTGGTCACCGCCGAGGACACCCGGCTGTTCGCGGACGTCGCCGCGCTGCGCGCGCAGGCGGCCCTCGCCGGCGCCGGGCCGTTCGACGAGGCCGACCTGGGTCGGCTCGTCGCGCGTACACCGCCGGACGAGCCCTCTGCCGCCCTGCTCGTCCGGGTCCTGGCCGCCCAGGGACGGGAGGCGGAGGCGCTGGAGGTGGTGCAGCGGCTCCGGGCCGACCTGGTCGACCGGTACGGCACCGACCCGTCGCCGGTGATCACACAGGTCCATCTGGCACTGTTGCGCGGCGAACTGACCACAGCGGTCGTCGAGGCGACCCCCCGGCAGCCGACGCGGATCGCCCTGCCCGCCGCCTGGCGGCGGCCGATGACCGCCCTCGTCGGCCGGGAACGCGACGTCGACGCCGTGGTGACGGCACTCGCCGACGCGACCCCGGTGACGATCGTGGCGTCCGGAGGCGCGGGGAAGACCCGCCTCGCCGCCGAGGTGACCCGCCGGGCGGCGGCGGCCGGCCAGTCGGTACGCGTGATCGAACTCGCCGGCCTGCGCTCGCCCGACGAGGTGCTGCCCACGGTGCTCGCGGCCCTCGGCGGCGCGGACACCTCGGCGACCGGCGGCAACCTGGGCCTGGAACGGCGGGTGCTCAGCCCCGAGGAACGCCTGCGCGCCGTGGCACCCGACCTCGACGGGTTGGTAGTGCTCGACAACTGCGAACACGTCCTCGACGCGGTGGCCACCGTCGTCGCGGACCTGGTCGCGGTGACCGCACCGGAGGTCACAGTGCTCGCCACCAGCCGGGCCCCGCTGGGTCTCGCCAGCGAACGGGTCCACCGGTTGACCGCGTTGCCGGACCACGACGCGCTCGCCCTGATCGAGTCCCGGGCGAGAGCCGGGGGCGCGGTGCCGACCTGGGACACCGCGCGGGCGCTCGCACTGTGTCACCGGCTCGACAATCTGCCCCTGGCCCTCGAACTCGCCGCCGCCCGGCTGCGGCACATGCCGATCGACGACGTCCTCGCCGGACTGAGCGACAGGTTCGCGCTGCTCGACGACGCCCTGCGCGGCCTACCGGAGCGGCACGCGAGCCTGTGGGCGATGGTCGACTGGAGCAGGGAACTGCTCGCCGAGGACGACCGGGAGTTGCTCCAGCGGGTCGCCGTCATCCCCGCGCCGTTCACCGCCGACCTCGCCGCCGCGGTCGCGCGGACCCCGGACGTCCGTCGCGGCCTGGCGAGACTCGTGGAACAGTCCCTGCTGACCCTGGTCGAGGGGGACGGTCCGCCACGCTACCGGATGCTCGAAACGGTCCGGGAGTACGGCGAGGCCCGCCTCGGCGCGGCCGGCGACCGGGGACCGGCCGTGAGCGGGTTGGTCGAGTGGGCGCGCGAGCAGGCCGTCGCGCTCGCCGACCGCTTCATCGGCCCCGAACAGATCGACGCGTTCGCCCGCTGCGCCGACGAGCAGGACAACCTCGTCGCGGGTCTGCGGTGGGCGCTGGGCGTGGACGACGAGCCCGCCGCCGTCGAGATCGCCACCGCCCTGTTCCACCTCTGGGTGGTGCGGGGACTGCACCTGGAGGTGTCCGGCTGGGCGGCGGGTCTGCTGCACGTAGAAGACCCGAAGCGACGGGTCCACTCCGCGCTCCTGCACGGCCGGCGCACCGGCCGAGAACTGCCCGACGCCGACCGGCTCGCCTGGATGTGCCTGGTGGTCGGGGTCAACGCCGGCATCAGCGGCGATCTCCGGCTCGCCGTGCTCGCCCGGCGGGCACTTCGGCGGGTCCTCGCCGAGCGGCCCGACGAGGTGTCGTCCCGGATGGCGGTGCTCGCTTCGGCGCTACCCACGTTCGACGCGTCCGACCCCGACGAGAGCATTCGCGGCACCGTCGTGATGGTCGAGCACCCCGACCCGTACGTGCAGGGGCTCGGCCTGTTCGCCCGCGCCGCGGTCCGGGAGAACAACGGCATGCACACGGCGTCGGTCGAGGACGCCCAGCAGGCCTATCGCCGCTTCGAGATCGCCGGTGACCACTGGGGCATGGCGATGGCGGCCGGGGCCGTCGGGCAGTTCCTGGTGCCGGGCGAGGCTTCCCCGTCGGCCGAGTGGCTGGCGCGCAGCGTCCGACACATGGAGTTGATCGGGGCCACCCAGGACGCCCGCTCGATCCGGGTTCGGCTGGACGTGCAACTGGCCCTGGCCGGCGACCGGGAGGCCGAGCGGCGACTGTCCGAGACCGCCGCGCCGGGCGAAGCCGAGGCGGTGGACGCCGCCGTCGCGTGTCTCGGGCTGGCGCACCTGGCCTGGCAGCGCGAGCGGTACGACGAGGCCGAGGCGTACGGCGACGGCGTCGTCCGGATCCTGGCCGGCTGGACCGGCCCACCGCCGCAGGCCCGTGCCATGCTGCGGGTCGCGGAGGCGGTGTTGCGGCTACGGGTGGCGCAGGTGCGCCCGGTGCCGGCGGAGAACGCCGACGCCCGCGCGGTCGCCGCGCTGATCGTCGCCCGCGACGAGGCGCTCTCCTCCAACGACCTGCCGGTGATCGGGGCGTGGGCCCAGGGCGGCGCCGAACTGGCGGCGCACCGCAACGACGTGACGACCGCCCGCGAACTGTTCGCCCTCGCGACGCGGACCGGCACCCACGCCGGGACGTTCTTCCCACCCGGAGACCCCGAACGGCTCAACGCCGCCCTCGGCGACGAGGAGCAGCGTGAGCCGTTGCTGGCCGTGTGGCGCGGGCGGCCGGTCGCCGCCGCCGTCGCCCGGATCCGCGAGCTGATGGACGACCTGCTCGCCTAGCTGCGGCAATCGCGCTGATGAGGATCTGTTTCGTCCCGGCGTGTCGTATCGCGCCCGGAGACGGTGGGCGTGTCCGGACACGAGCGGCTGTCGTACCGGGATTGGGCGCGGCCGTTGGTCTATGGTGAGTCGGCATTGCCGGGACGCCTGCCGATGCCTGGCGGGTCCGCCCTCCGGCCGAGCCACACACTCATCGGGAGCAGGGCATGGGTCTGATCCACATCGAACTGTTCGCCACCCTCGACCTGGTCGGGCAGTCACCCGGCGGCCCCGAGGAGGACCCGGAGGGTTTCGCGTTCGGTGGTTGGCAGGCGCCGCTGCTCGACGAGGTCGCCGGGGCGCAGGTCGCCGCCGCGTACGAGGGCACTGACGCCCTGCTGCTCGGCCGGCGGACCTACGACATCTTCGCCGCCTACTGGCCCCACCAGGAGGGCGGCGAGGACAACGCCATCGCCACGCTCTTCAACAGCATCCCGAAGTACGTGGCCTCCCGGGCTACGCCCGACCTTTCCTGGGCCGGGTCCACGCAGCTCGGCCCGGATCTGGCCGGCGCGGTGCGCGAGATCCGTGACCGGCACCAGCACGTCAAGGTCGTCGGGAGCTTGAACCTGGTGCAGACCCTCCTGCGCGAACACCTCTTCGACCGACTCGACCTCTGGGTGCACCCGATCGTGCTCGGCGTCGGCAAGAAGGTGTTCGACGGAGGGGCGGTGCCCACGAACGTCACGCTCCTCGAACCGCCGGTGGCCAGTTCGAAGGGCACCGTCTACCTGCGGTACGGGATTGCCGACGGCACGCCCAGCACGGGAGACATGGCCGCGCCCGACCGAGGTGTCGGGCGCGACGACTGAACGCGGCCTGCGCCACGGGCCCGGCCCGTCGGCGGCTCATCCTCCGGACCGCCATTCGGCCACGGCGTCGGCAGGTCGAGGTGCCGACGCCGTGACCAGGTCAGATCTTCTTGCGGTACGCGCGCAGCGCCAGCGGCATGAACACCGCCACGAAGCCGGCGCACCAGGCGAGGGTCCACCAGACGTGGTTACCGAGTGGGGTGCCCAGGAACAGCCCGCGTACCGACGCCACCAGGTGGGTCATCGGGTTGACGTCCACGAACGCCTGCATCCAGCCCGGCAGGGTGTCGGCGCCGACGAACACGTTGGACGCGAAGCTCAGCGGCATGATCAGCGCGAACATCACACCCTGCACGGCGCCCGCGGTGCGCACCTTCATCGACACGAGCACCGGCAGCCAGCTCAGGCAGAGCGCGAACAGCACCGCGAGCAGACACCCGGCGATCGCCCGGAACGGGTCGGTGTCGATCCGGAAACCCAGCACGTAGCCGATCGCGAGGGTCGACACGGTGACGATCACGTACCGGACGACGTCGCCGAGGACCGCGCCGACAAGTGGTGCCGAGCGGGGGATCGGCAACGACCGGAACCGGTCGAAGATGCCCTTGGCGATGTCGGTGTTGAGGTTGACACCGATCGCGATGGCGCCGGTCGCGATCGTCTGCGCCAGGATGCCGGGCAGCAGGAACTGCAGGTAGTCGTGAGTCGATCCGGCGACGGCGCCGCCGAAGACGTACACGAAGATGATGAGGAAGAGCACCGGCTGCAGGGTGACGTCGATGAGCGCCTCGGGCGTACGCCAGGTCTTGATGAGGCTGCGCTTGGCGAGCGCCAACGAGTGCCGGACCAGCCGGAACGGCCGGGGGTTCGGCGCGGAGTTCGAGAGCGCGCGACTTCTCGTGGGTGCTGTGTCGGTCAGAGTGCTCATACCGCGACCTCCGTGGGGCGGGTGGTGTCGTCGTCGGATGCCGTACGCCCGGTGAGGGTGAAGAACACCTCGTCGAGGCTCGGCAGGTGCAGGGACAGTTCGGTGATCGAGATGCCGGCCGCGGCGAACCGCGCGACGCTCTCGGTCAGGGCCGCGTCGTCGGTGACCGGCACCGCGAGCACGCCCTTGCGGATCTCGTCGGCCTGCCCGCCGGAGCCGACCTGGGTCAGGATCTCCGCGGTACGGGGCAGCTGCGCCGGGTCGGAGGGGCGGACCTCCAGGGTCTGCCCGCCGACCACCCGCTTGAGCCCTTCGGGGGTGTCGTGCGCGATCACCCGGCCGTGGTCGATCACCGTGATCGCGTCGGCGAGCGCGTCGGCCTCCTCCAGGTACTGCGTGGTGAGCAGCACCGTCGAGCCGTTGTCGACAAGCGAACGGACCACGTCCCACATGTCCTCACGCTTGGCCGGGTCGAGCCCGGTCGTCGGCTCGTCCAGGAAGATCACGTCGGGGGAGCCGACGAGGCTGGCGGCCAGGTCCAGCCGTCGCCGCATGCCACCGGAGTAGGTCTTGGCCGGCCGGTTCGCGGCGTTGGTCAGATCGAACCAGTCGAGCAGTTCGGCGGCCCGTCGCCGGGCACCGGTGCGCCCCAACTCCAGCAGCGTGCCGAACAGCTCCAGGTTCTGCCGTCCGGTCAGATCCTCGTCGACCGAGGCGTACTGGCCGGTGAGGCCGATGCTCTGCCGAACGCGCTCGGCGTCCCGGACCACGTCGAAACCGGCGATCCGGGCGGTTCCGCCGTCCGGAACCAGCAGGGTGGAGAGGATGCGGACGGCGGTGGTCTTGCCGGCGCCGTTGGGGCCGAGCACCCCGAGCACCGTCCCCCGGGGCACCGCGAGGTCCACGCCCTGCAGCGCCCTCGTCTTCCCGAATGTCTTCACGAGGCCCTCGGCCTCGATCACCAGGTCAGCTGTCATGCGGACAGCATGCGTGGGCCCGCTGACACCGTCCCGACACGCCACCGACACCGGCTGACACGGTCGGCCGGCCACGGTGTCCGCTGCGCTGCCCGTCAGATCCGACTGTCGGTGCCCGGCGCGAAGATGGGTGCGGCAGGAGCCGGGGTGTCGGATGGGTCGCCCCGCGATGCCCGACTGGGCCGGGCACGGCTGCTGACGAGAAGCAGCGGCCCGATCGACAGTGACCCGGCAACGAACGATGAGGGGGACACGATGGGCCGCACCGTGGTGAGCATGAGCGTGTCGTTGGACGGCTTCGCCGCCGGGCCTGACGTCAGCAGGGAGCACCCGATGGGCGTGGGCGGCGAGCGGTTGCACGAGTGGCTGTTCCGCTCCGGCGAGGACCGCGCCGTGGCGGCCGACGGGGTCACCCCGGCCGGCGTCGACGCCGCCCAGGCACGAGAGCTGCACGCGACGACGGGCGCCGTGGTGATCGGCAAACGGACGTTCGACGTCGGCGTGGACCTGTGGGAGGACACCCCGTTCCCGGTGCCGTGCTTCGTGGTCACCCATCAGTCACGCCAACCGTTGACGATGAAGAGCGACGTCTTCACGTTCGTCGACGACGGCTTGCACAGCGCGCTGCGCCAGGCGCGTCATGTGGCCGGCGACCGCAACGTCCTGATCATGGGCGGGCCCACCACCGTTGGACAGTTCGTCAAGGCCGGGCTGGTGGACGAGATCCGCATCCAACTCGTACCGGTGTTCCTCGGCACCGGCACGCGCCCGTTCGACGATCTCGGCACCGACCACATCGAACTCCAGCGAACCGCGGTGATCGAATCACCACACGTCACCCACCTGCGCTTCCACGTTCCGAAGTGACCACCTGCCGTCCGCCCGGCGCGCACACGGCCGCGCCGGGCGCCGCGGTCGCGATATGCTGGGCCCTGGCAGAGCGCCTGCCTGCGCCCGATGCGGTGGCCCACGCCTGACCGCATGCTGGGCCAAGAGTCTCCGACTCGGCGCGGTTGTGTCGACTCCCGGCGTGCGGTCACGCCGCCTGTTCGGTGGAGTGCGTGGGGCTGCACCGGAGGCATCATGTCTGATCACCACGCACGGCGAACCCCGCACCCCGGTCGGGCCCGCAAGCGCGCCATCCGGGAGTACGCGACCCAGGCCGGCGTCGCCTACTCGGTGGCTGCCCGGCACCTCGATTCGGTCGGGCTGCGCCCCGGCGAAACCCTCTGCGCGTACGGGCGGACGATCTACCCCATCGGATTCGACAGCCACCGTCAGCTGCTCGTCGAACGCCGCGAGCGGCGGTCGTTCGAGCAGCGGGTGTCGGACACGAGGCGAGCGGCGCTTCTGCCCCATGGCCGTGCCCGGCACCTCGTCGAGCGTTTCCCGCCGAGCCGTGGGCGGGCGGGCAGTGGGGTGGGCGCGCTCTACCACGGCAACGGCCGGGAGGAACTGCTCACGATGGTGTACCTCGTGGTCGCGACAGAGTCGCCGGGGCTGCTGCCCGAGGCGGGAGACCTCGCCTGGATCGCGGAGCTGGGCGAGGAGACCGCCCTCGACACGGCCTGCGCCGATGTGGACCGCGAGGCCCGCCGGCTGGTCGAGCAGGAGACGGTGCAGGTCTGGTCGGGCATCGAGAAGACGCTCGGCATCGCGGCACGCAGCGCGGACGGGCAGGTCCGCCAGGAGGCCGCTCGGCAGGCCGCGCTCCTGCGCACGATGATGACGCCGCGCCTGGGATACGCGGGCGAACCGTACGTGGAGGGGCTGCCGATCGTCGGTGCTCGGCAGATCCTCGACGCGCTGCTCATCGTCGCCGACGACGGCCACGCGCCGGGCACCCGGGTGCGCCTGTGTGCCCAGCCGGACAACGCCAGCTCAGCCACGATCGTCGGTGCCAGGTGGGGGTCGTCCGGTCCGCCGGTGGAGTACCTCGTGTGGCTCGACGGAGCGACAGCGCCGCTGGCCGCCCGTCCCGCCGACCTGATCGTCCTGGCTGGCCAGGAAACGGTCCCACGCTGACCCGCGCAGACCGGCCGGGCTCCGCACGGGGAGCCCGGCCGGTGCTCCGTAGAGCTGTCCGGCTCGGCGGGAGAGCTACGGGACAGTTCTCCGTGCGATCGTCTACCTGCTGTCAGCTTGGCAGGCGGCCCCGGGTGGAGACGAAGTGGTACGACATGACGGCGAACCCGGGGTCACGCACCAGCCGCCGGAAGGCGTTCAGTTGCTGGGGTGACAGCCCGGCGGCGAGCAGCTCCGGTTCCAACTGCCGGGAGTTCGTCTCGTAGAGCGACGTTCCGGTCGAACCGCCGGCCCAGCTCTGCGAGTGGGTGATGGTGTCCAGGTCGGTCAGGCCGGCCAGGGCCATCTCGGTGTGCACGTCCTGCGCCCAGCCCAGGTCGGCGCCGTGGTCCTCCAGGACACCCATCATGGCGTCCATCACCTGCGCGAAGAGCTTCGCGGCGTCGTCGGTAGGTGCGGTGAGCACCCGCTGTGGCACTGTGCAGTCGAACTCCTCGACCACCAGCCACCCGCCGGGAGCCAGCGCGCCGGTGAGCGTCCGCAGGACCCGTCGCCGATCGGGAAGGTGCAGCAGCACCAGCCGGGCGTGGACCAGGTCGAACGCGTCCCCGGGCGGCGGTTCGGTCCGCACGTCGTGCCGGCGTACGTGCAGGTTGTCGTCGGCCACGAGGTGGGTGGGGTCGATGTCGGTGGCCAGCACGTGCCCGTGGTCGCCGACCGCGCGGGCGATCCGCCGGGCCATCGAGCCGCCCCCCGCCCCGACCTCCCAGCAGGTCGCACCGGGTCGCAGCACCGGCCGGGCCAGCCGACGTGTGGTGATCGGATCCAGGAAGGACTCCAGGGCGTGCATCTGGGCAACGGCGTCGGGTGCGCCGTTGTCGAACGTGTACGCGCCATCGCTCGTCACGGTTGTCATCGGTGTCTACCTCTCCGAGGGATCAGGTGACTACGGGGTGTCGGCCCAGAGCCGAGGGGCCGCCCGGTTGGGCGGGGGTGGCGGGGTGGCGGCGACGCTCAACATCGCCGCCAGCGGTGCGGGGTCGACGCGGGCCTCGGCCGTCGGTCGGTCGTAGACCACCCGGCCGTACTCCAGCACCGCCACCCGGTCCGCGATCTCGATCGCGTGCTGGAGTTGCTGTTCCACGAGCAGCACCGTCAAGCCGTCGGCGGCGAGACCGTTGACGAGTTCGCGGACCCGCGCCGCCAGGTCGGGCGAGAGGCCCTCACACGGTTCGTCGAGCAGCAGCACCCGCGGTTGGCCGAGCAGCGCGCGGGCTATCGCCAGCATCTGTTGCTCGCCGCCGGAGAGCTCACCACCGCGGTGGCGCAGCCGCACCGCCAACCTCGGCAGCAGGTCGAGGGTGCGGGCCACCGTCCAGCCCTCGCCGCCGGAGGTGCGGGCCCGCCACGGCGCCGCCGCCAGGTGCAGGTGCTCGGCCACTGTCAGCCGGGAGAAGACCCGGCGGCCCTGCGGGACGAGACCGACGCCGGACTGGGCGACGCGGTGTGGTTGCCGGCCGGCCACGTGCACCCCGCCGACCTCGACGTGACCGCTTGAGGCGCGCACCAGCCCGGCGATCGTGTGCACGAGGGTGCTCTTGCCCGCCCCGTTACGGCCCACCACGGCCTGGATGCTGCCGGCCCGCACCCGCAGGCTGACCTCGTGCAACACGGTCCCGCCGCCGTAGCCGGCGCTCAGGCGATCCACTGACAACATCAGGCCACCCCGTCGGCGTAGGCGCGCCGCACCAGCGGCGAGGAACGGATCTCGTCAGGCGTCCCGGCGGCCAGCGTCCGACCGTCGCGCAGCACGGTCACCGTGTCGGACAGGGCGTACACCAGGTCCAGCCGATGGTCGACAAGGAGCACTGCGACCTCCCGGGGCAGCGCCCGGAGCAGCTCGACCAGCCGGCCGACCTCGGCGGCGGACAACCCGGCCGCCGGTTCGTCGAGGAGCAGCAGGCGGGGACGACCAGCAAGGGCCATCGCGATCTCCAACTGGCGTCGCTGCCCGTGGGCGAGGTGCCCGGCGGGCACCGCCGCGACGTCGGCGAGGCCCAGCTGGCCCAGCAGTGTGCCCGCCCGGTGGTGCGCGACGCGGCGACGTCCGTCCGCCCACCAGCGGCGCTTCGCGATGACCCGCGGCAACGCCGCGACCACGACATTCTCCGTGGCGGTCAGTGTCGCGAAGACCGCCGGACGTTGGTGGATGCGGTTGATGCCTCGTCGGGCGCGGGCCGCCGGCCCGAGCCGACCGACGTCCTGCCCGGCGAAACGCACGGTGCCGTGCTGCGGTCTCGTGGACCCGCCGATCACGTTGAGCAGGGTTGTCTTGCCGGCACCGTTCGGGCCGATCAGGGCGTGCCGCTGGCCGTCGTGGACGCACAGGTCCACGCCGTCCAGCGCGGCGAGCGATCCGTACCGCACGCTGATGCCTTCGGCGCTGAGCAGGCAGGTCATCGGCGCAGCTCCGGTACGGCGGCCCGCTCGGCGGCGGCAGGCTGGTGCGACCGGACCGCCGGCGGACGCAGCCGACCCCGGGCCCGGTTGACACCGCTGGGCAGCAGGTAGACCGTCGCTATGAACAGCAGTCCCAACACCAGCGGCGCGTGCCCCGGCAGCACCCCGAACAACCAGTCCCGCACGGCGATCACCAGCGCCGCGCCGACCAGGGCGCCACCGACCGAGGAGGTGCCACCGATGACGACGCCGAGCAGCAGCAGCGCTGAGGTGTCGAAACCGAAGTCGGCGGGGGAGATGTACTGCTGGGCGACGACCAGGAGCGAACCGGCCGCCCCGGCGATCGCCCCCGCGGCGATGTGCGCCCCGGAGACGTGCAGCGGCATCCGGTGGCCGCTGGCCCGCAACCGCGTCTCGTCGTCCCGGCCGGCGCGCAGCAGCAGCCCGGCCCGGGTACGCAGCAGCACCAGCAGCGCACCGACAAGCGTCGCCACGACGACCAGGGCGTACAGGTAACGCGCCTGGTCGCTGGCGAGCGGCGGGAGCCCCCAGAACGGGCGGATCGCGGAGCTGCCGGCCAACCCGTCAGTGCCGCCGGTCACCGACCGCCAGCGACCGAGGACTGTGACGACAAGTTCACCGATGGCCAGGGTGATCATCAGGACGATCACCCCCCGGGCGTGCACGACCAGGGGCACGGTGAGTGCGGCCAGCGCCGCCCCGGCGGCCGCCGCGACGGCGAGCTGCACGACGCCGACGTCGGAGATCCGGCTGCCGAGCACGGCGCAGGCGTAGGCGCCCGCCGCGTACGGCGCGGTCTGCCCGAGCGTCGGCAGCCCGGCGACACCGGTGAGCACTGCCACGCTCACCCCGACCAGGGCCAACGCCAACGTCCGGGCGAGGAGCGCGGTGGTGTAGTCGTCGACCGCCCAGGGCGCCACGACTAGGCCGGCCAGGACGAGCGCCGCGACCGCGCCGCGCGCCCGCCGAACCACCTCGTCCCTCATGCCGCCCGCCAGCGGCCGGCGATGCCTCGGGCCCGCACGGCAAGCACCGCCGCCATCGCCGCGAACAGCAGAAACGGCGCGGTGGACGGCAGCAGCGCCACGCCCAGCGTCTGGATCTCGCCGATCGCGAGCGCCGCCAGCAGGGTGCCTCCCATGGACCCGAGACCACCCAGGACGACCACGACCAGGGACAACAGCAGCACGGTGTCGGCGCTGTCCGTGCCGGGGCCGATGATGGGCGCGCCCAGGACCCCGGCCGCGCCGGCCAGCGCGCCGGCGGCGGCGAGCACCCCGGCGCGGATCCGCGCCGGGCTCACCCCCAGGCAGGCGACCATCTCCGGGTCGTCGACGGCCGCGCGGACGAGCATCCCGGCCCTGGTCCGCCGCACCACGAGGTGGAGCACGGCCGCGAGCACCGCCGCGACGACGATGAACACCAGCCGGTACGCGGCGTAGCGGTGCCCGGCGACCACCACCGACCCCTCCAGGACGGCCGGCACCCGAACCTGCGGATCGTCGGCGCCGAAACCGGCGACGAGCAGGCTGCCGCCGGCCAGTGCCACACCGAACGTCAACAGCGCCTGACCGAGGTGGTTGCCGGTGGCGACCGGGGTGAGCAGGCCGGCCAGCAGCGCACCCGCCGCGGCGGCGGCCAGCACACCGACGACAAGCGCCAACGCCAGGCTGGCCCAGCCACCGTCGAGGACCGCCGCGGCGGTGTAGCCGCCGATCGCGTAGAGCAGGCCGTGCGCCAGATTGAGGATGTTGGCGACGCCGAAGCAGAACACCAGGCCCGCCGCGGCGACGAACACGAGCAGCCCGTAGGCGACCCCGTCCAGCGCCGGGATCAGGTACGGGTCGATCCGGTTCAGGCCGGCCGCCACAGCGGTCACCGGCCGACGGTCGCGAGGTCACCCACGACGGTGTTGGACAGCGCGCGACCGTCCTGGCGGACCTGCCGCAGATACCACTTCTGCACCGGGGAGTGCGTGGTGGTGGAGAACTGCCAGGTGCCACGCGGACTGGCGATCTGGCCCAGCTGACCGATCGCCGTGTTGATGGCCTCCGGAGTCGGGTTGCTGCCGGCGGCGCCGACCGCCCGGTCCAGCACGGCCGCCGCGTCGTACGAGGCGAGCGCGTAGGTCGTCGGGGACCCGTCGTGCTTGGCCTTCCACGCCGCCACGAAGGCACGGTTCTCCGCGTTGTCCAGGTCGGACGAGTAGTTGAGCACCGAGTAGATGTCCCGGGCCGCCTCGCCCTGCGCGTTGAGCACGCCGCCCTCGGTGAGGAACCCGGCCGCGTACAACGGGACGTCCTTGATCTCGGACTGCGCGTACTGCTTGACGAAGTCGACGGCGGCGCTGCCGGCGTAGAACGTGTAGACGGCCGCCGCGCCGGAGGCCTTGATCCGGGCGAAGTACGGGGTGAAGTTGGTGGTGGCCGGGAACGGGGTGAAGGTGGTCTTGCCGTCGGCGTTCGCGAGTTTTCCGCCGATCTTCCCGAACGCGTCGGTGAACCCCCGCAGCTCGTCCCAGCCACCCTGGTAGTCCGGGCCGATCGCGTACACCGAGCCCCGCACGTTGTCGCGCACGTGTTGGGCGATCGCCGCCCCGGGTTCGTCGGAGAGGTACGAGGTGTGCCAGACCCGGGAGACGTCCTTGAGTTCCGGTCGCCCGTTCGAACCGACGAGCGGCACCTTGGTCTCCGCCAGCAGCGGGGTGACCCCGGCGACGGAACCACCACCGACGATGCCGGTGAGCGCGGACACCCGGTCCTGCTTGAGCAGTTTCGTCGCCGCCGGGACCGCGGTCTGGGCGCCGTTGCCCTCGTCGGCGATGACGAGGTCGACCTGCCGACCGCCGAGTTTGCCGTCGTGGGTGTCCAGGTAGAGCTGGAAGCCGTCGCGGATCTCCGTACCGACCGCCTGGTACGTCCCGGACAGCGAGGCGAGCAGGCCGATCTTTATCGAGCCGCCGGCGCTCGGGCCCGGCGCGTCGTCGCCACAGGCCGCGCTGGCGGTGAGGACGACAGCCAGCAGGGTGGCGGTGAGGGCATGGCTGCGCCCAGGGGTGAGGTGAGGCATGTCTGAACTCCAGGGGAAGTGGGTCTCCGGCGTGGGGGCGCAGGAGTGGTCAGCGGCTGCGGGCGAGTGCCGCCCGGGCCGCGGGGGTGAGAGCGTCTCCGATGCGGTTGGCCAGCTCGGTCATCTCGTAGGAGACCTTGCCCACGTCGCACTCGGGTGCGGCGAGCACCAGCAGCGAGGCGCCGTCGTTGAAGGCCATCGAGAACATGAACCCGCCCTCGAGCTGCGTGACGTTCGAGATCACCGCGCCGGCGTCGAAGAAGGCCGCCGCTCCGCGCAGCAGGCTGACCAGTCCGCTGCCCGTCGCGGCCAACTGGTCGGCCCGGTCCGGGGGCAGGTCCCGGGTGGCGGCCACCATCAGGCCGTCACTGGAGATGGCGATCGCATGGCTGACCTCGGTCGCCCGCGCGGCGAAGCTGTCCAGCAGCCAGCCGAGGTCCTGTTGGTCGCTCACGTGCGCTCCTGTCGCGTCATTTGTTGCCGAGGTTGATCGGGGTACGCCGCCGGTTCGCCACCCCCCGCGCGTACGCGGCCATCGCCGTCGCCACCTGGGCCGGGTCGCGGTACTCGGACCGCTGCTGCTGGCGGGGCACGCTCACGCCGCCGGGCACCAGATGCCGTTGCGGCTCCCGTTTGGGCAGGCCGGACGGGGTGGTCGTGGTGACGTCGGGGGTGTTCACCTGGGCGGCGGTGTGCCAGGCGTCGTCGGCGGGGCTGGCCCACTCCCGGTCGTCGGTGCCGTCGGCGGCGTCCGTCTGGAACCAGTGGTTGACCTGTTCGAAGATGAGCAACTCCTCGGTGGGCGCGTCACCCCGGTCCGGGGGTGGCGGAGTTGGCCGGAACACCGGCGCCGCCGGCAGGGTCCGTTCGGCCGGGGGGCGGCCGGCGGTGGGCTCGGGACGCGGCTGGTACGACGGCGGCGGGCTGGCCGTGCGCGCCGCCCGGCGGGAGAGGCGGCCGGGTGCGAGCAGGTACTCCTCCGGCGGCAGCGACCGGATGATGGTCGCGGGCAGCGTCGCCTCGGCGAGGGTGCCGCGTCGGGGGCCGCGGCGCAGTTGGACGGTGGCCCCCAGCCGGGCCGCGAGCTGGCCCACGACGACGAGGCCCATCGCCCGGACGGCCGCCACGTCGGTGGCCGGAGGTTGGGCCAGGAGTTCGTTGAGCTGCTGCATCCGCTGCGGGGACAACCCCATGCCCTCGTCGCTGATCTGGACGATGACGCGGTCACCGAGGCTTCGACCGCTCACCCAGGTCTCGCTGCCGGGCGGCGAGTACGTGGTGGCGTTGTCCATGAGTTCGGCGAGCAGGTGCACGACCTCGTCGACGGTCTTCGCGGCCACCGCGACGTCCCCGTCGATCATGCCGAGCCGGATCCGCGAGTAGTGCTCGATCTGGGACAGCGCCGCCTGGAGCACCTGTTGCAGCGGGACGTCGCGCTGGCGTACCCGACCGACACCGACGCCGCCGAGCACGAGCAGGCTCGCGTTGATGCGTCCCATCCGGGTGGCCAGGTTGTCCAACGTGTACAGCTGGTGCAGCCGGTCGGGGTCGGTCTCGTCCCGTTCGACCAGGTCGACCTGGGCCAGTACGGCGTCGACGAGTCGCTGTTCGCGGCGGCTGAGGTGGATGAAGATGTCGGCGGTGTTGGCGCGCATGACGGCCTGCTCGGCGGCCGTCCGCACGGCGGCCTGGTGGACCGCGCTGAACGCCTGGCCCAGCTCGCCGATCTCGTCGTCGCTCGACGGTTCGAGGGCGGCGGAGGCCTGTTGGCGGGCCAACTGGTGCGGGTCGACGGCGGCGCTACCAGGCTGCTGGAGCTGGGCCACCACGGCGGGGAGCTGTTCGAACGCCACGGCGTTCGCCGCGTCCCGTAGCGCCCGCAGCCGCCGGGTGATCTGCCGGGCGACGGCCCAGGTCACCAGGGCGGTGAGCAGCAGTGCCAGCAGGACGCCGACCGCCTCGGCAACGGCCCGGCGGCGCTGGTCGGCGTGTGCGGCCCGGACGTCGTCACCGACCGCGGCGTCGACCCGGGCGCGCAGGTCGGCCAGGCGGGCGGCCCGCGCCTGGGTGGTGGACACCCAGCCGGCGGTCTCCAGGTGCAGTGGCGATCCGGGCTGGGCTCGCGACACCTCGTCCTGCATCCGTTGCAGGGCGAGCGCCTCCGGGCCGGTGCCGGCCTGTTCCCACCAGACGCTCCACGCGGGCGGAGCCAGTGCCAGGAACGACAGGCTCGACTCGGTGTAGCTGGTCCGGGCCGCGGTGATGTCCTGTTGCATGGCGGGGGTGAGTTCGCCGCCAGCGATCGCCCGCAGCACGGCGACCTGCTGTTGACCGATCGCCTCGGCCGTCTTCGACAGGGCCGCCGAGGCGCGGATCCCGTCGGCGAGTTCGGCGTCGACCACGCCGTGTGAGATGTTCTCCCGGAGGCTGATCAGGTCGGCGATCGCGATCCGGTAGCTGAAGGTCATCGCGGACACCGAGGCGTGCGCCGCCGTGCGTACCTGGGTGCGCAGCGGGGCGAGGCTGTCCAGGGCCGCGTCGATGCGGTGCAGGAGGTCGCGGTTGGTGCCGGCGTCGGGGGAGAGCCGGTCCCGCTGGGCGCGGTAGCGCGCCACGACGTCGTCGGTGGCCGCCAGCTCCACGCCGAAGGTGTCCTGCTGTTCCGCGGTGGGGTAGGTGAGCAGGTCGGCGGCGGCGATGCGTTCGCGTTGCAGCCGGTAGGCCAGGTCACCGGCCGCCGCACCGACCTGTGCGAGGGCCCGGAGGTCGCTGGCGCGCACGGTCTGGCGGGCGCTCTCGGTGAGCGCGAGGCCAGCGAAGCCGATCACGGCCACGAGTGGCGCCGCGACGATGAGGCGCATCCGCCCGGCTATCTTCCAGCCGCGTCGGCGGGTCGGGTAGGGTCTGGCCGCGTGGGACCGGGTGCTCGACGCCAAGATTGACTCCCACGACTCGTCGATGACGGTCTATCCGCACGTTGCCGAATGCAAGTCCCATTCGGCCGGAAGCCGCGCTCGTAGACCAGACCTGGCCGTGGTACAAACTGCCCGTACCAGCATCTGTACCCAACGTCAGCGGCCGGTGACACCGCGAGACCGGGCTGGAGCGGTGTGATCAGCGCTGGTCGTCGAGGGGGTTGATCCGGGGCTGTCGCCGCTGCGCGTCGTCTGGCTCGGGTGCACCGTTGAGCACCTGACCGATCAGCTCACGTAGCTCGTCGATGGCGTCCACGACGGCGCCCGGGTCACGCGCGTCGCGCCGGGCGCGCTGGCGCGGCACGGGCTGATCTCGCCGAACCGGTCCCGGGGCGCGGGGGCCGCGGCGACCGTCGGCGGCCAACTGCTCGGCGGCCACCTGCGGCCACAGCTCCGCGAGTCGACCGCCGGTGCCGAGTACGTCGTCGCAGCGCAGCGCGAACTCGTGACTGCCGAACCGGCGACCCGACTCGACCGCTGCCACCGTCTCCCGGCTGAAGCGCACCAGATCCGCCAGGGCCCGTTGGGTCAGGCCCCGGCGAACCCGGCAGGTGCGCAGTTCCCAGCGGAACCGTTCGCTGGCCGCAGTGGGAGCAGAACTCGACGGGGACGTGTGCTCCATGCGCTCACCTTCGTGGCTACGGGGAATCAGCAGCGGACGCCAGATCGAAATTCGCCGATGAGCCGAACATTCATAGAGGGCAATTCTTAACCCAGGACGCGATGGGTGTGAAGACGTTCACCGACATGAATCGTCGGGCGAAGCGGAAAGGTGCGTCCCGGGGTCGAGCGGCGCAGGGTGGGGCGGGTGGCGTCGCGCGGCCCGCACTCGTCCCGCGCGCCGGTGAACCTGCTGGCGTACGCGCACGCTTAGGCGGCGGCCGCATCGGTGGCCGCCGCACCGCGCGTCGCCGACGCCTCGGCGGGTGCCACCGAATCGATTACCGCGAGCAGTGTGTCGTGGGCGCGAAACGCGACATTCGGCTTGTACGAGCGCTGTTGCGCAGTCGCCAGGCGCAGACCGGGAATTGCTTCGGTGAGTCTGGTGATGGTGATCTCGGCCTCCAGTCGCGCCAATCCCGCGCCGATGCAGAAATGCGGGCCGTGGCCGAACGACAGGTGATTGCCCACGTCCGCCCGCCCGGGAGTGAACTGGTCCGGATGGGCGAAGACCGCGGGGTCGCGGTTCGCCGCCCCGATCAGCAGCAGGCAGCGTGCCCCGGCGGGAATCGTCACGGTGCCCACTGTGACGTCCCGGCTGGTCACCCGGAGCCAGCCGTCGATGGCGGGCGCGAACCGCAGGGTCTCGGCCACGAAGGCGCCCACGGCCCCGCGGTCGGCGGTGAGGGCCGACCAGTGCCGGGGGTTGGACAGCGCCTGGTCGAGGGCGTGCGCGAGCAGGCCGGCGGTGGTCTCGTGCCCGGCGACCAGGAGGTTGAAGGCCAGGCTCGCCACCTCGGGCACGCTCAGCACCGCGTCGTCGTCGTCCCGGTAGGTAAGGGCGCGGCCGATGAAGTCGTCGCCCGGTTGGCCGCCGTCGACGCGCTGACCGACCAGCTCCTCGCAGTAGTGCCAGAAGTCGAGCAGGCAGTGCGCCAGGCGTACCTGCTCGGCCGGGTCCGGCTGCCCCCAGACGAGGGCGATCTGGCCGTCCGCCCAGCTCCGGATCCGCGCGATGTCGGCGTCGGGCACGCCGAGGATGTCCAGGACCACCAGCAGGGGCAGCTCGGTGGCGAGCTCCGGGATCAGGTCGACCCGCTCGCCCCGACGGGCGGCGAGCCGGGAGACCAGCTGATCGACCCGCCGCCGGACGATCGCGCCGTACTCGGCCTCGACCCGCTCGGCGGTGTTCGCGAAGGTCGCCCGCAGGGCCCGGCGGGTGCGGTGGTGCACCGGCGGGTCCGCGGCAGCCGTCGTGGGTGGCGCGTCGAGCCGCATGAGCACGTTCATCGCCTCGGGGCACACCTGGTAGACCGGGGCGAGGGTGAGGGCGTTCGTGAACGTCGTGGCGTCGGCGAGGGCACGACGTACGTCGGCGTGCCTGCTGATCAACCACAGGCCCAGATCCTCGGCGTAGTGCACCTCGCCGGGGTCGTCGAGAATGTGTCGCCACGTGCGTGCTGGATCGGTGAGATAAACCCCGGCGAACGGATTCAACCGCATGGGACGCCTCCTGGTGAACGCGGCGCGAAAACCGGCAGCGCCTTCATTCGGCGATCCACGTCAGTCGGGCCGATAATGGCGCGCATCTGCCTCTGGCTCTTTACGGTGCGCTGACTGGCTGCGCAAGTCAAGATTGGCCGGCATCTATTTACCGACGGGTAATATCTGCGTGTTGCAATGCATGGTTGGGGTTGGCCGAATGCAACTTGCGGCTCGGTCCTTGCCACCGGTCAGGGCCGGTTGGCGGACCGCCCGGGGTCGGCGGCAACGAGACGATCAGGGACGGCTGCCGCGCGGACAACCGACCACTACCGATGGTGCAACCGATTCGCCGCTCTCCCTCATGACCGGAGAAACGACCTCCGGGACGGCAGGTGACGCCAGTGTCGGGCCGCCGGCCCGTACGCCGTGCCGGTGGCCCGCGCGTCGCGGGAGGCGCTCAGCCAGGCCGGAGCCTCCCGCGACGTCCTACCGCGACCCGGCGGCCACGGCCGGGGTCAGGGCGCCCACGGGGTGGCGATCGTCCAGGTGCTGTCGGCGGCCCACCACGCCGGTGTGTTGTACGCGTCGCCGCCGGTGCCGTTGCTGAGCCAGATCTCCGAGTTGTAGTGCCGCAGGTACCTGCCCCGGAAGTTGTACGACTCCAGCGACACCCCGGTGCCGGTCAGTCCGACGCGGGCGCACCAGGTGGCGTCGGCACGCAGTAGCGTCGAGCCGTCGTCCGGCGAGTTGCGCACCCGGGAGTTCTGGTGCCGCAGGTACTGCCCCGGGAAGTTGACCGACTCGAACGAGTAGCAGCCGGCGTCGGCCAGCCCGGGCCGGATGGTGTACGTGGCGTCGGCCTTGAGCAGGCTGGAGCTCGCGGCGTCCACCACGTCGGTGTATGCCAGGCTGTCCCGGTGGCGCAGGTACCGGTTGGTGTAGCCGGGTGTCGTCACCTGCAACGACCGTCGGTTGTTCACCGGTAGGGCGACGGGAGCCGAACTGCCGATGGTCTTCGAGGCGTTGATCAGGGCGGTGTTGGCGGCCCGGACCCGCGCCTGATCCATCTTGGTCACCTGCCGGTCGTACGTGAGGAAGCCGTTCAGCTCGCCCTCCAGGTCGGTGATTTCGGTGTAGACCGAGGCGCTGAGTCCCTTGCCGAGCATCAGGTTCTGGCTGCCCTGCACCAGCCCCACGTACCGGTCGGTGAGCGCGTTCGAGCTGGTCTGCCACTCGTAGGCGAAGAAGCTGCCGTTCGGGCTGTACTCGTGGCCCGGGGTGTGCAGGCCCAGGCCGCCGAACTCGCCGAGCACGGCGATCCGGGTGTTCGACGGCACTGGGGAGTCCGGCCCGAGGTAGACGTGCCAGTCGTCGATGTCGCCGTTGCCGGGGTCGCCGAGGGACTGGCAGCAGTTGTGGCCGCTGTGCGGGTTGACCAGGCGCGTCGGGTCCTGGTTCTTGATGTTCTGCGCGACCCGGCGGGTGTCGGTGAGGGACCGCTCGCCCCAGCCCTCGTTGTACGGCGTGTAGGCGATCACGGCGGGGGAGCTGCGGTGCTCGTCGACGATCTCGCGTGCCTCGGCCTCGAACTGCGCCTGTTGGGCGTCGGTGGGGTTGACGTCCTGCGCGGTGAGCGACGGGATGTCCTGCCAGACCAGCAGGCCGAGGCGGTCCGCGTGGTAGAACCAGCGCTGCGGCTCGACCTTGATGTGCTTGCGCACCATGTTGAAGCCGAGGTCCTTGTGCTTCTGCAGGTCGAAGGCGAGGGCGGCGTCGGTCGGGGCGGTGTAGAGCCCGTCCGGCCAGAAGCCCTGGTCGAGGGTGCCGACCTGGAACACGAACTGTCCGTTGAGCTTGGGGCGCAACACACCGTCGACCAGGCCGGTGGTGATCTCCCGCATGCCGAAGTAGTGCATCGTCCGGTCCACGGTGGCGCCGCCCGCGTTGCGCAGGGACACTCGCAGGTTGTAGAGGAACGGGTCGTCGGGTGACCAGCGGCGGGCGTTCGGGACCGGGACGCTGAACTCGGTGAAGCCGCCGGTGGCCGAGCCGACCACTGTGGTTCCGTCGAGCGCCTCGGCGAGCACGCGGTGGCCGCCCACGTCGCCGCGGGTGGACACCCGGACCCGCAGGGTGTTGGTGCTCAGGTTCGGCGAGACGTCCACCCTGCTGATCGAGGCGGCGGGGACCGGCTCCAACCACACCGTCTGCCAGATGCCGGAGCTGGGGGTGTAGAAGATCCCGCCGGGCGTCTTGGTCTGCTTGCCGATGGCGGGCAGGCTGCCGTTCTGCCGGGTGTCGGTGGGATCCCAGACCTTGACGACGATCTCGTTCAGCCCGGCGCGCAGTTGGGGTGTCACGTCGAAGGTGAAGGCGTCGTAGCCGCCGGTGTGCGCGCCGACCCGGACGCCGTTGACCCAGACGGTGCTCTGCCAGTCGACGGCGCCGAAGTGCAGCAGGGTCCGCCGACCCGCCCAGTTGGCCGGGATGGTGACGGTGCGTCGGTAGAACAGGTAGTTGCGGTTGTCGTTTGCGGCTCGCTGGATGCCGGAGAGCGCACTCTCCACCGGGAAGGGCACGTTCACCCGCTCGGGCAGGTTGGCGCCGAACTGCGGGGCGTCGTCGGTGGACGACTGGCGTAGCTGCCACTCGCCGTTGAGGTTGAGCCAGTCCGGCCGGGTCATCTGGGGGCGCGGGTACTCGGGCAGGGGTGTGCCGACCAGGGCCTGGCTGGTCCACGGGGTGGTCAGTGGCGGCGTCTTGGCCGGTGCGGCGTGCGCCGGCCGGGTTGGCGCGGCGAGCACGCCGACGACCAGGGCGAGGATGAGCAGCAGCGGCAGGGCGGGGCGGATGGGGACCTGACGTGTCATGCCGGCTCCGAGGGACGAGTCGCCGCGGGCGGTGCAGCCAGGCCCGAAGCGCGTGGGTGGGGGCATCGGGTGGTCACCGACGGATGGTCGGAATCGACGAACATCATTTCTTGTACAACGTTATAGAGCCAGGCCGGTCCTGCCGTCAACGCTTGCCTGTCGGCGGATCGGCGAACGTGCGGGCGACGCTCGGCGCGAGATCCATAACTCCGGTGGTACGACCCAGCGAGGATGGCCCATCTAATCCATGTCGTTCAATACGATGACCGTTATCTCGATCGGGGTGCGCTCACGAGGCGTGCCTTCCTGATACGGAGGAATGCAATGCTTCGCTGGCGTACCCGAACCGGCCTGCTGGCCGCCGCACTGGCGGCGGTGGCCGCGGCCGGTCTCACCCTCTCCGCGCCGGCCGCCGCGGCCGACAACCCCATGACGCCGAACGTCGTCGGCGGCACCCGCGCCGCACAGGGCGAGTTCCCGTTCATGGTGCGGCTCTCGATGGGCTGCGGCGGGGCGCTGTACAGCCCTCGGCTGGTGCTCACCGCGGCGCACTGCGTGGGCTCCACCGGCACCAACACCAGCATCACCGCGACGCTCGGGACGGTCGACCTCCAGTCGTCCAGCCGGATCACCGTCCGGTCCAACTACGTCTACCGTGCCCCCGGCTACAACGGCGCCGGCCGCGACTGGGCGCTGATCCGGCTGGCCAGCCCCGTCACCGGGCTGAGCACCCTGCCGATCACCACCACCACCGCGTACGACAGCGGCACCTTCACCGTCGCCGGCTGGGGCGCCGCGCGTGAGGGCGGCGGCCAGCAGCGGTACCTGCTCAAGGCGACGGTGCCGTTCGTCAGCGACTCCGTCTGCAACGCCAACTACGGCGGGGACCTCATCCCCGCACAGGAGATCTGCGCCGGCTACGCCAGCGGCGGCACGGACACCTGCCAGGGTGACTCGGGTGGCCCGATGTTCCGCCGCGACGCCAACAACGCCTGGATCCAGGTCGGCATCGTCAGCTGGGGCAACGGCTGCGCCCGACCCAACTACCCAGGGGTCTACACCCAGGTGAGCTACTTCGCCTCGTCGATCGCCTCGGCAGCGGCCAGCCTCGGCGGCTGACCGGACACCCGCTCGGGCGGCCCGGACGGCACGGTCCGGGCCGCCCGCCCGTGCGCCCGGGTGGGTGGGCGGCGAGTGGGCCACCCGACAGAAACGGCGGGCCGTCCCTGCGGCGCCGGCAGCAGCGGCGATGATGGGTCGGTGAAGATCCTGTCCATCCAGTCGTCGGTCGCCTACGGTCACGTCGGCAACTCGGCAGCGGCCTTTCCCCTGCAACGCCTCGGCCACGAGGTCTGGCCGGTGCTGACAGTGCACTTCTCCAACCACACCGGTTACGGCGCCTGGCGGGGCCCGGTGATCCCGGCGGCGGACGTGGCCGAGGTGATCGCGGGCATCGGGGACCGTGGGGTCCTCGGCAGCGCCGACGCGGTGCTCTCCGGCTACCAGGGCGACCCGGCAGTGGGCGCGGTGATCCTGGACGCGGTGGCGACGGTGAAGGCGGCCAACCCGGCGGCTGTGTACTGCTGCGACCCGGTGATGGGCGACGCCGGTCGGGGCATGTTCGTCCGGCCCGGAATTCCGGAGTACCTCCGGGACACCGTGGTGCCGCGTGCGGACATCATCACGCCGAACCACTTCGAGCTGGACTTCCTCTCAGGCCGTACGACGAACTCGCTGGCCGAGGTGCTCGACGCTGTCGACGTGGTGCGCGCGACCGGACCCCGGCACGTGCTTGTGACAAGCGTGCTGCACGGCGATCTGCCGCCGGGCTCGCTGGAGGTGGTGGCGGTCTCCGACGAGGGCGCCTGGGCGGTGACCACGCCGCTGCTGCCGATCAACCCGAACGGTGGGGGCGACGTCACCGCGGCGCTGTACCTCGCGCACCTGTGCACCACCGGCTCATCCGCGACAGCGCTGGAACGCACAATCGCCTCCGTCTACGCCGTGCTCGAGGCGACCCTCGCGGCGGGCACCCGGGAGATCCAGCTGATCGCGGCACAGGACGTGATCGCCGACCCACCGGCCCGTTTCACCGCCCGCCGGCTGCGCTGACGACGGGCGGCGGGACCGCGGACCGGGCGGCGGTCAGCGGCCCTCGGGGACGGCCATCTCGCCGAGCAGCGACCAGTCGTCCTGCGGCACCGTGGCGTTCACGATGCGCGGCGTCTCGGCCAGGTGCGGAGGCAGGGTCTCCTGCGCCGCGCGGAAGTGGGCGGACTGCACGTGGGCCGCGCCGGCCTGGTCGTCGCGGAACGCCTCGACCAGCACGTACTCGGTCGGGTCGTCCACGCTGCGGGACCAGTCGAACCACAGGCAGCCCGGCTCCGCCCGGGTCGCCTCGGTGAAGTCGGCGGCGATCTGCGGCCACCGGTCGGCGTGCTCGGCCAGGACCCGGAACTTCGCGGTAATGAAGATCATGGCCCCAGGCTACCCAGCCGGGCGGGCGCGGGCGACGACCTCCTCGGGAGTCAACGGCGCCTTCGGGTGGTGGGTCAGGCACAGCGGGGTGCGGACCTTGACGAACGAGAACCCCTCCCCGGCGGCGTAGAACTCACCGCTGTTGAGCAGGCCGATGTCCGGCAGCCGCCCACCCTTGGCCTCGGCGAGCTGTCGGGCCGCGTCGATCTGCGTCGGCGCGTTGAGCAGCCCGAAGAACTGCGTCGTCGCGTTGCCGGAGATCTGGTTGTGCAGACCCTTGGGCGCCTGGGTGGCGAAGACCAACCCGAGCCCGTACTTGCGCGCCTGTGCGGCCAGCGCGATCGAACTGGCGGTGCAGGCGGTGGTGCCGGTCGACGGCGCGAGCGTCTGCGCCTCGTCCATCACGAACAGCCCACCCAACGGCCGGTCACCGGCGGGGTGCCGCTTGATCCACGCGAACAGCGCCATCTGCAACTGGTTGACGAAACTCTGCCGCTCCTGGTCCGAGGTGAGACCGACGAAGCTGATCACCGACACCCGGGCCCGCCGCCCCGCCGACGGTGTCAGCAGCAGCCCCGGGTCGGCGGGCGCACCGACCCCACCGAAGAGCGGATCGGTGACCATCGCTGCCTTGAGTGCCTCGGCCAACTCCTCGGCGAGCTTCCCGGCGCGGGCCAGCCGGCTGACCCCCTCGGGCAGGTCGGTGAGGAACTCGGTGAAGCCGGGCAGGCCCACCATTCCGCTGCGTGCGTACGCCTGCAGGGCCTCGGTGAGGACGGCCTTGCCCTGCTGGGCGAGCCGGCTCGTCCGGTCGACGCCGGCCCGTGGCGCGAGCGCCTCCACGGCGGAGCGGACGGCCTGGTCGAACTCGTCGGGCCAGTCCCGCAGTGAGGTGAAGTCGGGCAGCGGCTGGAAGCTCAGCGGTCGACCGGCGGTGACCCGGGGCGTCCACACCACCACCTCGGTGTGCGCGAGGTAGTCGGCGGCGCGTTCGGCGTCGCCGGGACCCCAGCCGCTCGGTGGTTCGGGCCACGCGTCGCCGAGCCGGGCGAGGTCGTTGTTGGGGTCGAGCACGATCGCGGAGACACCCACGCGGGCGCACTCCTCGACCAGCCGGCGGATGAGCACTGTCTTGCCCGAACCCGAGCCGGCGAACACCACGGCGTGGCGGCGCAGCGACTCCAGGGGCACCGTGAACGGGTGGCCGCCGTCGACGGTGCGCCCCAGCCCGACGGCCGGACCGCCGGCGTCGACCACGAGGTCGGCCGGGTCAGCGGCTACCGGGCCGGCCGACGGCGCGTCTGCCACGTCGGCGACGGGCACGCTCGTCGGGTCGGGTTCCGGGTCGCCCGACGGTGGGTCGCCGTCAGGTGTCGCCGGCGGGATGCCGTCGCGCGTCCCGTCGGGCCCGGGCAGGACCGCGCGGAACAGTTCGGTGCCGCTGGCCGGTCGACGGGCCACCAGCCACTCCTGCAGGGCCGCGGACGGCTCGGTCGCCAACGACCGCAGCGCCGCGAAGACCCGTAGGTCCGCCTCCGACACGCCGCACCGCAGGCCGCCGGCCGCGTCGAAGCCGGCCAACACCTCGGTCGTACGCTTCCCGGTCGGCCACGGACCGTTGCGCAGCAGGATCAACCGCCGTTGGGGCAGGTCCCGATCCAACCCGGCGAGGGTGCAGGCGGCCTTGACCCGGGCGGTGACGGCGATGGCGTTGGGGTGCGCGACGGCCCGGAAGCACCAGTGCGCCTCGTTCTCGGTGGCCTCGTCGAGCACCTCGATCAGCCGCCCGTGCAAGGCGGGCTTGCGACCGGGCGGCGGATCGTACTTGTAGGTGGCGCCGGTCGGCGCCTGCTCGGCGATCCAGGCTGCCAGACCGGCGGCGAGCAGGCGCGGCATGTGTTCGTCCTCGCCCGCCGGGTCGACGGCGGCCGATACGTCAGCGGCCTCGACCAGCTCGGCGAACCGTGCGTCCAACTCGTGCAGGCGGCGCTCGTCCGTCGTCGGGTCACCGGAAACGGCGCGGACGGCGCTCACCGTCGGCGTCGATTCGGTGCCGTCGATGAGCCGGTCCAGCTCGACCACCTCGTCGCGGTCCCGGCACCAGGCGATGTGGCGGTCCACCCGGCGCAGCAGGGCGCGGGGCGTCAGGGTGGGGGCGTCGGCGAAGGCGGCGGGGGCGATCGGCCAGGTGGGGTGTGGTGGCCCGAAGTACATGCCCGCGAACGCGGCGGTGAGGCGCTTCGCCACGATCGCCTGCCCGATCTCCGGGGTGGGGATCCGGTCCGGCAGGGTCGACGTACGGAAGCGGTCGGCGACCGGGGTGGGCGCGGCGCGGGTCATCAGCACCCAGGTGTCCGGTAGGCAGGAGACGACGACCAGGGTGCGGCGGGTGATGTCGCGGAGCTTGAGCAGGCCGTCGGCGATCGGGCCGAGCACCTTGGCCTGGGCGTCCTCCAGCCCCTGATGATGGTTGAGCAGCGAGGTGCTGGTCTGGGCGAACAACGTGTCGAGCTGGTCCACGGCGATGACCGTCGGGTCCAGGGTCAGGGCCATCAGCCGGGAGATGTCCTGCACGACCTGCTGCGGGGTGCGGATCGCGGCGCTCAACCCCCACGCCGCCCGCGCCGCCGAGTCACCCGGTTCGGAGATCAGGTGGGCGTAACCGACGTCCTGTGCCTCGAAGTCGATGGCCCCGTGCAGGACGAGCGCCCGGGCGGTGTCCTGGGCGTCCCGCCCGACCTCCCGGTCGCGCTCGCGCAGCGCCCAGATGAAGGTGTCGAGCTGCGCGCGGGTCACCGGGCGGGCGCCGGCGACCGCGTCGCGGACCTCCACCGGCAGGCCGAGCTGCGGGGTGAGCCGACGCAGGAAGGTCTTCAGCTGGGTGCCCCAGCCAACGTGGGGGCGGCCCATCCCCTCCACCAGGGCCAACGCCACGCTCTCCCAGAAGGTCTTGCCGCTGACCATGTCGACCAGGAAGAAGTAGCCACCGTCGCGCTGGATCCGTTCGCGCACCGCCCCGAGCAGGTGCGTCTTGCCGGCGCCCGCGCGGCCCTGCATGGCCACCCCGAGCGGCATGCTGGTGTCGTCGGTGCGGGCTCGCGCCACCCCGCGCAGGATCTCCGCGGCCACCTTCTCGTGCAGCTCCGGCACGTTGTGCGGGCTCGGTCGCCAGACGTCGTCCGGGGTGACCGCCGGGTTGAGACTCACCGCTTCCAGGGCGGCCCGCTGGTCGTCCGAGATCATGCCGCGCCGATCGCCAGGGCGTGGTTGTCCTCGTTCCCGATGCGGACGGCGGCGGCCCGGTCCCGTGCGGTGAGGGACTTGGTGTTCGCCACCGGGATGATGCGGACGTCCTCCCGGCCGACCATCGCCCGCAACGCGGCGTCCAGGGAGGCCCGGTCGGTGTCGGCGAGTCGGTCCCGGACGTCGGCGAGGCCGACCCAGGCGCCCGGCGCGGTGGCCAGATCCCGGTACGCCGACCGAACCAGCGCCTCCACCGCCGCCGCCGACGCGGGTGCCGGCACCGATGCGGGTGCCGCCGCCGTCGTCGGTGCCGGTGCAGGTGCTTGGTGCGGTGACTCGCTGGTCGCCGGTGCCGCCTCATCGGTCTGCTTGAAGAAGTCGCCGTGGCTGACCCGGAGCCGGTCCAGCGAACGGTGCAGGTTGGACAACACGACGAACAGCGACCGGGTGGTCGACCCGCCCTGCTTCGGCGGCGCGGCCGTGTGCAGCCGACGGGCCACCCGCCAGCCCTCGTCGGTCAGCTCGTGGGCGAACGTGCGGCGGGACTTGTCGGTGTCAACCAGACCCAGGTCGACGAGCTTCTTGTTGTCCTTGCCGGTCAGCGTGAAGCCGGCCAGCTCCTTCAGCTCGACATTGGTGAGTCGGCGCGCCTCGACCATCAGCACCACGAGGGCGTTGATCTGGTTCGGCGTCAGGTGCGGGACGTCCGCCGGGCTCGTCATGGTGTCTCATCTCCGTGGGGGTACGTGCCGCCCGCGCGCCGCCGGGCCAGCAGTCGACGGATCCCGTCGACCACCGCCGGCGCGTCGGTGAGCACCTGCTCGTTGGTGAAGCGGAGCACGTCCAGCCCGAGGAGTTGCAACTGCACGTCCCTCCGCCGATCGTTGGCGAAAGCGATTCGCCCACGATGCTCCGGGCCGTCCACCTCGACCGCAAGACCCTCAGCGGGCCAAAAGAGATCCAGCCGGTACGCCACACCCAGCACGTGCCACTCGTAGGTGTGGTTCCACCGCCGGCCCCGCGCCCAGTCGTGTGGTGCGAGCGCGCGTTCCAGTGCCTGCTCGGCCGCGCTGTCACCACGGGGAACGCCAGCGAGCGGCGGCCAGGCCAGCACCGTCGGACCCGGCTGCGCGGGCGTGGCCGCCGGCTGATCGGTCGAGCTGGCCAGCTCGGCGAACCGCACCGGCACCAGCACCGGCACCGACCGCACCCGGTCGGCGTGGCGCAGCTGCCCGCCGGCCAGCCACACAGTGAAGCCGCCGTGGCGCACCAGCCACTCGGCGGCGGCCACAAGCGTCCGCTCCGCATCCGCGCCGAGGTCGGGCAGGGCGATGACGAGGAGGCAGCCCTCCCGGTGGTACGCCTCGGCGAGCACCCGGGCGAGCCCGGCGGCGCGTACCCCGGGGGCGAAGCGGGACCGGCCGACGGGCCGGCGCGGACCGCGCAGCCCACGCTCGGCGAGGTCGGCGAGGAACGGGCCGAAGTGCCGGGAGCGGGCCGCTGCCCGGGCCGCGAGGGCGCGTACCGCCGCCACGCCGAGTGTGCCCCCGCTCTCGAAACTGTCCGCGCCGGTAAGCCAACTGGGGAACATGGCGAGGGCCGCGGTGTCCAGCCCATCGAGCAGGTCGTCCACGAGGTCGCCGAGCGGACCCACCACAGTGGGCCGGTAGTGCACGACCGCCGGTGCCGCCGGCGGCAACGGGTCGAGTGCCACCCGCAGCACCTCGGGGTCGACGGCCGGCAGGTGACTCACCCGCCGCGTGGGCGGGGCGGCCCACCAGGCCCCGTCGGCGTGGACGGGTCGGGCCATGCCGGCACCCTACGACACCGGCGAACCCGGGTGGCGTCCCGTCGACGCCCGGCCCGGCGGCCGGAGCCGTGGCGGATCGCCGGTCAGCGCAGGCGGCCGGAGGCGCGGCGATCGGTGGTCGGCACACGCCGCCGGAGCCGTGGCGATCGCCGGTCAGCGCAGGCGGCGGATGTCGCCGAACGCCCGGTAGAACCCACCCCGGCTGGACTCGCGCACCTCGGTCACCAGATAGCGGGCGCCCGGCTCGCGAATCCCCTTGGGGAACTGCACGGACCAGTCGTGTCGATAGCCGTCGGACAGCACCTGGACCCGCAGGCGGCCCCGGTCGTCAAGGCACTGCACCACCACGCCCGCAGCCGAGTCGCTTGTCACCTCGACGATTGTCGGCTGCACCGGCAGTGGCGCCTGGCGGGGAGCCTTGACGTCGCGTACCTGCGGCACGTCCCCGGCCTGGGCGGCCCGGATCGCCGGCTCGCTCGCGTCGACGCAGGCCAGGTGGCCGCCGGTGGTGACGACGTAGAGCCGGTCGTCGTGGTACTGCATCGAATACGCCGAGCCGCAGCCGGTGCCGAGCTTCCACAGCCGGGTCCCGGCCGCGTCGAAGCAGTAGATCGAGGACTGGCTGTCACCGGCGAAGACGTACCGGCCGTCCTCGGCCGTGGCGCAGGAGAACACCGGGGCGTCGCACCGGTAGGTGCCGTCGAGTCGACCGGCCTTGGACAGCCGCACCACCTCGCGGGTGTTGGTGCCGGCGAACACGCTGCCCCGCTCCTGCCAGCCGAAGAGCACCGAACCGGTGCTGGTGTGCCACAGTTCCTGGCCGGTACGCCACTCGTAGCCGGTCACGCCCCGCGAGTGACCGTGGTAGATGGCGTCGTCGTCGCACCGCACCATCCACGCCGACCGTCCCCGCCCGGGCCTGCGCCACAGGAACTCGTCCTCGTGGTCGACGGCGGTGATCCCGCCGTCGGCGTCGGAGACGCCCAGGACGCCGTCGTGGATGTCCAGCCAGTAGATGTCGATCTCCGGGGCGATCGTGTACGCCACCCGGGGCACCTTGCCGGACAGGTCGTAGACGTTGCCGTCGTCGCAGCCGGCGTAGACCCAGGCGTCGTCGGCGACGATGCACTTCACCCCGTCGGGGAGGCGGACCTGGCTGCGCACCCGGGCGTCGTGGTCGAGGGTGGTGATGACGCCGTGTTCGTTGCCGACCATGCAGTGCTGCCCGTCCACGAAGATGCCGAAGGCGGGTGCCCCGGAGTCGTAGCGCCAGAGCACCGGCGCGGTGTGGGCGGTGGAGCGGGTGCTGACGATCTGCCGCCGCGACACGGTGCGCTTCTGGCGGACGCCGGGGACCGCCGGCGCGTAGCCCTTGCGGACCTTCTCCCCGATCTTCTTCGCCGCGGCGGCCCGGGCCCGGGCGTTGTCCGGATAGGCGCTCGCCTTGACCTGCCCCTGGTCGCCGATCCGGCCGTAGCGCACGGTCAGCGTGGCGTTGTCGACGATGACCTCGTAGAACTTGTGCGCACCGTCCACTTCGGACAGTTCGAGGTAGGTCGTCTCCTGGGACATGAGGGCCTCCGGGGGTCAGCGACCGGCCTGAGCGGGCCGGCGCGGCGACAGTGCCCACACGCTAACGACCGCCACCGACACAATCGGCGGACGCCCGGAGAGCCCCGGGCGTCCGCCGACACCGAATCGGTCAGCTTGCGGTGCAGGAGCGGATCTGTGGACGGGCGCTGCTGTTGCCGTTTGTCATGGTGGTGAAGCCGAAGGTGTTGCCGCTGCCGTTCGACCGCATGGTCATGACGGTGCCGCTGCTGTCCCACGTGGCGTTGCCGTTCCAGATGGTGGAGATGCGCTGCGGCGAGGTGATGGCCACCACCACGGTCCACGTGTTGGCGCCGCTGACCGTCACCGACGTGTTGTACCGGTCGCCCCAGACGTTTGTGGTCGTCGCCGTCGCGGTGCAGCTGCCGGTGCCGGGGGAGGGGGTTCCGGTGCTCGGCGGCGGGGTGCCGGTGCTGGGCGGCGGGGTCGTGCCGTCGGGGGCGACGGCACGGCCGGTGGACGGTGAGATCATGCCGGGGCAGAGGTTGCGGCTGGTCAGGTTGGCCATGATCTGGGGGATCGCGTCGCGGGTGTTCTGGATGCCGTCGTGCATGAGGATGACCTGACCGGCCTGCAGGCGGCTGGCGTTGGACACGATCTGGCTGACGCTCGCGCCGTTCCAGTCCTGGGAGTCCACGTCCCAAATCACCTGGCGCATGCCGAGTGACGAGGCCACCGACTGGAGGGTGCCGTTGGTCTCCCCGTACGGGGGCCGGAACAACTGCGGTCGGACGCCGGTGGCCGACTGGATCGCCGAGCTGGTCTGGGACAGGTCGGACTGCATCTGGGACTGGCTCATCGAGGTCATGTGGGAGTGGTTCCAGCTGTGGTTGCCGACCCACATGCCGGCGGACACCTGCGCCTGCGCCGCGGACCGGTTGTTCTGGACGTTCTGCCCGATGTTGAACATCGTGGCCCGTACGCCGTTGTTGCGCAGCACGTTGAGCAGCGTGCTGGTGCTGCCGGTCGGGCCGTCGTCGAAGGTGAGGCCGACGTAGCCGTTGCAGACGGCGGCGCTCGACGGGGTCGAGGTGGCGGCGAGAACGACGCCGCACATGGCGGCGGCGGTGCTGAGGGCGGCCAACGCCGCGCGCAACCGCCTCGATCGCAGGGCTGTGCTGGGGGAGATCCTGGTCATCTGGTGCCCCTTTGCGGAGGCCCGGAGTGCGCCAGGGTGCGGGCAGCACAGGTCCGGGCAGGTATGAAGGAGTGGGAGGCCGAACCGAACGCCGCGACGTCAACCGCATTGACCTCGATGGATCGGAGTATTGCAGCGGGATTTCCGGAGCGTCAACAACTTCCGGAACTATCCGAAACTATCCAGTCAGACGTTGGTCGTCCTATGTCGAGCCCATCGGGTCGGCCGATCGGCGCGGCGGGCAGTTGATCGACGCTGCTGCCGAGGATGATGGCGACGTCATCCGGAAAGGCGTCGGAACTATCGGCGACCGGCGGCCCGTCGAGAGGCGGCCTGCCGGCGCCGCAATAGTAAAGTTTGTGAACAGAAAGTGTTACAGTCACTGCCATCGATGGTTGTCTCGGGTCTTCGGCCCCGGGCGTCCCAGGAATGGAGAGTGATCACATGGTCCGACTGCGTGCGCTTGTCGCACTGGCGGCACTGATCGTCGCCGGTGGACTGGTCGCGGTCATCCCGTCGACCGCTGCGTCGGCGGCGGCCTGCTCAGCAGCGTGGCAGGCCTCGGCCGTCTACTGGGGAGACGCGCAGGTCTCGCACAACGGCCGCAACTACCGGGCGAAGTGGTGGACCCAGAACGAGGCGCCGCCGGGTACGACAGGGGTCTGGGAGGACCTCGGCGCGTGTGGGGGAGGCAGCACGCCACCCAGCACGGGAAGCTGCACCTACCCGAACTGGGCCGCCGGGACCTGGTACACCACCGGGGCGATCGTGCGGTACACCGATGGCCGCTACTACGTGGCCGAGCACGACAATCCCGGGTACGACCCGGTCGTCAGCACCTGGTACTGGGAGCCGTACACCTGTGGTGGCCAACCACCCACCAGCCAGCCGCCCACCAACCCCGGTGGCTTCGTGGTGACCGAAGCGCAGTTCAACCAGATGTTCCCGGGTCGCAACTCCTTCTACACGTACTCCGGGCTCGTCGCCGCCCTCAGCGCCTACCCGGCGTTCGCCAGGTCCGGCAACGCCACCGTCCAACGCCAGGAGGCCGCGGCGTTCCTGGCGAACGTCTACCACGAGACGGGTGGCCTGGTGCACATCGTCGAGCAGAACACGGCGAACTACCCGCACTACTGCGATCCCGGCCAGCCCTACGGCTGTCCCGCCGGGCAGGCCGCCTACTACGGGCGGGGGCCGATCCAGCTCAGTTGGAACTTCAACTACAACGCCGCCGGGATCGCCCTCCAGTTGCCGCTGTTGACCAACCCGTGGCTGGTCCAGACCGACGCCGCGGTGGCCTGGAAGACCGGTATCTGGTACTGGATGACCCAGAACGGACCGGGCACCATGACCGCGCACGACGCGATGGTCACCGGAGCCGGGTTCGGCCAGACGATCCGCAGCATCAACGGCTCGATCGAGTGCAACGGGGGCAACCCGGCCCAGGTGCAGAGCCGGGTCACCAGATACCAGCAGTTCGTCGGCATTCTCGGCGTGCCCGCCGGGGCCAACCTGTCCTGCTGACCCGCGATCCGGGCCTCGGCGCCGCGCGGCGCCGAGGCCCGGAGGCGGTGACAGTGGTGCGGAGTGCGGGTCCGACTCCGCGGTGGGGTCAGGGTCCGGGTGGTGGTCTCGCGGTGATCACCCGTTGACAGGGCTGTGGTCCGCCCGGAACTATCAGCGGCAGTCCACCGCCCCGGCCATCGTCGTCAACGACCTCGTATGACAACGATGTCATAGGGCCTGACCTCGTCCACTCTGCCCAGACCTTCGACGTACTCGACTGGTTCGAGTCGAAAGGCACCGTCCCTCATGTCGCATACCCCCCATGCGCGTCACCCGTCCTCCCGCCTGCTCGCCGCGACCACAGCCGCACTGCTACCCCTGGGTCTGCTCGTCGCCGCGCCCCTGGCCAACGCCGCCGCCGCGCCGGCAACCCCTGGCGATTTCTCCTCCTCGTTCGAGTCCGCCGACCCGCAACCCGCCGCCAGCACCGTCGAGGTCGGCGCGAACGGCAAGCCGGTCCAGGCGAACCTGAGCGGCAAGGTCACCACCCTGCCGGGCAGCCTGCTCGGCCAGGTCGGCGCCGTGACCGCGAGCGCGGAGAACCTGCCGAACGAGATCGCCGCGAACCTCACCGACGACGACCCGTCGACAAAGTGGCTCGTGTTCGAGTCGAGCGGCTGGGTGACCTACCAGCTCGCCAAGCCCGCCACGGTGGTGCGGTACTCGCTGACCGCCGCCAACGACGCACCGGCCCGGGACCCCAGGGACTTCGTCGTGCAGGGGTCGAACGACGGCCGGACCTGGACCGACCTGGACAAGCGCGCCGGGGTGACGTTCAGCGGCCGCTTCGCCACCAACACGTACAGCTTCACCAACCCGAGCGCCTACGGCTACTACCGGTTGAACGTCACAGCGAACTCCGGCGACTCGCTCGTGCAGCTCGCCGACTGGAACATCAGCGACGGCTCGGACGTCCGCCCGCCGGCCACCGCCATGGTCAGCGAGGCCACCGCCGGCCCGAACGGCGGCTACACCACCAAGCCGGACGCCGGGTTCACCGGACTGGCCGCGCTGCGCTACGCGGGCGGGGCCGAAGGCAACGGCCGGTCGTACGCGACGAACAAGCTGTTCGACGTCACCATCCCGGTCGGGCCGAAGACCCGGCTGTCGTACAAGCTCTTCCCGGAGTTCACCGGTGGGGACGCCCGGTACCCGTCCACCTACGCCGCCGTCGACCTGCGCTTCACCGACGGCAGCTACCTGAGCGGGCGCTCACCCGTCGACCAGCACGGCTACCCGTTGACCGCCGCCGGTCAGGGCGCCTCCAAGGTGCTCTACGCCGACCAGTGGAACCTGGTGCAGGCCGACCTCGGCACCGTCGCGCGCGGCAAGACGATCGACCGCATCCTGCTCGCGTACGACAACCCGCAGGCCACCGGGGAGACCCGGTTCCAGGGCTGGCTCGACGACATCGAGCTGACCGCCGTGCCACAGTCGATCGACGGCTCGACGCTCACCAACTATGTCGACACCCGGCGCGGCACCAACTCGACGTCCGGCTTCTCGCGCGGCAACAACCTGCCGATCGCCGCCGTGCCGAACGGTTTCAACTTCTTCACCCCGGTGACCGACGCGACCTCCGACACGTGGGCGTACCAGTACCACCGGATCAACAACGAGGCAAACCTGCCCATGCTGCAGGGGCTCGCGATCTCCCACGAGCCCAGCCCGTGGATGGGTGACCGCAACCAGATGTCGGTAATGCCGGTCGCCGGCGACGGGCCGCTCACCGGTGAGCCCGCCAGCCGTGCGCTCGCCTTCCGCCACGACGACGAGACGGCACAGCCGGACCTCTACCGGGTCACGCTGCAGAACGGCCTGATCGCGGAGATGTCGCCCACCGACCACGCCGGGATCATGCGGTTCACCTTCCCGGCCGGGAAGGCGACCGGAAGCCTCGTCTTCCACAACGGCACGTTCACCATCGGCGCGGACGGCACCTTCACCGGCTGGGTCGACAACGGCAGCCCTCTGTCGGCCGGTCGGAGCCGCATGTTCGTCTCCGGTGCCTTCGACCGGGCACCGACCGCCTCCGCCGCGACCTCCGCCACCTTCGACGTCTCCACCAGCCGGGAGGTGACGCTGCGCGTCGCGACGTCGTTCCTCTCCCTCGACCAGGCGCGTCGGAACCTCGACCTGGAGGTCACCGGTAAGAGCTTCGACCAGGTCCACGCCGCCGCGACGGCCGCGTGGAAGGACCGGCTCGGCCGGGTCGAGGTGCGGGGCGCCACCGAGGCGCAGCTTGTCACCATGTACTCGAACCTGTACCGGTTGAACCTCTACCCGAACTCGCAGTCGGAGAACACCGGCACCGCCGCCGCGCCTCGCTGGCAGTACGCGAGCCCGGTCTCGGCGGCGGCCGGCGCGTCGACGGCCACCCGGACCGGCGCGAAGATCGTCGACGGGCAGATCTACGTCAACAACGGCTTCTGGGACACCTACCGCACCGTGTGGCCCGCCTACGCGCTGCTGTACCCGGACATCGCCGCCAAGATCTCCGACGGGTTCGTCCAGCACTACCGCGACGGCGGTTGGATCGCCCGGTGGTCGTCCCCCGGCTACGCCGACCTGATGACCGGCACCAGCGCGAACGTGGCCCTGGCCCAGGCGTACCTCACCGGGGTCAAGCTGCCCGACCCGCTCGCGGCGTACAACGCGGCGGTCAAGGACGCGACAGTCGCGTCCGGGCGCGGCGCGGTCGGACGCAAGGGCATCGAAACCTCCCTGTTCCTCGGCTACACGCCGACCTCCACCGGGGAGTCGGTGTCGTGGGCGCTGGAGGGTTACATCAACGACTACGGCATCGGCAACATGGGTGCGGCCCTCGCCAAGGACCCGGCCACGCCGAAGTCGGAGCGGGCCCGGCTCACCGAGGAGTCGCGGTACTTCCTGGAGCGGGCCCAGAACTACGTCCACCTGTTCGACCCGAAGACGAAGCTCTTCCAGGGTCGCGACGCCGCCGGCAACTTCCTGTCCGGTGACCCGCTGGACTGGGGTGGTGTCTACACCGAGACCAACGGGTGGAACTTCGCGTTCACCGCGCAGCAGGACGGTCAGGGCCTCGCCAACCTGTACGGCGGTCAGAAGGCGCTGCGGGACAAGCTCGACACCTTCTTCTCCACCCCGGAGAACGCCGACCGCCCCGGCGGGTACGGCAGCATCATCCACGAGATGCTGGAGGCCCGCGCGGTACGGATGGGTCAGCTCGGCATGAGCAACCAGCCGTCGCACCACATCCCGTACATGTACAACGTCGCCGGTGCGCCGGCCAAGACCCAGGCGACGGTGCGGGAGATCCTGCGCCGCCTCTACGTCGGCAGCGAGATCGGCCAGGGCTACCTCGGAGACGAGGACAACGGCGAGATGTCGTCGTGGTACATCCTCAGCTCGCTGGGCATCTACCCCCTGCAGGCCGGGTCGTCCCAGTGGGCCATCGGCTCGCCGCAGTTCACCAGGATGACAGTGCGTCGGCCCAGTGGCGACATCGTCGTCAACGCGCCGGACAACAGCAACCGCAACGTCTACGTGCAGGACGTGAAGGTCAACGGCAAGAAGCAGCGCGGTCTGTCAGTGGACGTGGCGGCGCTCGCCAAGGGCGGCACCATCGACTTCCAGATGGGCCCCAACCCGTCCTCCTGGGGCAGCGGCAAGAACGATGCGCCGCCGTCGCTGACCAAGGGTGACAAGACGCCGAAGCCGTTGCAGGACACCACCGGCCCCGGTCTCGGCACCGCGACCGCCACCGGCGGTCAGGATGTGACGAAGCTGTTCGACGACTCGTCGACCACGCAGACCACCTTCACCTCGGCGACCCCGCAGATCAACTGGGCGTTCCGTCAGGGCAGGCAGAAGCCGACCTTCTACACCGTCACGTCCGGGGCGAGTGCGGGCGATCCGGCGGACTGGCGGCTGCAGGGTTCCAACGACGGCCTCACCTGGACCACAGTGGACACTCGCAGGGACCAGGTGTTCCCGTGGCGTAACCAGACCCGGCCCTACCCGATCGACAAGCCGGGCCGGTTCGCCCATTTCCGGCTCGCCGTGACGAGGACCATCGGCGCCCCGCAGACCAACCTCGCCGAGATCGAGCTGCTCGCCGGGGGCGATCTGGACCTCGCGGGCGGCGACATCGCGGTGACCGCCGCCGACGGCGTGCACGCGACGTCCGGCGTACCGGTCTCGGGGCCGCTGGCCACCGTCACGGGCGGCGCCACCGGCGACTACCAGGCCACTGTCGACTGGGGTGACGGCACGCCGGCCACCGCGGGCACCGTGACGCTGAACTCGCGGGCCGTCTACCGCATCGGTGGGTCGCATACCTACGCCACCCCGGGCTACCACCAGGCCACCGTCACTGTCACCGACGGCGAGAGCCAGAACTCCGCGACGGTCGGCGTCGACGTGGGGTACGTCCCGGCCTCCGGCCTCACCGCCGCGTTCGACAGCGTCTGTGTCGGCGACGAGGGGGTCCTGGCGGCGGACTGCGACGCGAAGTCGTGGGCGTACTCGCGGGCCGCCCTGGCGGCGGGCGGCGCGACCCAGGGCGAGCGGCAACAGGTCCCTGGAACCGCGTTGCGGTTCACCCTGCCGACGATTCCGGCCGGACAGCCGGACAACGCCACAGGTAACGGTGCGACGGTGGTGCTCGACCTGCCGGACGACGCGACGAGCATCTCGTTCGTGGGCGCCGGGACGCAGGGCAACCAGAGCACCACCGGCACTGCGACGTTCAGCGACGGCAGCACGGCCAGCGTCCCGATCCAGTTGAGCGACTGGACGCTGGGCGGCAACGCCAACGGCACCCCGTCCTACGACAACATCATCGTCGCGAGGACGGCGTACCGGTTGCAGGGCACGAGCCGGGACGGCGCCCAGCCGTTCCTGTTCGCCACCGCGCCGTACCAGATCCCGGCCGGCAAGAAGCTGGTGTCGGTGACCCTGCCGGCGCAGACCGGCGATCCGCGCTCGGCGGGGCGGATCCACGTGTTCGCCGTGGCCAACGACGGCACGCCGGCCCCCGCCCTGACCACCGTCGTCCCGAAGGACCAGACGGCGAACGCCGGGCAGGCCCTCGCGGCGGACCTCGGCGCGGTGACCGCCGGCGCTCCCGGTCCGACCGGTTACCGGGCCCGCGTCCAGTGGGGTGACGGCACGACTCCGGACGACGTCACCATCGACGCGTCCGGTGCGATGAGCGGCAAGCACACCTACACGCGGGAGGGCACCTACCCGGTGCACGTCACCGCGTGGGACACGCTGTCGAGCAGCACCCGTTCCTTCACCGTGACAGTAGCCCGCGGCGGATCGCAGCCGGCGATCGCGCTGTCCGCGTCCGGCACCGTCACCATCGGTGGCGCGATCACCGTCGACGGCAGCGGATTCGCCGCCGGTGAGCAGGTGACCGTCCGCGTCGGCACCGACCCGGACCGGACCATGAAGGTCGCGGCCTCCGCGACGGGAACGGTCCGCGCCTCGGTCCCGACAGCCGACGACGCACAACCCGGCCGGTACGCGGTCACCGCGACGGGCGCGTCCTCGCGTACCCCGGCCACGGCCACCGTCCAGGTGAGCGGGCCGGCCGAGGCGCCGACCTACCAGCCGCGGGTGGCGCTGACGACCAGGTCGGGGCCGCGCGGCACGTCGATCACGGTCGACGGTTCCGGGTTCGTGCCGAACGAGGTGGTCACGATCGCCCTCGGCAACGGCGTCGCGGTCACCACAGTGCGCGCGAACGGTGACGGTGTCATCTCGGGCGCGACGGTGAGCGTTCCGGGAGCGGCGAAGCCTGGCGCGACGAGCGTCACGCTGACCGGCGAGACGTCGGCCACGAAGGTGTCCCGACCGTTCACCGTCACCGGCTAGAACGGAGTCGACGCGTCGGGCGGGCCGTGCACACGGCCCGCCCGACGCGGGGCGGAACTGACCGCCGCAGTGCCGTACCGTCGGCTGCGATGGCGGAATACCTGCTGCTCGCGTCCGGGCGCGACGCCGATGTCTTCGTGCTCGACGAGTCGAGGGTGCTGCGCCGCTACCGTCACGGCGGCGACACCGCGCCGGAGGCGGCGTTGATGGCGTACGTCGCCGCCGGGGGCTATCCGGTGCCGAGGGTGTACGTCGCCGACGGCCCGGACCTGGTGTTGGAACGACTCGACGGGGAGACGCTCCTGGCCTCGATGCTCGCCGAGCGGACCGACGTCGACGCGGCGGCCGACCTGCTCGTCGAGCTGCATGACCGCCTGCACGCCCTGCCAGCCCGGTTCGGCACCGCTCCGACGGACCGCGTCCTGCACCTCGACCTGCACCCGCAGAACGTCATGGTGACCTCGCGCGGGCCGATGGTGATCGATTGGCGCAACGCGGCCGAGGGGCCTGCCGACCTGGACGTGGCGGTGACCGCCCTGATCCTCGCCGAGGTGGCGGTCGGCCCGGGCGCACCGCTTGCCGACATCGCCCGAAACGGGCTCGACGCCTTCCAGCAGCGGGCGGAGCCGCCCCGAGCCAGCCAACTGCGGCGGGCGGTGGACCTGCGTCGGGCCGACCCCGCGCTTTCGGTCGCCGAGAAGGCCGCCCTCGCCGACGCCGCCGCACTGGTCCGCACTCGCGCCGGCTGATCCCGCTGCCACGGACTGTCGTGACGCTGCGCGGCCCTTCCGGCCCGCGGGGGCCGAGCGACAGGTCGCGGTCAGTGAGGTGGCAGCAGCGCGTCGACCAGGTCGCGCAGCGGGCCGACCAGGTCCTCTTCGGTGGCGGAACTCAGCGGGTCCAGCCGGATCGACGACCGCAGCACCGCGACCCCGATGCCGGCGGCGAGAGCCATCTGGGCGCGGAGCAGGAGCTGTTCACTGCCCGGCTCGCCGGGACGCCACCCGCGAGCCGCCGCCAGTTGTTCGCTGGAACGGACCAGGACAGCGCGCCGGATCTCGTCCGCCGCCGCGTCCCCGGACGACCGCAGCAGCAGTGAGAGCTGGCTCGACAGGCCCGCCGCGCCGGGGTCGGCGATGTGCCGGGCGATGGCCTCCGGCACCCGGTCGGCCGGCGTCTGGACGGTCGTCCGGCGCAGCTCGTCGCCTGCAGCCCGCAGGCACGCCTCGAACAGCCCTTCCTTCGACGTGTAGTAGCGGCTGATGAGCGCCACGTTGACGCCCGCGTCGTCGGCGATGTCCCGGACTGTCGTGGCCGCGTAGCCGTCCCGCGCGAAGCGCTGGCGGGCGGCGTCGAGCAGGAGCTGTCGTGTTCCGGCCGCGTCCCGACGGCGACGCTGGGCCGGCTCGCCGGCGGTGTCGCTGTTCGGGGGGACCGGCGGTTTCGCTGTCACGACACGTCCTTTCTGTTAAGTAGAGGCGTAAGTAAACATACGTTGACTTATGTGTCGCCGCAAGCTTCCCGCACGGCCATGAGGTGACGTAAGCGACTGTTGACATGAGCTGCCGACGGAGCATACTGGCCAAGTCAGCAAACGTTTACATCTAGTTCGAGGATCACATGACCCACACCATCGAGGAGCCGGCCCACCTCGGCTCCGCGCCCAGCGCGGCCCCGCGCGCCAACAGCACCCTCCTGGTGCTGTACCTGTCGCTGGGCGGCCTGGCGTTCGCGGTGCTCCAGTCGCTGGTGGCGCCCGCGCTGTCGACAATCGGAAGAGACCTGGGCGTCTCCACAGGTGACATCAGCTGGGTGCTCACGGCGTACCTGTTGGCTGCCTCGGTGCTGACGCCCATTCTCGGGCGTCTCGGTGACATGGTCGGCAAGCGTCGGGTCCTGATCGGCGTCCTCGTGGCCCTCGCCGCGGGCACCCTGCTCGCCGCCCTGGCGCCCAACCTGACAGTGCTGATCGTCGCGCGGGCGCTGCAGGGGGCCGCCGGGGCGATCCTGCCGCTGTCGATCGGCATCGTCCGTGACCAACTGCCTCGGGAGAAGGTCGGCGTCACCGTCGGCCTGCTGTCGGCAATCTTCGGGGTCGGCGCCGGTGTCGGCATCGTGGCCGCGGGCCCGATCGTGGAGCACCTGTCGTGGCACTGGTTGTTCTGGCTGCCGCTGGTCCTCGTCGTCGTCGCGTTGCTCGGCGCCATCTTCGGGATGCCCGAATCGCGGGTTCGCACGCCCGGGCGGCTCGACATGCTCGGCGCGGCCATCCTCTCCGTGTCGCTGGTCTCGCTGCTGCTGGCCGTGAGCAAGGGGCAGGGCTGGGGCTGGACCGAGCCGAAGACCATCGGCCTGTTCGTGCTCGGTGTGGTCGCGATGATCGTGTTCGTTCGGGTCGAGCTTCGGGTACGCGAGCCGCTCATCGACATGCGCCTGATGCGGATTCGCGGTGTCTGGGCCACCGACCTCGTCGCCCTCATCCTCGGCTTCGCGATGTTCGGAACGTTCGTGCTCGTACCGACCCTGCTTCAACTCCCCGCGGTCACCGGGTACGGGTTCGGCAAGACGGTGTCCCAGGCGGGGCTGTTCCTGCTGCCCACCGTCCTGATGATGGTGGTTTTCGGTCCCCTCGCGGGTCTGCTGGACCGACGCTACGGTCCCAAGGTTCCGATGTTCCTCGGCACTGTCGCGGTCGTCGTCGCGTTCGTGCTGCCGGCGCTCGCGCACGGCGCCACCTGGCAGGTTCTGCTCTCCGGGGTGCTCACCGGCGCCGGCATCGGCCTGGCGTTCGCGGCGATGTCCAACGCCATCATCGAGAGCGTCCCGGCCGGACAGACCGGCGAGGCGAGCGGCGTCAACACCATCGCGCGGACCATCGGCAGCAGCATCGGCGCGGCGGTCGTGGCGGCCGTCATCACATCGAACAGCACCCCTCAGGGCCTGCCCACCGACACGGCGTTCACCGCCGGCTACTGGGTGTGCGGGGGCGTCGCGGTCCTGGCCGTCTTCGCGGCACTCGCCCTGCCCTCGGCGCGTCGCCGCCACGAACAGGCCGTCGCCGTCGGCGTCGACGACCTTCCGCCCGAGCCAGTCGAACTGCACCTTTCCCACCGGCACCACTGAGCGGTCGGCTGACCCGCACGGGCCGTGTCCACTCCTGGTGGGCGCGGCCCGCGCCGTTCGGCGTGACCTCAAGCTGGCAGCTGCGCGCCCAGTCGCAACTGCCAGCGCGTGCCCGGACTGGTGAGCCGGACGACCGCCAACGGTTCCACGTCAAGATGCCGGTACGTCGCCATCGGCAGACCGAGGGCGTGCACGACCGCGACCCGGATCACCAGCGGGTGGGCGACCGCGATGATGCGTCGACCCGCGCCGCGCTGCTCGTCCAGCCAGCCCCCGACCCGATCCCGCACGGCCGTCACGGATTCACCACCGTGCGGCGCTGAGTCCGGCGCGGCAAGCCATTCCCGCAGTGCCTGTGGGTGCGTGCCGGCGACCTCCTCAAGCGACCGTCCGGACCATTCGCCGTAGTCGCAATCCGCCAACGCCGTCTCGATTGTCGGCACGAGGCCGAAGGTTTCGGCGGTCTGCCGGGCCGCGGCCGCCGGGCTGGACAGGCAGGTGTCGTGCACGCCGAGGTGCCCACGCCGGCTTGGATCTCCGTCGGCCTGGGCACGAACGGCACCCAGGCCACCCGCGTCCAGACCGTCGTCGGGTCCGCCGAAGCGGGCCCGACGCAGGGCGACGGTGTGACCGTGGGCGACCAGCCGCAGGCTGGTGACCGTCACCTGCTCGGCAGCGCGGTGGCGCTCCGGCGGCGCAGGTCGCTGTGCATCAGGGCCGCGAACAGCAGGCCGATGCCGGTCCAGAGAACCACCTGCGTGCCGAGCGAGGCCAGCCGGAAGTCCCACAGCAGGGCCGCCGGGAAGTCCGCCGGGACCTCCTGGAACGACGGCATCACCACATAGGACACCACGGTGACCAGCAGGAACCCGCCGGCGGCAGCGGCCGCGCGCTGCCACAGCGGCGCCGTGGCCCCGACCGCCCGGTAACCGAGGGTGCCGGCCCACACCGCCACCAGACCGAGCAGCACCATCAGCAGGTAGGTGACGGTGCGCTGGTTGATGGTCGCCGGGTCGCCGACGGCTGGTGGGTTCGCCGGATACTTCAGGAACGGCACGATCACCGCGCCGAGCAGCGCCGCGCCGGCCAGCAGCAGGGCCCAGCGGCCGTCGTCGTAGCTGCGCCTCCGCCGCGACAGCAGGACGTACGCCGTGGCCAGCAGGCCACCCATCGCGGCGCCGAACAGGCTGGTGGCCAGGAACAGGCCACCGCGCTGACCGGTCCGACCGACCAGGGCGTCGTCGTGATCGTGCCCGCCGGCCGAGGGCTCGGCGTGCGTCGCCGCCTCCTCGATCGAGATGGCCGCCTCGACGTGCGGTTCACCGGCGACGTAGGCGAACGCCCCGGCGAGCAGGCCGGCGAGTAGGCCGGCGAGGAGCCCACGGACGAGGACGGTGACGAACGGGGGAGCGGTGGCGGACCTCAGTGGCACGGGACACCGAGCAGGTGCCGACCGTCGTGCATCAGCTCGTGCAGGTACATCCCGCTTCGCGAGACCGCACCCTGATCGAAGGCGACGAGGTACGTCAGCACGCCGAGCAGCACAACTGTGGCCAGGACGGTCCACAGCAGACGGGCGTTGCCAGCAGGATGCACCAACGGCTGGCTGGACGTGGAAGCAGACATGGCAGCACGAACCTTCCCGGGGATGACGCGTCCCCATCGCAAAGGCTGCGGACGACCGAGCGTCCTGGCTCGCGGCCCGGTCAGACCGGGACCGCTCACAGTGGCGCGACCGCGCCGGATTCACACCGGCTTCCCTCGCGTCGCCGCAGATAGTGGGTCGACGGTAGCGGGGCCGCCGCGGGCGGTCAACCCGGCCGCTCGGACCGGGCCGCAGCCCACGGTCAGCGCTAGTATCGACAAGTCTGAATTCTAAAGATATGATGCTTGGTTGTGCTGCGGCGTGTCGTCGACGACCCCAAGGGCATTCTGTTACCGCTAACATGGTCAAACTGCCGGGCGGTACCGACGGTACCGAGTCGACCCGGACGTCTGACCAATGACTGGGCGGGGTGGGAAGTGTACGTGAGCACGCCAGGACATGTCCGATGACGACCACCGAGGCTGCGCCGGGCCAGGGCGTCGTTGACGCGCACCATCATCTCTGGGTCCGGGCACGGCACCCGCAGCCCTGGATCGATCCGCACACCATGGCGGCGATCGACAACGACTTCACCCCGCTCGATCTCGCCCCGGCGGCCCGGGCCGCCGGGGTCACCCAGACCGTCGTGGTGCAGTCCGTTCCGGTCCGGACGGAGACGCCCGAGCTGCTGGGCATCGCTGCCGACGACCCCCTGATCGCCGGGGTCGTCGGCTGGGTCGACCTCGCCGCCGACAACGTCGCTGACCGCCTCGACCGACTCCGGGCTGCGCGCGGCGGGGAGCGGCTGGTGGGCATCCGCGACCTCGTCCAGTCCGAGCCGGACCCGGCGTACCTCGACCGCCCGGACATCCGGCGCGGCATCGCCGCGGTGGGCGCCGCGGGCCTCGCCTTCGACCTGCTGGTACGCGACCACCAGTTGCCCGCCGCCACGCGGCTCGTCCGCGACCTGCCCGAGATGCGGTTCGTGTTGGACCACCTGGGCAAGCCCGCGCTTGGCTCCGGCGGCCTCGGCGCCTGGCCGCGCGACCTGCGGGCGCTCGCCGTCGAGCCCAACACGACGGCGAAGCTCTCCGGCCTGGTGACCGAGGTGGACGGGCCGTCGTGGACGACCGCGGACCTTCGGCCCGCCGTCGAGCACGCCCTCGACGCGTTCGGTCCGGACCGGCTGATGTTCGGCTCGGACTGGCCGGTGTGCCTGCTCGCCTCCTCGTACGCGCGCTGGGTCGAGGCCCTCACCGAGCTGCTGGACCCGCTGGGCGAGGACGAGCGGGCGGCGATCTGGCGGCGCACGGCCCGCCGGGCGTACCGGCTGGACCCGGCGTGACACCGCGACGGCCGGCCGCCTGACCTACCGCACCTCGGGTCGGGTCTACCGATCGGCCGCAGGTTGTGCCAGTTTGATCAGACGTATGCCACGGTCCTGCCGGGTAACGACGACAACATCCCCGTAAGACCTTGGCAACATGAGTCAATGCGTGGCAAGGTAACGCCTGATCGTGGGAAACATCCGACCTATCTCGACGGGTGTGCGGGCACGAGCCCGCACACCCCGCCGAAGAGGTGCGGTGGCTCAGAGGTTGCCGGCTCGCCGGGGATTCCCCCGTTCCGCGCCGGCACCACGCTTGGGGAGGTCAGATCCGACGATGAGTACAGTCGAGGCAACCGCCGGCACGCAGCGCGGCGAACTCAGCGACTGGTTCCGCGAACGGATCTCCCACGCCGTCTCCGAGTTGACCGCCGCGACCGCGCTCGTCGTCCTGTTCGTCGCGTTGACCTTCGCCAGTCCCTACTTCCTGACAACGGACAACCTCTTCAACATCGGAGCGCAGACCGCGGTGATCGCCATCATCGCCACGGCGCAGACGATGGTCATCATCACCAAGGGCATCGACCTGTCAGTGGGGTCGGTCGCCGCGCTCGCCGGTGTCGCGGGCGCGATGGTCGTCCGCGACCTCGGTTTCTCCCTCTGGGCGGCGACCGTGGTCGCGATCGGCGTCGGCGCGCTGGCCGGTCTGCTGAACGGGTTGCTGGTGACAGTGGCCCGGATCCCGCCGTTCATCGCGACACTGGGCACGATGTCCGTGGGCCGTGGTCTCGTCTTCATCATCACCGGCGCGGTCGGCGTCTACGGCCTGCCCCGATCCTTCCAGCTGCTCGGCAACGGGGAGATCCTCGGCATTCCGTTCGCCGTGGTGATCACCGTCCTGGTCGCGGTCGGGGTCGCCTTCCTGCTCTCCCAGACCCGCTTCGGCCAGTACACCTACGCGATGGGCTCCAACCTGGAGGCGGCCCGCCGCTCGGGCATCCGGGTGGGGCGCCACCTGACCGGGGTGTACGTGCTGGCGGGCGTACTGGTCGGGCTGGGCGGCATGATCGCCGCCTCCCGGGTCAACTCCGGCCAGCCGAACTACGGCATCTCCCTGGAACTCGACGTCATCGCTGCCGCGGTCATCGGCGGCGCCAGTCTCTTCGGCGGTCAGGGCCGGATCGTCGGCACCATCATCGGCGCGTTCCTCATCGCCCTGGTGCGCAACGGCGCTGTCCTGCTCGACATCAGCATCCACTACCAGCAGGTGATCGTCGGCCTGATCATCTGGGCCGCCGTCTACTTCGACCAGTACCGCCGCCGGCGGCTGGAATCACGGGGTTGACATGCCATTCCGAGACTCCGAACGAGGAAGGACACACACCATGGCGCACACCACCACCAGCCGGCGGACCCGACGGTCGATCCTGGGTGTACGGGCCGTTCTGGCTGCGGCCGCGGCGACCGCGCTGCTCAGCGCCTGCGGCGGGGTCGAGGTCCGCGACGGCGACGGCGGCGCGACGAAGGAGGCGAGCGGCCCGTTGAAGCTCGCCGTCGTGCCGAAGGCCGTCGGTGCCGACTACTGGAACACCGTGAAGGCGGGCGCGGAGTGCGCCGCCCAGCGCGCGGGCGACGTCACCGTCCAGTGGGACGGGGTGACCACCGAGACCGATGTCGAGGGCCAGGTCAACCTGATCCAGAACTTCGTCACCAAGAAGGTCGACGGCATCGTGTACGCGGCGACCGACTCCAGCGCCCTCGCCCCCGCGACCGACCAGGCGCTCGCCGCGAAGATCCCGGTCGCGATGATCGACTCGGGCACCAGCCCGCAGCCGTCGAGCGTACCGCTCTTCGCCACCGACAACAAGGCGTCGGCCACCGAGGCGGCGAAGTTGCTCGCCACCGAACTCGGCCCCGGCAACCACGAGGTGGCGCTTGTCGAGTTCCAGCCCGGATCGCAGACCAACACCGAGCGGGTCGACGGCTTCAAGGCCGGCCTCGCCCAGTATCCCAACCTGAAGCTGGTCGGCCAACAGCCGAGCAAGAGCGACGTCAACGAGGCCCGACGGGTCACCGAGAACATCCTCACCGCCAACCCCAACCTGAAGGGTGTCTTCGCGGCCAACGAGCCGAGCGTGCTCGGCGCGGCGCAGGCCATCCAGGCGGCCGGGAAGTCCGGCAAGGTGGTCATCATCGGGTGGGACGCCGCCCCGGACGAGATCGCCGGGGTGCGCAGCGGGCAGATCTCCGCGCTCGTCGTACAGAACCCGTTCAAGATGGGCTACTTCGGCGTCGACAAGATGGTCAAGCACCTGCGGGACAAGGCGCCGCTGGCGTCGGCCGACACCGGCGTCACGTTCGTCACCAAGAAGAACATCGACTCCGCGGAGATCAAGGCGGTGCTCGAGCCGAGTTGCGCCAACCCTCCGGTGCAGTGATGGGCGCGACCCCGACGGCTACCGCCGACAGCGACAAACGACCGACCGGCGAGGAACCGCCCGTCCTCGAAGCCCGTGGCATCGTCAAGCGCTTCGGGCACGTCGAGGCGTTGCGCGGCGCCGACTTCACGGTCCACCGAGGTGAGGTCGTCGCGCTGATCGGCGACAACGGCGCCGGCAAGAGCACACTGATCAAGACGCTGTCCGGCGTGCACGCGCCGGACGAGGGTGAGATCCGGGTGGACGGTCGTCCCGTCCAGTTCTCCACGCCGGTCGACGCCCGGCGTGCGGGGGTGGAGACCGTCTACCAGGATCTCGCCGTCGCTGACGATCTCAGCGTGGCCGCCAACCTGTACCTCGGTCGGGAGATCCTGCGCTCCGGGCCGCTCGGCCGGCTGGGACTGCTCGACAAGCGCGCCATGCGGCAGGGTGCCGCCGCGGCCCTCGACGAACTGGGTGTGCGGATCCCCCGGGTCACCACCCCGATCGCGATGCTGTCCGGTGGGCAGCGACAGTGCGTCGCGGTGGCCCGCGCGATCATCTGGGCGACGAACGTGGTCATCCTCGACGAGCCGACCGCGGCGCTCGGTGTCGTTCAGACCGGGCGGGTGCTCGACGTTGTCCGGCGGGCCCGCGACGCCGGCATGTCAGTGGTGTTGGTGAGCCACAACATGCCGCAGGTGCTCGAGATCGCCGACCGGGTCGAGGTGCTGCGCCTCGGCCGTCGGGCGGCCCGGCTGCGCGCGGACGAGGTCACCACCGACGACCTGGTCGCCGCGATGACCGGCAGCACCAGCGGAGAGCGGGACGAACGCTGAATTCGTCGACCGGGGCGCGCGCGATCACAGGATCGGGCGCGCCCCGGGCCGTCGGGCCGTGCGCGGGTGCGAAGCGGGTCGTCGTACGCCGGGGTGGGCGCTCAGAACCGCGCCGGCTCGATGGTGGCGTCACCGTCGTCGGGCTGTCCGTGCAGCGCTTCCTCGACCCCGATCAGGTGGTTGGCCATCCGGATCCGGGCGCGCTCCGGGTCCCGGGCCTGCAGGGCCTTCAGGATCGCGACGTGCTCGTCGTGGGTACGCCGGTCCGCGCCCTCCTCGTGCAGGCTGCGCCAGAGCCGCCCGCGCAGGGTGCGCCCGGCGAACGCCTCGATCAGACCCACGAGCACCGGATTGTCCGCGTGCACCGCGATGATCCGGTGGAACGCGATGTCGATCTCCATGATCCGTTCGTGCTCCTGCGGCGACTGACCGGCGATCAGACCGGCCTCGTCGAGGAGATCCGCCGCCTGGGCGAGGGCCTCGTCGGTGATCCTGGTCGCCGCCAGGCGGGCGGCCTCGCACTCCAGCAGCCGCCGGACGATGTGGACGTGCCGCGGGTCGCCCTGGCCCTGGAAGTCGACGACGAAGCCCATCGGGGCCAGCAGCTGCGGCGCGTCGAGGTTTGTGACATAGGTGCCGTCACCCTGCCGGATGTTGACGATGCCGAGGATCGACAGCGCCGACATCCCCTCGCGTAGCGAGCCGCGTGAGACGCCGAGCGACTCGGCGAGGTCCTTCTCGATGGGCAGTCGATCCCCGGGCTTGAAGTGCCCTTCGAGGATCATCCGCTTGATGCCGTTCACCACCTCGTCGGTGCGCGACATGACAACCCCCTAGCGGCCGGCGGGGGTGGCCGTCCCACCCGCGATCACATACGGCTCCGAAGGTGACACCGTAGTCGGGTCTGTCGCCGCCCAGTAGTGGCCGTCGGGAAATCGGTAGAGCTCGACCGACTCGGGGCGCATCCGGGTGGAGTAGCCGGGCGCGCGGGGCAGGACGTAACCGCTGCCCGAGCCGGTGTCCTCGATGATGCACGGGTCGGTGAAGTGCTCGTGCAGGTGGTCGACGAACTCGGTGACCCGGTCGGTGAGATCTCCCGAGATCGCGACATAGTCGAGCACCGACACGTGCTGGACCATCTCGCACAGCCCGACGCCGCCGGCGTGGGGGCACACCGGGATCTCGAACTTCGCGGCGAGCAGCAGCACGGCGACGATCTCGTTGATGCTGGCCAACCTGCCGGTGTCAAGCTGGCAGAAGTCGATGGCCTCGGCCTGGAACAACTGCTTGAACATCACCCGGTTGTGGCAGTGTTCGCCGGTGGCGACTCCGATCGGAGCGACGGCGCGGCGGACGGCGGCGTGCCCGAGGATGTCGTCAGGGCTGGTGGGCTCCTCGATCCACAGTGGTTCGAACTGCGCGAGGGCCTTGACCCACTCGATCGCCTGACCGACGTCCCACACCTGGTTGGCGTCGATCATCAGGTGGCGGTCCGGACCGAGGATCTCCCGGGCGATGCCGCACCGGCGGATGTCGTCGTCGAGGTTGGCGCCCACCTTCAGCTTGACGTAGCCGTAGCCGGTGTCCACCGCCTCCTGGCACAGCCGGCGCAGCTTGTCGTCGCCGTAGCCGAGCCAGCCCGCCGAGGTGGTGTAGGCGGGGTAGCCGGTCCGGTTCAGCTCGGCGAGCCGGGCCGCCTTTGTGCTCTCCTTGGCGCGCAGGATGGCAAGCGCCTCGTCCCGGGTCAGCGCGTCGGACAGATAGCGCAGGTCCGCGATGTCGACGAGCTGCTCGGGGGACATGTCGACGAGCAGCCGCCACAGTGGCTTGGCGGCGAGCCGGGCGACCAGGTCCCACGACGCGTTCAGCACGGCGGCCAGCGACAGGTGCACGACGCCCTTTTCCGGGCCGAGCCAGCGCAGTTGGGAGTCGGAGGTGAGCAGGCGGTAGACCGCTCCCATGTCGGCCGCCATCGTGGCGACGTCCACGCCGACGAGGCGCTGTGCCTGGTGGACGGCCGCCGCGACGACGATGTCGTTGCCCCGGCCGATGGTGAAGGTCAGGCCGTGGCCCGCGAGTGGCGCACCGGTGCTGTCGACGCCGTCGGTGTGCAGGACGACATAGGCCGCCGAGTAGTCGCCGTCCTTGTTCATGGCGTCGGAGCCGTCAGCGGTCAGGGAGGTGGGGAAGCGGACGTCCTCGACGGTGACGGCGGTGATCTGCGGCATGCGCTCCTCGCCCGGCTAGGCTAAAGATCTGATGATCTCTGGGAGTATACGGAGGGTCAAACCGACGCGTCAACGACGTCGATCACCCAGGAATCGAAGACATCTAATGTTTTTCGTGCTACGGATTCATCGATGTGTCGTCGTCGTCTTGGCCGCCCTGCCTGGTCCGCCAGCCCTCAGGGCGCTGCTGGCGGTATTCGTCGCGCTGGTGGGCGCGCGCACCACGCCGCGGCTGCTGCTCCACTCGCGGCCTGCTGAGGCACTCCCGGTCCGATGGGGTGTTGGAGCGGGTCGCGCCAAGTAACCCAGAAGATTGGATGTCCACTCTGGAAACTCACATTGACGACCGGGTATGGGTAGGGTTCCTTACATTCAAAGACCTAATACATCACACCTTTCCGCATGTCGGCATCTGCTCCGGTGTCGCCTGCCGCGCGGCGTTCGCCGGCCCCGCGTCGAGCCGGGCCGACCCGGCGCCTCGGTGCCGGTGACGACCATCACGGGCATCGCCATCGACACGCCCGGGACCGACATGTGGGGTGTGACAACGGCAGCGTCCCTATATATGGTGTCGAGCGCAGCTGGTTCGGCCGCTCTCCCGAGCGGTCGAGGCAAGAGGGAACCCGGTGCGAATCCGGGACTGTCCCGCAGCGGTGAGTGGGAACGACAGCCGTCATGAGCACTGGGCCACGAAGTGGCCTGGGAAGCGACGGTCAGTAGGAGACCGGCCAACCCGGTAGTGCCCACGAGTCCGAAGACCTGCCAGCGCGCCGCGTACCCGCACCCGGGTGGGCGGCGGTCCGAGGCCGCGTGGGACGGCTGACGCCACCTGACCCACGCCGCGCCGGCGTGGCGTCCGCCGGTGTCCGTCTCCACGCGTTCGAGGGCCATCAGGTCTCGAACTCGCGAGGAGTGAGTGGTGACAGTCACCGAGGTAGCCCCGGCAGGCGGCGACGCGGCAGTGCGGCGCACGACCATGCAGGTCCGCAAGCGCGACGGCGGCACCGAATCCGTGGACGTGAACAAGATCGTCCGGGCGGTCGAGCGGTGGGCCGACGACCTGGCCGACGTCGACCCGATGCGCGTCGCCACCCGCACGATCAGCGGCCTGTACGACGGCGCGACGACTGCCGAGCTGGACCGGCTCTCCATCCAGACCGCAGCCGAGATGATCGGTGCGGAACCGCAGTACTCCCGCCTCGCCGCCCGGCTGCTGTCCGCCTACGTCGACAAGGAGGTACGTCGGCAGGGCATCGCCTCGTTCAGCGCGGCGATCCGGGTCGGCCACGCCGAGGGCCTGATCGGCGACGACACCGCCGCGTTCGTCGCCGCACACGCCCCGATCCTCGACGCCGCCGTCGATCCGGACGGCGACCGACGGTTCGAGTACTTCGGCCTGCGCACCGTGTACGACAGGTACCTGCTGCGGCACCCCACCAGCCGGCTGGTGCTGGAGACCCCGCAGTACTGGCTGCTGCGGGTGGCCTGCGGCCTGTCCCGGACGCCGGACGAGGCGATCGGCTTCTACCGGCTCATCTCCAGCCTGGCGTACCTGCCCAGCTCGCCGACCCTGTTCAACTCCGGCACCCGGCACACCCAGATGTCCTCCTGTTACCTGGTCGACTCGCCGCGCGACGAGCTGGACTCGATCTACGCGCGGTACGCCCAGGTCGCCAACCTGTCCAAGTTCGCCGGCGGCATCGGGATCGCGTACTCCCGGGTCCGGTCCCGGGGCGCGCTGATCCGCGGCACCAACGGGCAGTCCAACGGGATCGTGCCGTGGCTGCGCACGCTTGACGCGAGCGTCGCCGCCGTCAACCAGGGTGGCCGGCGCAAGGGCGCGGCCTGCGTCTACCTGGAGCCGTGGCACCCGGACATCGAGGAGTTCCTGCAGCTGCGGGACAACACCGGCGAGGACGCCCGGCGCACCCACAACCTCAACCTGGCCAACTGGATCCCGGACGAGTTCATGCGCCGGGTCGAGGCCGACGAGCTGTGGTCGCTGTTCGACCCGCACGAGGTGCCCGAACTGCCCGACCTGTGGGGGGAGCGGTTCGACGCCGCGTACCGGGAGGCCGAGGCGGCGGGCCGTTACGTGCGGCAGGTCCCGGCACGGGAGCTGTACGGGAAGATGATGCGCACCCTCGCCCAGACCGGCAACGGGTGGATGACCTTCAAGGACGCCGCGAACCGGCTGTGCAACCAGACCGCCGAGGACGGCAACGTGGTGCACCTGTCCAACCTCTGCACGGAGATCATCGAGGTGTCCAGTGACGCCGAGACGGCAGTGTGCAACCTCGGCTCGGTGAACCTCGCCGCCCACCTCACCGACGACGGCATCGACTGGGAGCGGCTGCGCGCCACGGTGCGGACCGCCGTCACCTTCCTCGACCGGGTCATCGACATCAACTACTACCCAACCGCGCAGGCGGCGGCAAGCAACCCCCGCTGGCGGCCGGTCGGGCTCGGGCTGATGGGCCTGCAGGACGTCTTCTTCGCGCTGCGGCTGCCGTTCGACTCGCCGGCCGCGCGGGAGTTGTCCACCCGGATCAGCGAGGAGTTGTACCTGACGGCGCTGGAGACCTCCGCCGACCTGGCACGGCAGTTCGGCGCGCACCCGGCGTACGGGCAGACCCGGGCCGCGCGGGGCGACCTGCAACCGGACCTGTGGGGTGTCGAGGGTACGCAGACCGCACGGTGGGACGCGCTGCGCGAGCGGGTCGCGGCGCACGGCCTGCGTAACTCGCTGCTGGTGGCCGTCGCCCCGACCGCGACCATCGCCTCGATCGCCGGGTGCTACGAATGCATCGAGCCGCAGGTGTCGAACCTGTTCAAGCGCGAGACGCTGTCGGGGGAGTTCCTCCAGGTCAACACCGCCCTGGTCCGCGAGCTGAAGGCCCGCGGTCTGTGGACCGACCGGGTGCGGTCGGCGATCAAGCGGGCCGAGGGCTCGGTGCAGGACATCGCCGAGCTGCCGGCCGCCGTCCGGGAGCTGTTCCGCACGGCCTGGGAGCTGCCGCAGCGTGCCCTGATCGACCTGGCCGCCGCCCGCGCCCCGTTCATCGACCAGTCCCAGTCGCTGAACCTGTTCCTGGCCGCGCCGACCATCGGCAAGCTCTCCTCGATGTACCTGTACGCCTGGAAGGCCGGGCTGAAGTCCACCTACTACCTGCGCTCGCGCCCGGCCACCCGGATCCAGCAGGCCACCGTCGCGCTCGTCGCCCCGGTGGCGGCCGACGCGGATGCGCTTGCCTGCTCGCTGGAGAACCCCGAGTCGTGCGAGGCCTGCCAGTGACAGTCGCCGACCCCACCACCGACACCGCCGTCTCCGACACGAGGACCACGCACATGCTGCTCGACCCCGGGATGGACCTCACCCTCCGCCCGATGCGCTACCCGCACTTCTTCGACAGGTTCCGCGACGCCATCCGCAACACCTGGACGGTCGAGGAGGTCGACCTGCACGCCGACCTCGCCGACCTGGACCGGCTGTCGCCGGCCGAGCGGCACCTGGTCAGCCGCCTGGTGGCGTTCTTCGCCACCGGCGACACCATCGTCGCCAACAACCTGGTGCTCAACCTCTACCAGCACGTCAACAGCCCCGAGGGTCGCCTCTACCTGTCCCGGCAACTGTTCGAGGAGGCCGTGCACGTCCAGTTCTACCTGAACCTGCTCGACACGTACGTGCCGGACGAGACCGAGCGCTTCGAGGCCTTCGCCGCCATCGAGAACATTCCCTCGATCCGTCGCAAGGCCGAGTTCTGTTTCCGCTGGATCGACTCGCTCAACGACCTGCGGCAGCTGCGGACCAGGGAGGACCGGCGCACGTTCCTGCTCAACCTGATCTGCTTCGCCGCCTGCATCGAGGGGCTGTTCTTCTACGGCGCGTTCGCCTACGTCTACTTCCTGCGCTCCCGTGGCCTGCTGCACGGCCTGGCCTCCGGCACCAACTGGGTGTTCCGCGACGAGTCGATGCACATGGCGTTCGCGTTCGACGTCGTCGACACCGTCCGCGCCGAGGAACCGGACCTGTTCGACGACGATCTCGCCGACCAGGTGCGGCAGATGCTCGCCGAGGCCGTCGAGTGTGAGGTGCAGTTCGCCGAGGACCTGGTGGGCCAGGGGGTGCCCGGTCTGACGCTTGCCGACATGCGGGAGTACCTCCAGCACGTCGCCGACCGCCGCCTGGCCCAGCTCGGTATCGCCCCGCACTACGGGTCGAGCAACCCGTTCGCGTTCATGGAGTTGCAGGACGTGCAGGAGCTGTCCAACTTCTTCGAGCGCCGGGTGTCGGCGTACCAGGTCGGGGTGGCCGGCACCGTCGCCTTCGACGACGACTTCTAGGCGGCTACCGATCCCGGGTCCTGGCGTCGCTTGGTGAGCCACCGCATCACGTGCAGGGGGTGCGACGCCGGGTCCGGGATCGGGTGGAAGACGTGCTCCACCTCGCCGTCGGCGATGATCAGGGTCAACCGCTCGTAGAGCGTCATGTCCCCCGCGGTGCGGGTCGGCAGGCCCAGCGCGCTGGCCAGGGTCAGCCGCGGGTCCGGGATCAGCGGGTAGGGCAGCCGCAGCCGGTGTACGAGTTCCCGCTGGTAGCCGGTCGACTGCGCGGACAGGCCGTACACCCGGGCCGCGCCGGCCGCGCGGAGTTCCGCGTGGTGGTCGCGGAACCAGGCGGCCTGCTCGGTGCTGCCCCGGGCACCGTGGACCTCCAGTAGGCCGTTGGGCAGGTCGACCCCCGGCCGCCCGGTCAGGGGGTAGACGAAGATGACGCTGCGCCCGGGGCCGAGCGCGCCGAGATCGACCGGGCGGCCGTCGGTGCCGTAGAAGGACAGGTCCGGCAGGCTGATCCCGACCAGGGCGGCCGGGTCGATGCCGACCGGCGCGCCGCCGGGGACGACCTGGGTCGCGGCGGCGTCGAGGCGCGCGTCGAGCGCGTCCCGTTGGGCGGTCAGCCGGCCGATCCGTTCCTGCAGGTTGGTGATGGTGCTGCGGTACGTGGCCACCGCCGCCGCGCACACGTCGGTGTCGTCCGCACCACCGGCGATCGACTCGACGAACGGGCGGGTCTCCTCGACGGTGAGGCCGAGCGCCATCAACTCGCGGATCTGCGCCACCAACCGCACCGCGATCGGGTCGTACTCGCGATAGCCGTTACCCAACCGTCGGGGCACCACCAACCCGGCCGACTCGTAGTACCGCAGTGCCCGGACCGTGGTCCCGGTCCGTCGTGCCAGCTCACCCACCCGCATCCCGCGACCCTAAACCCGCACCCCGGGGTACGGGTCAACGTGTCCATCGTCGCGGTGCCAGGACCGCCGTTTCCTGCCAGTCTGGCTGCGAAAAGGCAGTGTGACCAGGGAGTGTGTGATGACGGCAATCAATCGGGTGCGGGCGCGGCAGATCCTCGACAGCCGGGGCAACCCGACGGTGGAGGCCGACGTGGTCCTCACCGACGGATCGACCGGGCGGGCGGCCGTACCGTCCGGTGCGTCGACGGGCGCCAACGAGGCCGTCGAGTTGCGTGACGGGGACCCGACGCGCTTCCACGGCAAGGGCGTCACGACGGCGGTCGCCGCGGTGAACGGTGCGATCGCCGACGCGGTGATCGGGCTCGACGCGGAGGACCAGGCGCTTGTCGACGAGACGATGATCGCCCTCGACGGTTCGAAGGACAAGGGTCGGCTGGGCGCCAACGCGATCCTCGCGGTGTCCCTGGCGACGGCCAAGGCAGCGGCGTTGGCCCACCGGCAGCCGCTCTTCCGCTACGTCGGTGGGGTGGGGGCCCGCCTGCTGCCGGTGCCGATGATGAACATCATCAACGGCGGCGCGCACGCCGACAACCCGCTGGACTTCCAGGAATTCATGATCGCTCCGGTCGGGGCGCGGACGTTCGCCGAGGCGGTCCGGATGGGGTCGGAGGTCTTCCACACCCTCCGGACGTCCCTGGCCGCGGCCGGGCACAGCACCAACGTCGGTGACGAGGGCGGCTTCGCGCCGAACGTCACGGACGCCGACGAGGCGCTGCGCTTCGTCCTGCGTGCCATCGAGGACGCCGGCTACGAGCCCGGCGCCGACGTGACGATCTGTCTCGACCCGGCCAGCTCCGAGTTCTTCCGGGGCGGGGTGTACGACTACGTCGGCGAGGGGCGCCAGCGCAGCGTCGAGGAGCACGTCGAGTACCTGCTCGACCTGGTCTCCCGGTACCCGATCAGCTCGGTCGAGGACCCGATGGCCGAGGACGACATCGCCGGCTGGAAGCGGCTGACAGCGCTGGCGGGGGAGCGGGTGCAGCTGGTCGGCGACGACGTCTTCTGCACCGACGTCGACCGGCTGCGCGACGGGATCGAGGGCGGGTACGCCAACGCGATCCTGGTGAAGGTCAACCAGATCGGCACGCTCACCGAGACCCTCGCGACGGTGGACGCCGCCCACAAGGCGGGCTACCGGGTGGTGATGTCGCACCGCTCCGGCGAGACCGAGGACACCACTATCGCCGACCTGGCGGTGGGCGTCGGCTGCGGCCAGATCAAGACCGGCTCGCTGTCGCGCTCGGACCGCACGGCCAAGTACAACCAGCTGATCCGCATCGAGGAGGAGCTCGGCGACCGCGCCGTCTACGCGGGAGCGCGTTGACGGCGGTTGCACGGGGCGGGGGGAGACCGGGCAGGTGTCACCACGGCCCATCGTCCGATGACATCGAGGACGGTGGGCCGGTGGTGCTTGCTTCGACATTGCTCTAGGTTGACATCTGTCTAATCAGCGTGCGACTGTCTGTTTTGACGGACGTCGAGACAGGCGCCCGATCTCATGCGGAGGGAAACCTGCCGATGGCCGACAGCACCGTACGACCCATGACCGACGCCGACGCCGATCAGGTTCTGGCGATCTACCAGGCCGGTCTCGACGACGGCAACGCCAGCTTCGAGATCACCGCGCCGACCTGGGCGGCCTTCGACGCCGCGCGCCTGCGCGCGCACCGCCTGGTGGCCGTCAACGGCGACGACGCGGTCCTCGGCTGGGTCGCCGTCTCGCCGACCTCGACCCGCGCCGTCTACGCCGGTGTGGTCGAACACTCCGTCTACGTGGACCCGGCCGCCCGGGGTCGTGGCGTCGCCCGGCATCTGCTGGACGCGTTGATCACCTCCACCGAGGCCGCCGGCATCTGGACCATCCAGTCCGGGATCTTCCCGGAGAACACCGCCAGCTTGGCGCTGCACCGCCGGGCCGGGTTCCGCGTGATCGGCGTACGCGAACGGGTTGGTCGCCACCACGACCGCTGGCGTGACGTCGTCCTGTTGGAACGTCGCAGCCCCACCATCACCTGACGGCCGGCCAGGCCGGCCACCACAGCGAGGAGTCAACGGATGAGCACCCTGGACCGCCTTCCCGTCGTCGTCATCGGCGCCGGCCCGATCGGCCTCGCCGCCGCCGCGCACCTGCACGAGCGTGGCCTGACCTTCGTCGTCCTCGAAGCCGGCGACGCCCCGGGTGCCGCCGTCCGACAGTGGGGGCACGTGCGCGTCTTCTCGCCGTGGCGGTACGACATCGACCCGGCCGCCCGTCGACTCCTCGACGAGGCCGGTTGGGCCGCCCCGGAGCCGGAGGCCCTGCCGACCGGCGCGGAGTTGGTCGCCGACTACCTCCAGCCCCTCGCGGAGTTGCCACAGCTCGCCCCACACATCAGGTACGGGGCACGCGTCGAGGCGATCAGCCGTCTCGGCCTCGACCGGACCCGTACCGCCGGACGCGACACCACGCCGTTCCTGCTCCGCCTCGCCGGCGGTGACGAACTGCTCGCCCGCGCCGTCATCGACGCCTCCGGCACCTGGGGTACGCCCAACGTCCTCGGCGCGTCCGGCCTGCCGGCGCGGGGTGAGGCCGACGTGACCGCGTACCTGGAGCACGCCCTGCCGGATGTGCTCGGTGCCGACCGCGACCGGTTCGTCGGCCGGCACACCCTTGTCGTGGGCGCCGGTCACTCGGCAGCGAACACCCTGCTGTCGCTGGCGGAGTTGTCCGCCGTCGAGCCCGGTACCGAGGTGACCTGGGCGATCCGGAGCGCCTCCGCGGCACGCACCTACGGTGGTGGGGTGGCGGACGCGCTCCCGGCGCGCGGGGCGCTCGGTTCGCGGCTGCGCGCGCACGTCGAGGCCGGGCGCATCCGGCTGCTCACCGGGTTCTCCGTGCATGCGCTCACCCCGACCGCCGGCCGGGTGCGCGTCGTCGTGCGGGCCGCCGACGGTGCCGATGAGTCGATCACCGTCGACCGCGTCGCCGCCGCCACCGGCTTCCGGCCGGACCACTCGATCGCCGCTGAGTTGCGCCTCGACCTGGACCCGGTCCTGGGCGCCACCCGTGCCCTGGCCCCCCTTATCGACCCCAACGAGCACTCCTGCGGCACCGTGCCACCGCACGGGGTGGACGAGCTCGCCCACCCGGAGAGCGGCTACTACGCCGTCGGCATGAAGTCCTACGGCCGGGCGCCGACGTTTCTGCTGGCCACCGGCTACGAGCAGGTCCGCTCCGTGGTCGCCGCCCTCGCCGGGGATTGGGCTGCCGCCCGCGACGTCCACCTCGACCTGCCGGAGACCGGCGTGTGCACCAGCAACCCCGTCGACTCGGCGAGCGGCGACGACTGCTGCGGCCCGGCGCCGGCCTCCGGGTCGGCCGGGCGCGGCCTCTCCACCGGTCTCTCCGGTGGATTGCTGTCCGCGCCGATCAGCCTGATCCCCCTCGACGCCGTGTCCGCCGGTGGCTGCTGCCCGAGCTGATGCAGCTTGGTGCGACACCAGGCCCGTGGACGAGCACCTCCACCGTCACCGTCGGCTGGCGCAGGCCACACACGTTCGGGCCGACGGGCGGGCGGCGAGGCGTTCGGCGGGAATCGGGCCGCCACAGCGTTCGCACACGCCGTAGCTGCCGTCGTCGACCCGCCGCAGCGCGACGTCCAGCTCGGCCAGGCGTCGGCGGGCCGCGTCCAGGACGGCGCTGAGCTGGGCACGTTCGAAGGCGATAGTGCTGCCCTCTGGGTCGTGCTCGTCGTCGGCGTTTGACGACCGGGACGCCTCGAAGAGGCTCCGCAGGTCGCCGTTCAGGGCGGTGGCCTGCGCCTCGGTCTGCTCGCGCAGCCGCAGCAGCTCCTGGCGAATCGCGCTGAAATCCCGGTTCATGGCCGCTCCACCGTACTGCGGGATGACTGTGGTCACAGGATTGGCATTCCGAGACGACTGGTCATATTGTTTGGGTGTCAGCCAGCCGAAGCCCGACCGGAAGGAGCGCCGCTATGCCACGACCGAAGTCGCAGGCCTCCGCCGGGACGCGGCAACGGCTGTCCGACGCCGCGCTGGACCTGTTTCACCTGCGCGGCTACAACGGCACGAGCGTGCAGGACATCGTCGCCGCCGCCGGAGCACCAAAGGGCACCTTCTACAACCACTTCGCCAGCAAGGAGGACCTCGCCCTCGACTCGGTGGCGAGATACTCCACGGCGATGAGGCTGGAGATGCTCGACGAGAAGCAGGGCGGCACCCCGCTTGAGCGGATCACCAACCATCTCCACTACATCACCGGCCTGAGTGACACCATGGGTGATCGCGGCTGCCTGCTCGGCAACTTCGCCACCGAGATCCCGGCCCACAGCGGTGTTCTGCGCGACGCTGTCGACGCCGGCTTCGGTCGCTGGGTCGCCGCCCTCGCCACGGCGATCGAGCAGGCGCGTGCAGCCGGTGAGCTGCATGGAGCCGAACCAGCCCGGGATCTCGCCGGCTTCGTCGTGTCCAGCTACGAGGGTGCGGCGGCGCGGGCGAAGGCGTCAGGTGACCCGGCGGCCGTCAGGGAGTTCTTGGCGATCACCAGGACCCGGATTCTGACCTGATCCGCGCCAGCTCCCACCGGTAACCATGCGTGTTGTCCATTTGGCGCAGCACCTACCCAATATAAGACGACCGGTCGTACGCATTCGACCGGGCAACCATCACCCCACAGGAGTGAGACATGAGCACGTACCTGATCAACCACCTGCGTATCCCCGGTGGAGTGCCGACCGAGGAGTCCCTGCGTTACCTGGAGCAGGTGGAGGCCACCACCAGGGCGTACGGCGGCAAGTGGCTCGTCCTGGACGCCCCGGTGCAGGTCATCGAGGGTTCCTGGGAGGGTTCGGCCGTCCTGATCGAGTTCCCGGACGCGCAGACCGCGAAGGCCTGGTACGAGTCCGCCGAGTACCAGGCGCTCCTGCCGCTGCGCGTCAACCACACCATCAACGACCTGATCCTGGTGGACTCCGTCGGCCCCGACTTCACGGTGGCCGGCTACGCGCAGCAGATCCGGACCCTGCTCGGTCAGTGACAAACGGTCGCTGAGCCGCCACATTTCGACCCCGGGCGGGCCACGGCCCGCCCGGGGATCGCTCACCCCGAAGCCCGGGTGGGGCCGCCGTGAACGCCTGGCGCGAGCGTCACCGTCTGGTGCGGGTGTCGCCCCGGTGGGACCGGCCGTGCCCGTCGTCCCGGTCGATGCGTAGCTCCCGCTCCAACTCGGCGATGACCGCCCGCAGGTCGTCCAGCCGCTGGGTGAGCGCGATGCGGTCCACCTCGTCCGGCACGCCGTCGCCGTCCTCGTCGTAGTCGGGAGCCAGCCGCTCGGTCATCTCCAATCGGCGTGCCTCCTCCATCGAGTTGACGATGACCGCGATGAGGATGTTGAGCAGCAGGTTGACGGTGATGACCACGTAGCTGACGTAGTACAGCAGCGTCCACGGCGAGATGGCCATGCCCTGCTCGATGAGGTCCGGCAGCGTCTCCAACGACAGCAACACGAACAGGGTGAGCAGCGACCGGCCGATGTCGCCGTACTCCGCCGGATACCTGTTGCCGAAGATCAGCCAGCCGGCCATGCCGTACACGTAGAGCGTCACCACGGCCAGGGCAAGAAAACCGGTGACGCCCGGCAGGCTGCGCCACAACGCGGAGACGATGGTCCGTAGGCCCGGCGAGAACCGGACCAACCGGACCATGCGGGCGACCCGTACGACGCGGAGCAGCGCCGGGTCACCGTGCAGGCTCGGTATGAAGATCGCTGCGATCACCACGAAGTCGAAGACGTTCCAGCCGTGCCGGAAGAAGTCCTGCGGACGCGTGCCGTAGGCCGCCAGTCGGATGCCGATCTCGACGACGAAGACGACGCGGAAGCACACCTCCAGCCAGTGCAGTGCCGCGCCCGCCGGGCTGAGGTCGTCGTACGTCTCCAGGCCGAGCACGATGCCGTTGGCGAGGATGACCACGACGATGGCGATCTCGAAGGGGCGTGATCGGGAGAGTCGGGCGCAGCGGGCGACCCATCCGGAACGGTGCGGCGGGGGTGTGGCCGGCACACCACGCTGGGCGGGCACGGGCGCCGCGCTCACCAGTCGGCCGGCTCGATCGGGCGCGCGAGGGCTGTGGCGGGGGCACACCGCCGGCCGTCGTGGTGGCGGTGCGGAGGGTGTGCGGGCATGCCCACCACCCTAGCCAAGATCAATGAAGGTGGGCGGGCCACGCGGCCGGTCAGGAGTGGCTCGTCCGCTCCGGTGTCACCGGCGCGGCGAAGAAGTCGGCGAGCGGGTCGGTGATCCTCGGGTGTGCCCGGTTGATGGCGTCGTGGCCGCTGCGCGCCACCGTGAGCGTCCGGGCGCGCGGCAGGGCGCGGGCGAGCGCGGCGTTCTGGTCCACGTAGTGCGGCGGGCCGTCTGCGCCGCAGGCCAGCAGCACCTCGGCGGTCACGCCGGCCCACCGGGTGGCCGGGCCGTCGTGCGCCAGGATCAGGGCGGTCTCGTCCAACGTGCTCGGTAGCAGCTCGCCCATGGTCCGCCCGATCGGGGTACGCAGGAAGGCGCGGATGATCGCGGTCCGGACGCCGAACGGGAGTCGTCCCGCCGCCATGTGCGGGTTGATCCCGGCGGTCGTGATGGCGAGAGCCCGGGCGGTGTCACCGGCCTGCGCCGCCGTCCGCGCGGACGGCAACCACGCCGACGGGAAGCTGCCGTCGATCGAGATCGCGGCGTCGTAGAGGGCGAGCCGGTCGATCGGCAGTCGGAGTGCGGCTTCGAGCGCCAGGAAGCCTCCGCTGCTGTGGCCGATGACGTTGCCGGCGCCGGTGTGCTCCAGCACCGCGGCGAGGTCGTCGACCTCCTGGTCCACCGTGTAGGGCATCGACCTCGGTGGCGCGTCGGCGCGCCCCCGTCGGTTGTAGAGGTGCACGGTGAACCGGTCGGCGAGCGCCCGGGCCAGCCGCCGGTAGACGTCGATCGTCGTGCCGCCGCCGTGCACCACGACGATCCCCGGCCCCGTCCCCGTCGAGTGCAGCACGATCGTCGCGCCGTCTCGTGCCCTGACCTGCTCCATGCGTGGCCCACCCTTTCCGCCGCCGACAACAACTGCGAACGACGTTTGCAGTTTACAGTAGATCGGTGAGTGACGCACCCGCCGGTGCCGGCCCCGACCGGCAGTCGATCTGGAGCAGGCCCGAACGCGGCACCCGCGGCCCCACGCCGGCACACAGTCGGGACGCCATCGTCGGGGCCGCCATCGCCCTGGCCGACGCCGAAGGGCTGGCCGCGGTGTCGATGCGCGCGGTGGCCGGCGCACTCGGCACCGGAGCCGGTTCGCTCTACCGGTACCTGTCCTCCCGCGACGACCTGCTCGACCTGATGACCGACCGGGCGGTGGGGGAGTTGCGGCCGTACCCGCAGGCGCGCGGCGACTGGTTGGACACGATGGTGCTGCTGGGCCGCCGGCAGTTGGCGCTGTTCGGCACCCACCCGTGGTTGCTCGACGTGATCCACCGGCCGTCCGGGGCCGGCCCCGAGAGTCTCGCCTGGTTCGACAACTGTCTGCGGATCCTGGAGCCGGTTCGCAGTCCCGTCGCGGCCAAGTTCGAGGCGATCGCGATGATGACCGGCGTGGTGAGCCTCTTCGCCCGTCGCGAGGCCGCCGTCGGGGTGCTCAGCTTCGACGGGATCGACCTCACGGCGTACCCGCACCTGGTCGCGGCGTTCGGTAGGCCTCCCGGGCCGGCACCTCGGGGTGACCTCGTCGAGCGGACCCTGCGTGGTCTGCTGCGTGGTCTGCTGCCCCCGGAGTCCACCGGGACGGGCTGACCTGATCGACGTACCGGCAGCGGCAGCCGACCCACGACGCGGATGGCTGCTCTAGGTTCGCGGTTGTGGCCGGGACCTGTCGACGTGGTCCCGCCTTGGGGCCGGCCGGCCCCTGCGCGCCTCAGGCATGCAGCGTCTCCCGGGGCGGCACGCCATAGCTGGCGTGATAGCGGGCGGTGAACCTGCTGTGGCTGGCGAACCCCCACCGGCTGGCGATCGCCGAGACGGTCTCCTGGCGCGGGTCGGCGCGCAGCAGGTCGTGGTGTGCCCGAGCGAGCCGGATCCGACGCAGGAACGCCATCGGGGTGGTGCCGCGATGACGGCGGAAGGCCAACTGCACCGCCCGCAACGAGACACCGGCCGCGGCGGCGATGTCGGCCGCGCTGATGTCCCGGTCGGCGTGGTCCTCCATGAAGCTGATCGCCCGTCGCAGCGTGGCGGTGCTGGCGTCGTGTCGGTCGGCGACGGTCGGTTCGGTGAACGCTGTGTTCGGGAAGACGGTGAGCGCCGCCGCGGCGAGCATTCGCGCGGCGTTGCCGATCACCAGCGGTTGCGCGCTGGCGGTCGGGTTGTTCAGCACGACGTCGCTGACGAAACTGATGGTGCTGCGCCACTGCCGGGCGAGCGCCTCGTCGGCGGGACCCAGGTCGGTGAATCGGATCCGACCGGGTCGTCGGGCCGGCGCGGTGGTGGCCACCTGCTCCAGCACCGCCAGATCCAGCACGCAGAGCTCCACCTCGCCAGGATGCCAGCGTACGGTGCAGGGCTCCTCCGGCTTGGTGACGAGGAAGACCTCGCCGGGGTTGAACCGGTTGGCGGATCCGGCGCAGCCGCGATCGACGCGGGCGGTGCGGGTGCACCCGAGGACCAGCCCGCGAAGCTCGGTGGCGCTGATGTCGAGGTGCCCGGTCTGCCGGGTGGTCGCGATGGCGAAGGGGCCGGCGTCGACACGGTGATGGGCCAGTCGGAATCTCTTCCTGCTGTCCAGGCGCAGTTTCGGGTCGTACGTCGTGGACAGGAACTCGTGGATGGCCACTGGGTCACGGCTGTCGAAGTGTCGGGTCTGCACTGGTGATGACGTCATCCGCTGTCTCCGTCCGGTGGAGGAGCCGCCGGGAGGGTGAACTGGTGCCGGCGGCCAGGTCGCGACGTGCTGAGGTGTTCCGCGGTGGCTCGGCACGGCAATGGCCGGCGGTGCAGTGAGGTGGAACGTCGCGAGCGGGACGGCAGCGACCTGTCGATGGGGCGTGCTGACGGGACTGGCTGGTGCGGAGGCTTCAGTGTGCAATATTCGTTGATGGGAATGTCACCATACGACAATCGCTGTCGGCGCTCATGCCAATCAACGCAGCGTGTCGGCAGTCGACTTCGCTTTCCGGCTAACCGGCCGGCGGGTTCTGCGTCCGCTGTCCTAGCCATGGTCGTGGGCGGCAGCGAAATCTTGTTCATGATTTCTCCGGCGCTGCGGGGCGATCGGGCCGCCGCCGGATGATCGGCCTACGAGAGGGGTGCGCCTTGGACAGTACTGATCCTGACCGCGTCGTTCGACTGGCCGTGGCGGAGGCGCTGGCCCGGGTGGTGGACGAGGACAGCCTGGGGCTGGGTGAGAGCGACGCGGTGCAACGACTCGGCACCGATCTGCGCGAGGTGCTGCGCCGCGCACTTGACAACCGTGTGCCGCTGACCACACCGGACTTCGTCGACCTCTGCCGTGACCTTGGGCTCAGCCGCGAGGCGTTCGACCTGCTGGGGCACTACCTGATGACCGCGCTGCTGGCCCACCACGTCGGGCCGGACGCCCTGATCCGGGTGGGCGTGCTGCTCGGCACCGTCGGGCGTTACCTACCGGGCGCCCGCCCGACCGCCTCCCGCAACGGACGCCCGATACCGCGTCGACGCGACGTGCGCGCGGACAACAGCGTCGTCGGCCGGTACCGTCGCGCGAAGCTGCCGGAGCACCTCCCCAACCCACCGAGCTGGACCTGCACCGGCTGCGGTCGCGAGTGGCCCTGCGCCACGAAACAGAGCCAGTTGCTCGCCGAGTTCGGCGGAGCGCGTACCGCCCTCGCTGTCTATCTGGGCTCCTGCCTGGTCGCCGCCGCCCAGGATCTGCCCACCGTGCCGCTGCCCCGGGTCCGGCTTCGATTCCTCGGTTGGCTGCCCCGCGCCCGCATCTGACCGGCAGCCGTCCGGCGGCGACCGTCCGCATCGGAGGTCCACCGCGAGCGCTGGGCGGGCGGACAACAATCGGCATCTCAGATCGGTGGTGATCCGCCGGTCCGGCTGGATCGACCGACCACCGAGCACCGCCCGGCTCGTCGACTACGGGACCGCCGAACCGTTGCTCAGCAGTGCCGGGGGAGTTCGGGCAGTCGGGCACCCGGCGCGGTCGCGACGTGACCCGCTGCTGCGCGCGGCCGGCGGTTTCGGCAGCTCAGGGCGAGGTGTTCATGGCAGGCACGCACACCGTACGACGGGTGTTCACCACCCTCTCCGAGGCTTCTTGATCGAAAGAGCATTCGCTTGATCGAGGAGAGGCCCGCAGTGCGAGACAAGCAACCCGAAGAGACCGAACACGCACAGCTGTCCCGGCGCAAGCTGGTCAAGTACGCGGGCGTCGGCGCGACGCTGGCAGCGGCCAGCCCGCTCGTCGGCGCCAGTGCGGCCTGGGCCGACGAGGACCGTCGGCCGGCTGGCGAGACGGGCGACCGGGGCAACTCCAAGAACCGGGCGTGGCGTGCTGGTGACCACCACGTCCACTCCGAGTACAGCGGCGAGTTCGACACCACGAAGAGCCCGATCGTCTTCCACAAGGGCGCGGACGCGGTCTACCCGATCGTCACCAACGCCATCATGGCGAAGAACTTCGGCCTGACCTGGGCGATGTGCACCGACCACGGTGGACCGACGCACTCCAAGGTGAACATCGAGCAGGCGTACCCCGACCTGCTGCGGTCCCGCAAGTTGGTGCCCGAGGTGCTCCAGTTCTGGGGGATGGAGTTCGACGCGCCCTCGCTGGACCACCACACGCTGATGATCCCGCGCCACGACGACGAGGCGAAGCAGCTCTTCGAGCTGGAGAGCCGGTTCGCGAAGTACGACGCGTTCCCCACCGAGCCGGCGCGGGACACCGAGGCCAAGATGGTGGAGTTCCTCAAGGTCGCCCGGGGCATGCCGCACAAGCCACTGGTGATCGCCCACCACGCGTCCCGGTCGGCGCCCGGTCTCGGCGTCTACGGCCAGGACACCCCGCGCGAGTTCCGCAACGGCAACAACGCGGCGCCGGACGTCTACATCGGCTTCGAGGGCGCACCCGGCCACCAGGCGGGCCCGCTCAACGGCGGCAAGCGCGGCGGGTACGGCAACCACCCGACCTACGGTGGGTTCGACCAGATGACCGCCCGGGTCGGCGGACTCTGGGACTCGCTCCTCGGTGAGGGTCGGCGCTGGTGGATCACCGCGACCTCGGACTCGCACGTGCACTGGACCCGCGGCGGCTCCGACTTCTGGCCGGGCGAGTACAGCAAGACCTACGTGCACGCCCGCCAGGACTACGGCGACATCATGGACGGCCTGCGCAACGGCCGGATCTGGGTCACCACCGGTGACCTGATCCGCAGCCTCGACGTCACCGCCAGGTCCCAGGGCAAGACCGCCGAGGTGGGCGAGACCATCACGGTCAGCCGCCGCAGCCGTACCGATGTCGAGATCGAGATCACGTTCCGTCCGTTGGGCGGCGTGAACGCGCACGGGGACCGCCCCGAGGTCCGTCGGGTCGACCTGATCGTCGGTCAGATCACCGGCCCGAGCGCCAACCTGGACGCCGACACCAACCCCACCACCAAGGTGGTGGCCCGGTTCGGCCCGCGCGACTGGCGTCGACAGGGCGAGGACTACGTCATCCGGCACACGCTGCGCAACGTCGAGGCCGACACCTACGCGCGGGTGCGCGGCACCAGCACCGACGAGGCCGAGCCGCTCGCCGACGGGCTGGAGAGCCCGTGGGACGACCTGTGGTTCTACTCGAACCCGGTGTTCGTGCAGGTGCGCTGACCCCATCCGGCAGCGGCACGGCGGGCCCGTCCGGCTGCGCTCGACGTACCACGTCGGGGGAGCCGGGCGGGCCCGCGTCGCGTTTTCGTCCGGCGGGCCGGCGTCGCGGCTGGTCCGAACCGGACACGTCGCCCTACGGCGCTGGCCACCGCGCGGCGGTCAGTCGGTGCTGCGGCGACGGCCCCGGGCAGCGGCGCTCCGGCCGCCGCGCCCGGCCGGTGGGCCGGTCTGGTCCGGCGCCGGCGCGGGTTGCACCTGCGACACCACCTCGCAGAGGTCGCGCAACGGGTCCATCGCCTGGGCGGAGCAGGCGACCCGCTGCAGCAGTGCCCGCAGCGTCGCCGACTCGGTCGGCGTGAGCGCGCCCAACAGGTGCGACTCGACGCGCCGCAGCGCCAGACGCCGTTGCTCCCAGGCGGTGCGGCCGACGTCGGTGACGTCGACGAGCCGGTTGCGCCGGTCTGCCGGGTCCGCCCGCCGGGCGACGAACCCGGGCCGTTCCAGGTCGTCGATCAGATACGTGAGCACGGTGCGGTCGATGCCGAGCTCCTCCGCTATCGCACCCTGGTTTCGGGCTGGCCCGTTGATCGCTGCGGTGAGCACCTGGTAGCCGCGTGGGCCACCGGGAAAGTCGGTGAGCGCGTGCTCGGCCGCCCGGACGTAGCCACGGAAGACGATCCCGAGCATCCAGCCCAGGTCGTCGTCGAGCGGATCGGGCCGGTCCGGCCGGTGTGGGGCACCCGTCATCCCCCGACAATAGCGCAGTGACGAAGACCTTGTTGGCAGAAGATGTTCTGTATGACATAAGGTCGTGGTCATGGCGCATCGTTCGAGGCGTCGCGTGAATCGGGAGGCTCGCCCATGAGCGACTACGGCCATGACCTGGTCTTCGGCTCGTTCGTCACCCCCAGCGGTGACAACCCGGCCGCCACTGTCGGCCTGGCCGTCCTGACCGAGCAGGTCGGGCTGGACCTGGTCACCTTCCAGGACCACCCGTACCAGCCCGCGTTCCTCGACACCTGGACCCTGCTCAGCTTCGTCGCGGCCCGGACCAGCCGCGTGCAGGTGGCGGCGAACGTGACGAACCTGCCACTGCGGCCACCGGCGGTGCTCGCCCGCAGCGTGGCAAGCCTGGACCTGCTCAGCGGCGGCCGGGTCGCTCTCGGCCTCGGCGCGGGAGCGTTCTGGGAGGCCATCGAGGCGATGGGCGGCCGACGCCTGACCCCGGGCCAGGGCGTACGCGCGTTGGAGGAGGCCATCGAGGTCATCCGCCAGCTCTGGGACGCCGAGACGCGGGGCGGCGTGCGCGTCGATGGTGAGTTCTACCGGGTGCGCGGCGCCAAGCGCGGGCCGGCACCGGCCCACGCGGTGCCGATCTGGTTGGGCGCGTACAAGCCCCGGATGCTCCAGCTCACCGGTCGCCGGGCCGATGGTTGGCTGCCGTCGCTCGGCTATCTCCAGCCGGGTGACCTGGCCAGGGGTAACGCGACAATCGACGACGCCGCGCGGGAGGCCGGCAGGTCACCGCAGGACGTGCGGCGGCTGCTCAACATCTCGGGGCGGTTCTCGGCCGCCGCAAGCGGGTCCCTGAACGGGCCTGCCGCGCAGTGGGCGCGGGAACTGGCCGAGCTGGCGCTGGGGGAGGGGGTGAGCACCTTCATCCTCGGCAGCGACGATCCCGACGACCTGCGCCGGTTCGCCGGCGAGGTGGCTCCGGCGGTTCGCGAGCTGGTCGCGGCCGAGCGTGATCGCGGTGCCGCGCCGAAACTGGAGCACGCGCCGGAGCGCGAGGGCCGTGCGCCGGAGCCGGAGCGTGCGGTGCGTGCGCCGGAGTCGGCGGCGCGACCGAGCCGGGCGACAGTGACCGGGGGTGCGTTCGCCGTGGTGCCGACCCCGGACGACGGCGTACGGCGCAGTGAGCAGCAGGTCTGGGACGAGTCGACCCGACCGAGCGGGCCCGCGCCCGACCCGGACCGCACCTACACGCCGCACGAGCAGGCCACCGGGGCGCACCTGGTGCAGATCCACGACGGCCTGCGTGCCGAGTTGGCCCAGATTCACGATCTGATCGAGCAGGTGGCGGCCGGCGAGATCGACTCCGGTGCGGCCCGGTCCCACATCAACACCATGACCATGCGACAGAACCGCTGGACGCTCGGCGTCTACTGCGAGTCGTACTGCCGGATCGTCACCACCCACCACACCATCGAGGACCAGTCGTTCTTTCCCCGGTTGCGGGCGCGTGACCCGCGACTCGGACCGGTCGTCGACCGGCTGGAGCAGGAGCACCACGTCATCCACGACGTGTTGGAGGGCGTCGACCGAGCTCTTGTCGCGTACGTCGGGTCTCCGGACGGTCTCGCGGAGTTGCGGGCGGCGGTGGATCTGCTGACCGACGCCCTGCTGTCGCACCTGAGCTACGAGGAGCGGGAGCTTGTCGAACCGTTGGCGCGGTTGGGCATCGCCTGACCGGCACGCGATCCGGTACGGACCGGGGTTGCCGGACTTTATCTGAGAGACTACTTTCGAAAGATGTCTCTCAAGAATCCGTACGGGGATTTCGAGATCACCGAGCCGCAGGCGTTGCGGGCGCTCGCCCATCCGGTGCGGCTGGCGATCCTCGAACACCTTCAGCGGCACGGCCCGGCCACCGCGACCGGGCTGTCGCCGCACGTCGGCGCCACTCCGTCGGTGGTCAGCTGGCACCTGCGCCATCTCGCGACGTTCGGCCTGGTCAGCGACTGGGATGGCGCCACCAGCAAACGGGAACGTTGGTGGCAGGCGGTCGCCCGGGGCTTCCGCTTCACAGTGCCCGACAGTGTCGAAGGGCAGACGGCCAGCCAACAGCTGCGCGGCGAGATGTTCGCCCGCAACGCCGACGCGCCCCAGCAGTGGCTGCTGCGCGAGGAACCCCGGCTGGACTCCGAGTGGCGGGCGCTGGCCGGCATGGCCGACACCCGGTTCGTGGCAACAGCCGACGAGCTGCGACAGCTCGAGGAGTCGATCGAGGAGCTGATCGCTCCGTACGTGCGACGCAAGGAGGGCCCCGCGCCGGACGGCGCGCGGATCGTCCGGATGCTGCGCTATCTCCTGCCCGAGCCGAGCGACGACGCCCCGGCCGAGCCCGGCGACGACCCGGCCACGTCGTGAGCGGCGCCGGCACCGTGAACGCCACCGGCACCGTGCCCCCGCCGGCCCTGCATCGCGACCGGCGGTTCCGCACCTTCTGGATCGGTCAGACGATCTCCGATTTCGGTGATCGGATCAGCGAACTGGCCCTGCCGCTGATCGCCGTCAGCCTGCTCGCCGCGACGCCACTGCAGGTGAGCGTCCTGACCGCGTTGATCTGGCTGCCCAACCTGTTGGGACTGTTCCTGGGCGCCTGGGTGGACCAGCGCACCCACAAACGGCGACTCCTGATCATCGCGGACCTGATCCGCGCCGGGGTGCTGCTCAGCCTGCCGGTGTTCTACCTGCTCGGCGCGCTCACCCTCACCCAGCTCTACCTGGTGGCACTGCTCACCGGGGCCGGGGCCGTACTGTTCGCCATGGCACGCCAGGCGTTCTTCGTGGCCCTGGTGCCGCGATCGGCGTACGTGGACGCGAACAGCAAGCTGAGCATGAGCCGCTCGCTCTCGTTCATCGCCGGTCCGGCCGTCGGTGGTGGGCTGGTCCAGGCGCTGAGCGCGCCGGTAGCGATCGTCGTCGACGCGGTCTCCTTCCTCGGCTCCGCGCTGCTGCTCAGCCGCATCCCGGTGACCGAGCCACCGCCGCCGCCGCGCCGCACGTCCACCCTCGACCTGGTCCGCGAGGGGCTCGTGCTGGTGCTGCGGCACCCGGTGCTGCGGGCCGCCCTCGGTTGCACCAGCACCGTCAACTTCTTCACCTTCATCGCGAGCGCCCTGCTGGTGCTCTACGCCAGCCGCGAACTCGACCTGTCGGCTGGCGCGATAGGCCTCTCCATCGGATTCGGGGCGGTCGGCGGGCTCGCGGGGGCGGCGCTCGCCCCACGGATCTCGCGCGCCATCGGACTGGGGCGTACCGCGATGATCGGCGCGGTGCTCTTTCCCGCGCCGCTGGCACTGACCGCTCTGGTGTCCGGGCCGACCGCGACGAAGGTGGCAGCCCTGGCGGCCATCGAGTTGGTCTCCAGCGTCGGGGTGATGCTGATGGACGTCAACCTCAACGCCCTCCTGGCCGCCGTGACACCCGACGACGCGCGGGGACGCCGCGCCGGTGCGTACAGCGCCGTCAACTACGGCATCCGGCCGCTCGGCGCGCTTGTCGGTGGCGCGTTGGGCACCACCATCGGGCTGCGGCCCACCCTTGTCGTCGCCGGCCTGGGTGGTGTGCTCGCCGTGCTCTGGCTGGTCGCGTCGCCGGTGCGTCACATCAGGACCCTCGACGACCCCACGGCCCGACCTGCCTGACGCCCCACGTCGAGCTGGGCCCGCTCCGGCCGCACGCCGCCGCAACGGGCCCGGGTCGGGCAGGTCAGGCGGCCTCCGCCAGCAGTATCTGCGCCAGCTCGGTGGGTTGGGAGAACATCGGCCAGTGACCTGTCGCCATCGTGACCAGCCGCCAGCGGTCACTGGTCAGCAGCTCAGCCACCGTGTCGTTGGGCTCCGGCCCGTCGAGCAGGCATTTGAGGTACGTCGTCGGCAGCTCGCCCAGCGGGCGGGTCAGCACGGCCGGCTCGGTGAGCGTGGCGCCCGGGTGCGCGGTGGAGCCCTCGGCCAGCCGGGTCGCCTGCTCGTCGCTGAGCCCCTGACCAGCGAGGTCAGCCACACCCAGCGGCGCCCAGGAGCCGCCGTTGCCGGCGAGCAGCGCGTCGAACGCCGGCTGACCCTGCCACCAACCGGACGCGAACGACCCGCCGTCGACAGGCACCTCCGCGTCGACGAAGACCACCCGGGTCAGCCGGTCGCCGATCCGCTCGGCGGCCTGACCCACCGGAATGCCGGAGTAGCTGTGCCCGACCAGCACCACGTCGCGCAGGTCCCGGTGCTCGATCTCGTCGACGATGTCCCGTACGTGGGTCTGCTGGCCGGCGGCCACGCCCTGTCGCTCGGCGAGGCCGGAGAGGGTCAGCGGGTAGGTGCCGTGCCCGGCCGCCCGCAACGGCGGCACCACCTCGTCCCATGCCCACGACCCCAGCCACGCCCCGGCAACCAACACGAAATCAGCCATGGTCGGGACCGTAGCGCCGCCCTGTGACAGCCGGCGGCTCAGGGCCAGGTGCGGGCCTGCGCCGCGAAAAGCTCCGGTGGGCTCGCCACCGGCAGCACACACAGCAGATGCCCACCGGGGGCCCGCAGGATCCGGCACTCCAACCACCGCGACACCTCGATGGCACCCAGGTCGAGCAGCCGGGCGGTCTCGGCCGCCACGTCGTCGGTCTCGATGTCGAGGTGATAGCGCGGCGCGTCGTCCACCGCCTGCACGGCCGTCACCAGCCCCGGCAGCGCCTCGTGCAGGCCGACGAACTGCGGCTCGGCCGGAACGGAGCGGGTGTCGACGCCGAGCGCCGCCGACCAGAACTCGGCCGCCTGCGCGGCCTCCGCCTCGGGGGTGTCGATCAGCAGGGCGTAGACGCGGCTGCGGTGCATGCGGGGCAGCATATTTCGGCGGCGGGCCGAGCGCCAGGCGCCAGCCGCGGGTGCCGGTGGCGGCCCTGGTACGCCCTCCGACCCCGGGCCGGGAAACCGCTCAGCTGTGATCCCGTGCGGGCGGCCCGACATCGACCGGCATCCGGTAGATCCACACCGGATAGTCCACTGCCGACTGTCCGCCGTTGAGCCCGGCGGTCAGGTGCAACTGTGCCGCAGGCAGCCAGAGTCGGGCGTCGGCATCGAGCCACATCGCGTCCACCCAGACCAGCCGGGGATCATCGACGAGGGTCCGCACGCTGCCGTCGGATGCGAGGGCGAGGACGCGTCGTCGTTCCACGTCGCTGAGGTAGATGGTCCCGTCGGCGTCGATCGCCGTGCCCCCGGTGCAGGGCGTGTCACACCACGGTTCGACCCGCCCGGCCGTCTCCTCGACGGGCACCGACGGGTCGTCCAACCAGCGGGTGCCGATCCGGGACATCCCGCCGGAGGCCGGTTGGTAGTAGAGCCACCGGCCGTCCGGCGACACCTCCAGTTGATCCATGTGCAGGCGTACCTCGGCACCTGTCGCGTCCCGCACCACCCGCCCGTCGGCGACCAGCGGCCCACCCACCGCGCTCGGATGCCCGTCCAGCGCGCGTCGGGAGCGTCCCGAGTCCAGGTCCAGCACGACGAGACCGGGCGCCCCCGCGTCGCTGAGGTACGCCGTCGGGCCGTTGAACCGCACGTCGTCGAGATAGCTGGTCGGGTGCACCGCCTCGGCAAGGTGGTAGACCCGGTCCACGCGGTCGGCGTCCAGGTCGACCACGATCAGCCGCGCGCCACCGGGCACCTGCCGGTCGCCAAGTTGCCGCGCACCCGAGTCGACGATCCACAACCGGCCGTCCGGGCCGGCGCGCAGGCTGTTGACGTGCACGAAGGTGCTGTCCGGCGACCGATCGGCGCGATTCCACGCGCGATCCGGATACGGGTCGCGGCGACCGTCCGGCAGCACCTCGACCACCTGTACGCCCGGCCGGTCCGCCGCCGGGTAGCTCAGGAAGAGCCGCCCGCGCAGCGACGTCACGCCCGTGCACACCCGATCCTCGCGCAGCACCGGGGTCAACCGGGGATCCTCCACGCCGGACAGTGGGGACATCGACCCGCTCCTCACCCGCCAGACGGTGCCTGCGGTCCGCGCCGACGGCCGACGGATCCGGCCATCCGGCGCGGTATCCCCGGCGCGGGCCGGACGAAACCGTCCGGCGTCGCCGGCGCGGCGGGATCTCGGGCGCAGCCGGCCGAGGACCCCGGACGGGACATCTCCGGGTGTGGCGACCCCCAGCCGACCGGTGTGACGCATTCCGCTCGCTCGACGCCGCCCGCGCCTGTGGTGCCCGCCCCCACGATCGGTCAGGATGAGCCGGGGCGACAGTGGGCCGTCGTCCTGGACACTCCCACCCCGAGCCCGCTGAGGAGTTTCCGTGCCGTCCACCCTGCTCTCCCGCCGCGACCTCGACTTCCTGCTACACGACTGGCTGCGGGTGTCCCAACTCGTCGAGCGTCCCCGCTACGCGGAGCACTCCCGGGAGACGATCGACGACGCACTGGACCTCGCCGAACGGGTGGCCACCGAGCAGTTCGCCCCGCACAACCGGGCCGCCGACCTCGCCGAGCCCACCTTCGACGGGCAGCGGGTGCGGCTGATCCCGCAGGTCCAGGTGGCGCTCGACAGTTTCGCCGAGACGGGCCTGCTCACCGCCGGGCTGGACGCCTCGGTCGGCGGCCTGCAACTGCCGCACGCCGTCGCGGCGGCCTGCTTCACCTGGTTCCAGGCGGCGAACGTGGCCACCTCCGCGTACCCGTTCCTCACCCTGGGCAACGCCAACCTGCTGCTGGCGCACGGCAGCGTCGAGCAGGTGGACACCTACGTCCGGCCGATGCTCGACGGCCGGTTCTTCGGCACCATGTGCCTGTCCGAGCCGCACGCCGGCAGTTCACTCGCCGACATCACCACCCGGGCGGAGCCCCAGGCGGACGGCACGTACCGGCTCTTCGGCACCAAGATGTGGATCTCCGGTGGTGATCATGAGCTGGTCGAGAACATCGTCCACCTGGTGCTGGCGCGGATCCCTGGCGCCCCGCCCGGCGTGAAGGGCATCTCGCTGTTCATCGTGCCCAAGGTGCTGGTCGGCCGGGACGGTTCACTCGGTGACCGCAATGACGTCGTGTTGGCCGGGCTCAACCACAAGATGGGTTTCCGGGGCACCACCAACGCCCTGCTCAACTTCGGCGACGGCGCGCACACCCCGGGCGGTCGCGCCGGTGCGGTCGGCCACCTGGTCGGTGCGCCGCACCAGGGCCTGGCCCAGATGTTCCACATGATGAACGAGGCCCGGATCGGGGTCGGGGCCGGCGCCACCGCGCTGGGTTACACCGGCTATCTCAAGAGCCTGGCGTACGCCCGGGAACGGCCGCAGGGGCGGCCGGTCGGCGCGAAGGACCCGGCCGCGCCGCAGGTGCCGATCATCGACCACCCCGACGTACGACGGATGCTGCTGGCGCAGAAGAGCTACGTGGAGGGGGCGCTGGCGCTGGTGCTCTACTGCGCGCGGCTGCTCGACGAGCAGCGGACCGCCCCCGTCGCGGCGGACCGCGAGCGATCGCATCTGCTGCTGGACGTGCTCACCCCGATCACCAAGAGTTGGCCGTCGCAGTGGTGCCTGACCGCCAACGACCTGGCGATCCAGGTGCTCGGCGGCGCCGGGTACACCCGCGATCACGACGTGGAGCAGCACTACCGGGACAACCGGCTCAACCCGATTCACGAAGGCACCCACGGCATCCAGGCGTTGGACCTGCTGGGCCGCAAGATGACCATGCAGGGCGGCGCCGGTCTCGCCGTGCTGACCGCGACGATCGGCGACACCGTCGAGCGGGGCCGGAAGGCCGGCGGCGAGGCGGCCGACCTGGCGGACCGGCTGGCCGCCTCGGTGGACCGGATCACCTCGGTCACCGCCCGGCTCTGGGCCGACGGTGACCCGGAGCTCGCGCTGGCCAACGCCACCGCCTACCTGGAGGCCGTCGGGCACGTGGTGATCGCGTGGATGTGGCTGGAGCAGGTGCTGGCGTTGCCGCCGGAGGGCACCGGCGAGGCGTTCCACGCCGGTAAGCGGCAGGCCGCCCGCTACTTCTTCACCGTCGAGCTGCCCCGCACCGGGCCGCAGTTCGACCTGCTGGAGAGCCGGGACCGCACCACGCTCGACATGCGGCCGGACTGGTTCTGACCGGTCAGCGTCGTCGGCTCTGGTGCTGCACCGCCTGCCGCCCCTTGAAGAAGGCCCAGACGATCACGATCACCAGCGCGATCACACCGATGATGGCCAGCCAGCGGACCGCTTCGAGGACCAACCCGAGCAGGATCAGCACACCGGCGACGACGCCGACGACCCAGAGCAGCGCACGCATCTCGACCTCCTGTGACCGGCCGCGCCTGGTGCGGCGGCCCGTTCCAACGTTCCCCGTCCGGCCGACACCATGCCGATTGGTCGGCTCGGGTTCCGACGCCCGCTCGTGTGAGGTCAGGGGCCGGTACGCGCCACGTAGACGGTGTTGGCCGATTCGCCGCCGGTCAGCGGATTGGCGAACGGCACGACGTGTGCCCGTACGCTCGCGAACACCTCGCTGAGCGTGTCGGTGAACCCGGCGTCCGGCGGATCGTCCGACCAGAGCGCGAACACCCCCTCCGGGCGCAGGTGGGCGGCCAGGCGGCGTAGACCGGTCGCGTCGTAGAACGCGGCGTGGCTCGGATGCAGCACGTTGCGCGGGGAGTGGTCGACGTCGAGCAGCACGGCGTCGAAGCGCCGCCCGGGCAGGTCGGCGTCGAAGCCGGTCGCACCGGCCACCGCCGCGAAGAAGTCGGCCTGCGCGAACCGGGTCCGCGGATCCTCGGCGAGCCCCGCCGCGAACGGCAGCAGACCCCGACGGTGCCAGTCGATCACGTCCTCGATCGCCTCCACCACAAGCAGCGAGCGAACCCGTGGGTCGCCAAGCGCCGCGCAGGCGGTGTAGCCCAGCCCGAGACCGCCGACCACCACGTCGAGCGTGTCACCAGCCACCTCGGCGAGGCCCAGCCGGGCCAGCTCGATCTCCGCGACCGGGAACAGGCTGGACATCAGGTACTCGTCGTCGAGCTTGACCTCGTACACCTCGACCTGGAGGGCCGGATCCCGGCGTCGGCGCAGGCTGATCGCGCCGATCGGGGTCTCCCGCCAGGCCAACTCCTCGAAACGCGCGCCCACGGGTGCCCTCTCGCCGCCGGATTCGTCCCCGGATGCTACCGGTTGCCCCGCACCGGACACGCAGGGTCCCGAGACATCGACGCAGCGCATATCCTGTGCCCCGGCCGATCCACCGGAAGGGACCTCATGCCGTCGCGGCAGGACCAGCTGCACTCCTACCAGTTCAGCGTCCAGCGGGCGGTCGCCGCTCTGGTCATGCGGGAGACCGACCCGGCCCAGTCGCCGTTTCGGCGGCTGGCGGGCGCCGGCCTGGCCAGCGTCCTGGTCGCGGCGATCGGGCTCGGCGGCTCCGCGCTCTACGGCCTGTTCGCCGGTGGCGGCAAGGGCTGGCGCGACCCGGGCGCGGTGGTCGTGGAGAAGGAGTCCGGCGCCCGGTTCGTCTATCGCGAACAGAAGCTGCACCCGGTCCTCAACTACGCCTCGGCGCTGCTGATCGTCGGCGCCGACAGGTCCAAGACCGTGCTGGTCTCCCGCCGCACGATCGACGGCGTGCCGCGTGGGCTGCCGCTGGGCATCGCCGACGCGCCGGACTCGCTGCCCGCTCCCGGCCGGCTGGCCACGGAGGGGTGGACCGTCTGCTCGACGGCCCCGGCGGGCGAGGCGCCCCGCTCCGCGCTGCTGATCGGCACCGAGCCCGGTGGCGGCCGACCACTCGGCGACGAGGCGTTGCTGCTGCGCCACCCCGACGGCGGGCTGCACCTGGTCTGGCATCAGCGGCGCTACCTCGTCCGCGATCCCAGCCGGGTACTGGCGGCGCTCGCCACCACCCGCGCGCAGGCGGTGGCGGTGGCGCCCGCCCTGCTCAATTCGCTGCCCGCCGGCAGTGACCTCGCCCCGCTGGACCTGCCCGGGCTGGGTCAGCCCGCCAGCCAGGTGCCGGACGCCGCGATCGGCACTGTCTACCTGGTGAGCAACTCCGGTGGCGGCCGGCAGTACGCGGTGGCCGTCGACGCCGGCCTGGCCGGCATCACCGAGTTGCAGGCCGGCCTGCTGCTGGCGCGCACCGGGCAGGGTGAGCCGGTGCCGATGACGTTGGGCCGTTTCGCCGCGCTGCCCACGGTGCCCGACCTCGCGCCGAGCGGCGCGAACGCCCCACCGCCGACCCCGCCCCGGCTCGCCGCCAGCGACGAGGGGGCTCTCTGCACCCGCGTGGCCGACGACGGTGGGGTTGGCGAGGTGCGCTGGGGCGTAGCGCTGCGGGACCTGTCGACAGCGCCGCGCACCGCGCCCGGCGGCGGCGCGGTGCTGGCCGACCACGTGGTGGTGGAGCCGGGCCGTGGCGCGGTGGTCGAGGCCGCCGCGGCGCCCGGCGCGTCCGGCGGCGCGGTGTCCGTCATCACCGACCTGGGCCGACGCTACGTGCTCGCGGACCGGGAGGTGCTTGCGATGCTCGGCTACCGCGATGTGCGCCCGCTGCGGCTGCCCGCCGGGCTGGTCAGCCTGGTGCCCGCCGGCGCCACCCTGGACCCGGCCGCCGCTCGCGCGGTCGCCGCCCCGGACTGAGGGCGCCGCCGCCCGACCGGGGCCGGGTCGGGAGTCAGTCGGCCGGGCGGCGCAGGATGCTCACCGCGAACGGCGCGTCGTCACGCCACGGGCGCAGGTCCCAGGTGGCGAAGCGCTGCTCCACCCGCAGGCCGGCGGCCACCGCGTCGGCGTCGAACGCGGTGAGCGGGTAACCACGCTCGGTGCCGAAGCCCACGGTGAGCACCCCGTCGGGCCGCAGGTGCCGCGCGACCCGGCGCAGCACCTCCGGTTCGGTGCCGACAGCGACGAAGGCGAGGACGTTGCCGGCCAGCACCGCCGCGTCGAACGGCTCCGCCTCACCCATCGCCGGCAGGTCCAGCTCGGCCAGGTCGGCGACCAGCCACGTCGGGCCCGGATAGTCGGCGCGGGCGGCAGCCACCAGCGCCGGATCGGCGTCCACCCCGACCACCGTGTGCCCGCGCTCGGCCAGCGCGGCACCGACCCGGCCGGTGCCGCTGCCGGCGTCGAGGATCCGCGAGCCGGGCGCGACAAGCGCGTCCACCAGGCGGGCCTCGCCGGCCAGGTCCGCGCCCTCGGCCGCGAGTTTCCGGAACCGGTCGATGTACCACTGTGAGTGCTCGGGGCCGGTGTCGGTCGCCCAGCGGGTCGGGTTGGCCATGTGGCCACCGTAACCGGGGCGGTGGGGATACGGCCGCGGACCCGGGGGAGACGATCATCCCTTCTCCGCGCCGCTGGTCAGCCCCTCGGTGAGCAGCCGCTCGCTGGCGAAGAAGAGGATCACGATGGGCAGGGTGAGGACTACCGACCCGGCCATCAGCACCGTTTTGGGCACCTCCACCCCGTCGGAGAGCAGTGACAACCCCAGCGACACCGTCCACCGGTCGGGCTTGTCGATCAGGAACAGCAGGGCGAAGAGGAACTCGTTCCAGGCGATCATGAAGTCGTAGAGCGCCACCGCCATGATCGATGGCATGGCGAGGGGCAGGCTGACGCGGCGGATGATGCCGAGCCGACCGGCGCCGTCGATGGCGGCGGACTCCTCCAGACTCACCGGAATCGTCTCGAAGTAGTTGCGCAGCATGTAGACCGACACCGGCAGCGTCTGCGAGATGTAGACGAGCACCAGGCCGAACAGCGAGCCGCGCAGCTCGGCCAGGCTGAACACCACGAACAGGGGGATCGCGATGACGATCGACGGAAACAGGTAGACCGCCAGGAACAGGAAGTCGACCTGCCGCCGCCCGAAGAACCGCAACCGGGCCACCGCGTACGCGCCGGGGATCGCCACCACCAGGGTGAGCACGGTCGCCGCGACCGCCACCAGGCCGCTGTTGCGGATGAAGGTGAGGAACCCCTGGCCTCCGTCGTCGGTGGCCTTCAGGACCTCGGCGTACGTCGCAACGGTCAGCTCGCCGAAGCCGACGAGCAGCGCACCGGGGTCGAGCAGCAGCTGCTCGATGGGGCGCATCGAGAGCACCAGCATGTAGTAGAAGGGGAAGACGGTGACCACCAGGAACGCGGCGATCACCAGGCGGCGCAGCCAGCGCAGGCTGACCGTCTCGACCACGTCCCGGTCCATCAGCTCACCCTCCGTCCGAAGAAGCGCAGATAGATCACCACGAACACGATGAGCACCACGGCCAGCACCACCGCCTGCGCGGAGGCGGCACCGATGTCGGTGCGCGCGGTAAGGAACTCGTAGACCCGCACGCTGACCACCTCGGTGCCGGCGGCGCCACCGGTGAGCAGGTAGACGTCGTCGAACTTGTTGAATGTCATGATGAAGCGCAGCACGCCGAGCAGGGCGATCACCGGCAGCAGTTGCGGCAGCAGGATGTGCCGGAACCGTTGGGTGGGGGTCGCGCCGTCGACCCGGGCGGCCTCCTCCAACTCACCGGGCACCGCCTGGAGCCGGGCCAGCAGGAACAGGAACGCGAACGGGAAGTACCGCCACGCCTCGAAGGCGATGACAGTGCTCAGCGCTGTCGACTCCTGGGACAGGAACGGCACCGGGGCGTCCCAGCCCAGCAGGCGTTGGCCCCACGCGTTGACGATGCCGAGCTGCGGATCGAGCATCACCTGCCACACGAAGGTCACCGCGACCACCGGCGCCACGTACGGCAGCAGCATGGACGCCCGGACCAGCGTGCGGCCCCGGAACGGTCGGCGGACCACCAGGGCGGCCACCAGACCGAGCGCTATCGACCCGACGGTGCCGCCGATGCTGTAGATCAGCGTGACCCACAGCGTCTCGGCGAAGCCGGGGGTGTGCAGCACCCGGTCGAAGTTGTCGATTGTGAGATCGCCGAACAGGCCGGTCTTGCGCAACGTGGCGAGCCGGACCCGCTGGAAGGCGAGCACCACGGTCCACACGATCGGGATGCCGATGACCGCGATGGTGACGAGCAGGGTGGGTGCGACGAGCGCGAGCCCGGCCCGGGACTCGCGCCGGCGCAGGGTCAGGGGGCGACGGCGGCCGGCCCGTCCCGGCCGCTCCCGGCTGGGGGAGCGGCCGGTGTCGGGCGCGGTGGTGGTCAATTGACGCCCGCCTTGATGGCCTCGACGTCCTTCTTGGCCCGGCCGGCGGCGGCCGCGGCGTCGGACTTGCCGGAGTAGACGTCGCTGAGCGCCTTGGGCACCGGTAGCTCACCGAGCATCGCGCCGACCAGCTTGCCCTGCCCCTGGGTGAGCCCCCACCGCTGGAAGGTGTCCGGGCTGCGGCGCAGGGTGGCGAGCACCTCCTCGCCGAACACGTCGACCAGTGGCTTCTTCGCGTCCACGCCGGCCTGGCTGGTGTTCCACTGGGTCAGGTATGCCTCGGGCTCGGCGGGGGTGCCCTTGCGCACCGGGAAGCGACCCTCGGGGGACATCCCGAACCACCGCGGGTAGCCGTCACCGAGCATGTACTCCACGAAGGACTTCGCCGGGTCGGCTACCGCCCCGTCGAGCACCGCCCAGGAGCTGATCTCGCCGTACTGCGCCGGCTCGGTGCCGTTCGGGCCCTTGATCGCGGTGACGAACCCGCTGTTCTTGGCCAGGAACGTCGGGTCGGCCTGGCACTGCGGGCAGGTCGGTTTGGCGTCGTTGCGCAGCCCGGCCAGCTCGTCGAGGATGAAGGGCGACCAGATGACCATGGCCGCCTTGCCGGCGAAGTAGGTGGCCCGGGTGGTGTCCACGTCCTGGGCGCCCTTCACCGAGCTAGTCCGGATCAGGTCGCCGTAGAAGCGGATCGCCTCGACGCACTGGGGCGAGTCGAGGGTGACCTTCCCGGCGTCGTCGGTGAGCTGGCAGCCGTTGGCCAGGGCCAGGTGCTCGAAGGTCTGCTGGGTGAACACGTCGCTGGCGGAGGTCGCCGCGGTGATCCCGGCGACGCCGCCGGTGTTGAGTTTCGCCGCGGCGTCGGTGATCCGCTCGTAGGTGTCCGGGGCGGGCAGGCCGGCGGCGGCGAACAGGTCCTTGCGGTAGACGAGCAACTGCCCCCACCCGTCGCTGGGCACGGCGAGCTGCTTGCCGTCGTCGGCTGTCAACTCCAGTGCCCGGGGGGAGAACGTCTGCTTGCCCAGCTTGTCGACGACCTCCGCGTTCGCCGAGGCGTGCAGCAGCTCGTTTCCGGCGAGCGTGCGGATGCCGGCCAGGGAGACCGAGCCCACCACGTCGGGCAGGTCGCCGGCGGCGGCGTTGGCGGCGATCAGGGAGGGGAACTGGTCCTCGTTGACGGTCACGAGGTCGACCTGGATCCCGGTCTTCGCGGTGAAGTCGGCGATGATCGCCTTGGTGGCGGTGACCCGGTCGGCGACGTCTTCCAGGCTCCAAACGGTGATCTTTTTGCTGTTGCTGTCGGATCCGTCATCTCCGCAGGCCAGCAGGGTGGACGCTGCCAGTGCCATGATCAGGGTGGTGGCGAGTATCCGCCTCGGAGGTACTGACATCGGTGGCACTCCTCTCGAAGGGTACATGCCGGATTCAACAGCATCGATAGATCAATGGCAAGACATATGGCGATTTTTTGCTATCCTGGAGCCCAGTGCTACCGGGATGTGACACATGGGCAACTGGGTCGTCTCTCTCGCCGGGCCTCGACGGATCAGCCTCGAGCCCTGTCCACCAGATCCGCTCGGCCCCGGGCAGGTCCGGGTCCGCACCTGCTACTCGGGCATTTCCGCCGGCACCGAGCTGACCCTCTACCGGGGCAGCAATCCCCGGCTCAGCAAGGACTGGGACGACTCCGCCCGGATGTTCGTCCCCCGCCAGACCCCGGTTCCCTACCCGCTCATCGGCTTCGGCTACGAGGAGGTCGGCGAGATCGTCGAGGTGGCCCCCGAGGTCACCGACCGGCACCCGGGGCAACTGGTGTGGGGCATCTGGGGTCACCGGGCCGAGGCGGTGCTCGCCGCCGGCGCGGTCCGGCCGCTCCCCGCCGGGCTGGACCCGCTCGCCGCCGTCTTCGCCCGGCCCGGTGCCATCGCGCTGACCGCCGTACTCGCCGGTGACCTGCACCTCGGTGACTGGGTCGGTGTCTTCGGGCAGGGCGTCATCGGGCTGCTCGCCACCCGGCTCGCGGTGCTCTCCGGCGCCCGGGTGGTGGCCGTCGACCCGGTGCCCGGCCGGCTGGCGCACGCCGTCGACTACGGCGCCAGAGCCACAGTGGACGCCCGCACCGACTCCGCCGCGGCCGTGCTGCGTCGGGCCACCGACGGCCGGGGCGCGGACGTCTGCCTGGAGTTGTCCGGGGCGTACCCGGCGTTGCACGAGGCGATCCGGTCCACCACGCACGCCGGCCGGGTGGTGGCCGCCGGCTTCTACCAGGGCCAGGCCGACGCGCTCGGCCTCGGCGAGGAGTTCCACCACAACCGCATCCAGCTGGTGGCCGCCCAGGTCTCCGGGCCCACCCCCGCGCCGAGCATGGCCGGCCGGTGGACCGGAGACCGGGTGGCGCAGACCTTCATGGATCTGGTGGCTGAGCACAGCCTCGACCCGCTGCCGCTGGTCAGCCACATCGTCGACGCCAGCGCGGTCGCCGACGCCCTCGCGCTGCTCGACCGCGGCGCCGGTGACGTCCTCCAAGTGGTGCTGAGGTTCTGAATGACCACCATCGCGCTCGCCTGTCAGGAACAACTCCTGCCGGGCACCGACCTGACCCAGAAGTACGCCCTCGCGACCGCACTCGGCTACCAGGGCATCGAGTTACGCGGGCGCGGTGACCTCGCCCTCGCCCGCCGGCTGCCGGAGCTGCGCCGGGCCCGCGCCGCCGGGGCCGTGCTGCCCACCGTCTGCGTCGAGATGGACCACTTCATCGGCGACTTCGACAGGGCCCGCTCCGCCGACGCCGTGCGGAACCTGCGCTCGCAGCTCTCGGTCATCGCCGAGCTGGGCGGCGTCGGGGTGATGACCCCGGCGGCCTGGGGGATGTTCTCCCGCCGCCTACCACCGTTCGAGCCGCCGCGTCCGCCGGCCGGCGACCGGCAGGTCCTCCTCGACGCCCTCGGCGAGCTGGGCGAGCACGCCAGGGCCGAGGGGGTCACCCTCTTCCTCGAACCCCTCAACCGGTACGAGGACCACATGGTCAACCGCCTCGACGAAGCGGTGGCGCTCTGCGCCGCCGTCGGGATGCCGTCGGTCCGGGTGGTCGCCGACACCTTCCACATGAACATCGAGGAGGACGACATGCACCGTGCGCTGCGGGCCGCCGCGCCGTACCTCGGGCACGTGCAGGTGAGCGATTCGAACAGGTACCAGCCCGGAGCCGGGCACCTGGACTGGCCCGCGCTGCTGCGGACCCTGCTGGAGCTGGACTACCGGGGCTGGCTGGCCCTGGAGTGCCGGCTGCGCGGCGACCCGGTCCGGGCCCTGCAACAGGCCGCCACGGTCCTGCGGCACGCGCTGCCCCGCGAGGCCGCGGCGTGACCGCCGGAGGCGTGACAGCCGACGCCGACCCCGCCCGCACCGGTGGGCCGGCCGACATCGCCGGGCTGCGCCAGCTGGCTGTCGACACGCTCGACGCCAACTGGGAGCGGGACCACACAGTGCCCTCGCGCACCCTCTACCCGCACCAGTGGAGCTGGGACTCCGCGTTCATCGCGATCGGGTTGGCCCAGGTCCGCCCCGAACGCGCCTGGCGGGAGCTGACGAGCCTCTTCCGGGCGCAGTGGGTCGACGGGCGGGTCCCGCACATCGTGTTCAACCCGGCGATGCGGGTCGGCACGTACTTCCCCGGCCCGGAGCTGTGGCGCTCGGCGAGCGTCGCCGGCACGCCCGCCGTGGACACCTCCGGTCTGGTCCAGCCACCCGTGCACGCGCTCGCCGCGTGGCTGGCGTACCAGCGGGCACCTGATCGCGCCGGCCTGACCGCGCTGCGCCGGCTCTATCCCGCGCTTGTCGCCCAGCAGCGCTACCTGGCGACGCGGCGGGACGTGGCCGGTGCCGGGCTGGTCTGCATCGTGCACCCGTGGGAGTCCGGGTTGGACAACAGCCCGGCCTGGGACGAGCCGATGGCCGCGGTCGCGGCGGAGGCGGCCGTCATGCGCGCGTACCGTCGGCACGACACCGCGCACGCCGACGCCGCGCACCGCCCCACCGACCTGGACTACGCGCGCTACCTGGCGATCGTCGCGGCCTACCGGGACCACGGCTACTCCGACCGCCGACTGGCCGACACGCACCCCTTCCTGGTGGAGTGCCCGCTGTTCAACGCGGCGTTCGGGTCCGCCGAACACGCCCTCGCCGAGATCGCTGTGCTCGTCGGCGCCGATCCGGGGCCGCACCGGGCCCGCGCGGCCCAGGTCACCGAGGCGCTGCTACGACGGCTCTACGACCACGACACCGGAACGTTTCAGCCCCGTGACCTGCGCACCGACCGGCTGGTCAGCGCCCGTACCGTGCTCGGGTTGACGCCGCTGATCCTGCCCGACCTGCCCGCCCGGCAGGCCGACGCGCTCGTCGTCGAGGCCCGGTCGGCGCGGTTCGGGGTGGCCCTGCGGATGGACCGGCCGTTGCCCACCTACGACCGCACCGCCGGCGACTTCGAGCCGCTGCGCTACTGGCGGGGGCCGAGTTGGCTCAACATCGGCTGGCTGGTCCGGCGCGGGCTGCTCACGCACGGGCACCCGGAGTTGGCCGCCGGACTGCGCCGCTCGATGATCGACCTGGTCGGGCGGGCCGGCTGCCACGAGTACTTCCACCCGGACACCGGCGCCGGGCTGGGCTCACCGGCGTTCAGCTGGACGGCCGCGCTGCTGCTCGACCTGCTGGCCGAGTGACCGCGCGACGGCCACCGGCTGGTAGCGTGCCCGGTCTTCGACCGGAAGGGGTGGCGTGCGCGAGATCGACAAGGTGGCCTGGATCCTCATCGAGGACGGGCGGGTGCTGAGCACCCGGTCGGCGGGCAAGGACGTCTGGTACCTGCCCGGCGGCAAACGTGAGCCGGGCGAGACCGACCTGGCGACCCTGCGTCGGGAGATCGCCGAGGAGCTGAGCGTCGAGGTGGACGTGCACGACGCGGTGCACCTGGGCACCTTCACCGCGCAGGCGCACGGGCACGCGGGCGGTGTCACAGTGCGGATGACCTGCTACCGGGCCGGGTATCGGGGACAGTTGCGGCCGGCCAGCGAGATCGCCGAGATGGCCTGGCTCGGCTACGCCGACCGGCACCGCACCTCACCTGTCGACCACCTCATCTTCGACCACCTGCTGGCGGAGGACCTGCTGCGCTGACGGAGCAGTTTGTCGCGGCCGGCGGAGGGTAACCGCCCCGACGTGACCGACCGCGACGGGTTCCCGTACTTCGTCGACGCGGTGTCCCGCCGCTCCGGCCTGCCGCCCGAGCAGGCCGCCGCACTCGCCCGCGCCGTACTCCGGACGCTGGCCGAGCGGGTGACCGACGGCGCGTCCGACGACCTCGCCAGCCACCTGCCGAACGAGGTCGACGGCTACCTGCGCGGCCCGGCACCGGAGCCCACCCACCCCACCGGCCCGGCGCCGAATCGCGCCGGGGCTGTCGGAACGACACTGGAACCGGCCGTAACCGACGGACCGGATGACGGCGTGGACGGGCTGAACACCGGGGTGCGGCTGGAGGTCGGTGACGCCGCCGCTGTCGCTCCGCCGCCGGACCCCGGCCCGGCGGAGTTCCTGCGCCGGGTGGGCGAGCGCGCCGGAGTGGACCCGGCGACCGCCCGCGCCGGAACCGGCGCGGTCTTCGGCACGTTGCGCTCGGCGATGACGGTACGCGAGTTCCGACAGTTGGTGTCGCGACTGCCGCGCGAGGACGGCGGGTCAGCAGCCGGGCGACACCTGCCCTGACCGGCCACGACCGCCCGGCGCACCGGACCGCCGTCTGGCACCCGGTGCGCCGGACCGCCGCTGGCACCCGGTGCGCCGGACCGCCGTCCTGGCAGCCGGTGCAGCCGGCGGAGTGCGGGGCTCACGTCGCGGATTCGGACAGTTCCTGTGGGTCGGTGACCCAGGCGGAGAAGACCGGCACCCCGTGCCACGGCCCGGTGGTCCCGTCCGGCCGGGCGTCGGTGGCGACGGCCACCACCGCGTACGGGTGACCGAAGCGCAGCTCCGCGGTGCGGGCCACACCCTCCGGCGGCAGGCTCACCGTGCCGAACATCCCGGTCACTGCGGCTGCCTCGAAGCCGTACCTGTCGTAGCGGGCCAGCGCCGTCTGGCGGGCCGCGAAGCCCTGCACCGGTTGGGCAAGCGCCCTCGCCAACGCCGCGGTGGCCGCCGGAAAGCCCAGCGCCGCAACGCTCAGATCGTGCCCGCTGCGGGCCGACCAGCAGGGGAGCACCGCGGTGTGCCGCTCCTCCCGACCGTCGCGGGCCCGGGTCCGGACCCGTTCCTCGCTCAGTGTCCACAGCGCGGTCTCGCCGAGCGGCAGGTCGAACAGCGATCGGCTGCCGGCCGGAGGCGTGCCGTCGGCCGCACCGGCGCTGAGACCGTACGCGATGGACAGCACCTCGGTGGCCGGCACCTGCGGCGCGGCGGCCACCGAGAGGACGACCAGCCCGGCCCCGTCGTTGCTCTGCGCCGGCGCGGCGTGCACGATCACGTCGCCCACCCGCGGACTGGACACGATGGCGCACCGGTGGCCGTGGCTCGGGCTGCGCAACACCTGGCGTAGCCGGGATGCCCAGGCGCTGTCGACACCGAGCGCGTGGGCGTCGGCGCTGTCGAACGGGGTCGCCCAGGAGATTCGGGTGGCCAGCGCGCTGGCCAGGGCGAAGACCACATCCGGGCTGACCTTCAGCGGGAACGTGTCGATCAGGCCATCGGTGTGCTCGCGCGCCCAGGCGTCCAACCCGGCCTGGTCGGGCAGCGTGCCGACCTCGGTCGTCGCCGGCAGTGCGGCCCGCCAACCGGTCGGCCCGCCGCGCTGCTCCCCCCGGCGCCAGAGCGCGGTGGCGGACGCGACAAGCGGATGCGGCGCGTCAAGCAGCGTTCGGGCGACCTCCGCCGCGCTGCCCAGGTCGGTGCCCAGCGCGCGAGCCAGGTCCTCGGCGGCCGGGTCCTCGGCGGCCGGGTCGGCGTCGGCCGCGGCGGCGCAGACCGCGAGCAGCAGCCAGGCGCCGAGCGGGGAGGCGACGTGGTGCCCGTCGCCGATCGTGGCGTGCAGACGCGCGGCGTAGGCGGAGAGCGGCCCGTGCAGATCGGTCGTCATGCCCCCACTCTGCCCGCCGGCCCGGCTCACGACCACAACTCGAACGGCTCGTCGATCTCCGCACCGGCCAGGAACGGCGTGATCAACCGGGGGAGTTGTCCAGGGTAGAAGCGGTCCCGGCTGGCCACCACCTCCGGCAGCGGCCACCAGCGGAAGCCGAAGTAGTCCTCCCGCTCGTAGTCGAGCCGGTGCGACTCGTCGACGTCCGGGCCGGGACCTGCCAGTCGTACCGTGACGATCACCTCGTCCTGCACGTGCCGCACCTGCCGGTGCAGGAAGCTCGCCCGCCGGCGCCAGGTCGGGGCACCCACCTGGTCTGCGGTGACCTCGATCCCGGTCTCCTCCCGCAGCTCCCGCACCGCCGTGTCGCGGTAACCCTCCCCGGAGTCCATGCCGCCGCCCGGCAGCTCCCACCAGGTGCCCAACCGGGGGTGGTCGGGGTCCTGGGTGTGGAACAGCAGCACCCGGTCGGTGCCGTCGGTGACCACCACCCGCACCGCGCGCCGCTGCAGGATCGGCAGGTCGTCGGGTATGTCAATCATCGGTCCAGTCTGCCGCAGCAACTCCCACTCGGACGGCCGGGACGGCGGCGGGTAGGCTGCCCGCCGTGGCTGGTCTGTTGAGGAATGTCGCGGCTCGTATCTCCCGGGTGGGCGCGGTCATCCCGTCGCCCCGGCGGACCGGGCCGGCACCCGCGCAGGTCGCCCGCCGCCGCCAGGTGAGCGCGTTGCAGCGACGGGAGCTGACCTACGCCCCGGAGCGGGACGGTCAGGCCGACCCCGGCGAGATCGTCTGGACCTGGGTGCCCTACGAGGACGACCCCCGGCAGGGCAAGGACCGGCCGGTGCTTGTCGTCGGGCGGCACAGCCGGACGCTGTTCGGGCTGATGCTGTCCAGTCAGAGCGAACGGGACGGGCAGCGGCACTGGTTCGCGCTCGGGCCGGGCGAGTGGGACCGGGACAACCGGCCGAGCTGGGTCCGCCTGGACCGGGTCCTCACCATGCGGGAGGACAGCATCCGCCGCGAGGGTGCCGTGCTGGACCGGCCCCGCTTCGACCGGGTCGGGCAGGCGTTGCGCGCCGGCTACGGCTGGCGCTGACCGCGGTCCGCCCGGGTCGGCCGGCGGGGTGGCCGGATCAGCCAGCCGGTCGGGGTCAGGTGCGGGCCGGGCCGTGGTGATCAGGTCGACGTGTGGCTCGGGCCGACCGCCGCGCTCCGCGCGTCGGGCGGTGGGTACGGCTGGTCGGCGAGCAGCCGGGCCAGGTGCGCGGTGTTGAGTGCCAGGGCCTTCGTGGTGCGGCCGGTGGTGTCGGGCTTGGGACCGGCGTCGCGGTAGTCCACCTTGTGCAGTGCCTCGCCTACCCAGTAGGTCGCGGCGGCGGCGGCGAGGGTGAACCCGACCTCGTTCAGTGCCTGCTGCACCTGGCCGATGGTGTGGTGCGCGCCGTCCTCGTTACCGACCACCGCGACACCGGCCACCTTGCCGTAGGTGAGCAGGCGGCCCTCGGCGTCGGTCTCGGAGAGTTCGGCGTCGAGGCGTTCGAGGACCATCTTGCAGACGCTCGACGGCTGACCGAGCCAGATCGGGGTGGCGATGACGAGCACCTGGGCGGCCAGCAGTTTGGCCCGGATCACCGGCCAGCCGTCGCCGTTGCCCTCATCCGTCGACACCCCGAAGCGCACGTCGTGGTCGACCACCCGGACCAGTTCGCCGGTCACGCCCTGCGCGGCCAACTCGGCGAGCACCTCCCGGCCGAGCTGCTCGGAGCTGGACGGGGCCGGGGACGGCTTGAGGGTGCAGTTGAGCACGAGGGCGCTGATGCCTGCCACGTCGGTTCCCTTCGGCCGTCGATGAGGGCGACCGCCTTCCCATACCCGGGGGACGGCGCAACGAACATCACGGCTGCCGACGGGGACCCGGCCGAGCGCGCCCGGGGCGGTGTGATCATCCGCGGTCGGGTGTCGCCGGTCGTCCTGGACCCTCGCCGACACTGCGGGCACCGAACAGACAAAGGCAAGGAGCAGACCCGCCCCTTGCCTCTTCCAACGTATATCGCACCAGGGGTCTTGCCGCAAGACCCCTGGTGTGCTGCAGAATCTCCTCCCGGGCCGCAAACCTGGGAAAATCGGGGGATTTCATGATTGACGTGATCATTGCTGGCGGTGGGCCGACAGGTCTGCTGCTGGGCAGCGAGCTCCGGCTGCACGGGGTGCACACGCTCGTGCTGGAGAGGGACGCGGAGCCGACCAGGCACGTGCGTGCGCTCGGCCTGCACGCGCGCAGCATCGAGGTGCTGGACCAGCGCGGCCTGCTGGAGCGGTTCCTCGCGCTCGGCACGCAACACCCGGTCGGTGGTTTCTTCGCCGGCATCGCCAAACCGTCGCCGGGTGGACTGGACAGCGCACACGCGTACGTCCTGGGCATCGCGCAGACCACCACGGACCGTCTGCTCAACGAGCACGCGAGCGACGTGGGGGTGCGGATCCGACGCGGCTGCGAACTGGTCGGGCTCAGCCAGGACGACGACGGGGTGACTGTCGAGCTGGCCGACGGCACACGGTTGCGGACCCGCTATCTCGTCGGCTGCGACGGCGGCCGTAGCACGGTGCGCCGGCTGCTCGGCGTCAACTTCCCCGGTGAGCCCAGCCGGGTCGACACGCTGCTCGGCGAGATGGCGGTGACCGCAGCACCGGAGACGGTCGCCGCCGTGGTCGCCGAGGTCCGCAGGACGCATTTCCGGTTCGGTCTCGGGCCGCTCGGGGACGGCGTCTACCGTGTCGTCGTACCCGCCGACGGGGTCGCCGAGGACCGTTTGGTCCCGCCGACCCTCGCCGAGTTCGCGCAACAACTGCGGGTGTACGCGGGCACCGACTTCGGCGTGCACTCACCGCGCTGGCTCTCCCGGTTCGGCGACGCCACCCGGCTGGTCGAGCGTTACCGCACCGGCCGGGTGCTGCTGGCCGGCGACGCGGCGCACATCCACCCGCCCACCGGTGGCCAGGGGCTCAACCTCGGCATCCAGGACGCGTTCAACCTCGGGTGGAAACTGGCCGCGGAGGTCAACGGCTGGGCGCCGGACGGGCTGCTGGACAGCTACCACACCGAACGGCACCCGGTCGCCGCCGACGTGCTTGACAACACCCGCGCGCAGATGGAGTTGCTGTCACCCGACCCGGGTCCGCAAGCGGTCCGCAAGCTGCTGGCGGAGCTGATGGACTTCGAGGACGTGAACCGCCACCTGATTGAGAAGGTCACCGCCCTCGGGGTCCGCTACGACTTCGGTGACGGTCACCCGCTGCTCGGCCGTCACCTGCGGGATGTGCGGCTGACCCAGGGGCGTCTCTACGAGCTGACGCACGCCGGCCGGGGACTGCTGCTCGACCAGACCGGCCGGCTCTCGGTCGACGGCTGGGAGGACCGGGTCGACCACGTGGTCGACGTGAGCGAGGAACTGGACGTGCCCGGTGTGCTGCTGCGGCCGGATGGGCACGTGGCGTGGGCCGGTGACGACCAGGCGGGCCTGCTGGGCCAGCTGTCCCGGTGGTTCGGCGCACCCGCCAACTGAACCGGCGGCCGTGTCGATCGGTCCGCCCCGCCGATCCTGCGGTGATCGGGGTTGGTGCCGATGCGGGTGCGTGGCGTGACGACGGCGTCGGTGGTGGCGGCGCCCGCGTGACCAACCCCGGCGGGGTGCGCGGTCAGCGCTCGACCAGGCGGGCGATGTCGACAAGTTGCCGGGGCGACCGGTCGCCGCCGAGGCTCTTCGCCTGGTACATGGCCGCGTCGGCCCTGCTGAGCGCGTCGGTGAGCTGGGCCGGACCGGTCACCGGGGCGAGCCCGACGGACGCGGTGACCCGGACGCTGCATCCGCTCAGCCGGATCGGCGCGGCGACGGTCTCGCTGAGGCGACGGGTGGCGTGCTCGATCCAGCGCCGGTCCACTGTGGGGGTGGAGAGCAGCCCGGCGAACTCGTCGCCGCCGAGACGGGCGACGAGGTTGTCCCCGGCGAAGCCGGCGAGCCGCTCCGCCACACTGATCAACACCTGGTCGCCGGCGGCGTGCCCGTACCGGTCGTTGATCTGCTTGAAGTCGTCCAGGTCGAGCACCACGGCGATCAACGGCTCGCCGGCGGCGTCGGTGAGCAGGGCGGCCGCCAGGCGGTAGAAGGCGCGGCGATTGGGCAGCCCGGTGAGCGGATCGTGGCTCGCGGCGTGTCGCTCGGCGGCCAACTCGGCGTGCAGGTGCCCGATCTCGGCCTCGGCGCGCAGCGCCCGTCGGCGCAGTTGCCAGGAGGAGAGCAGTGCACCGGCGGCACAGATGCCGGACGCGACACTCATCGGATCCGGCACGAACCCTCCCATCGCCTCGACCGCCTCCAGCCTGGGTCAACGTGGCGTGCCGCGTCGGGGCCACGTTTTGCCTGATGGTTGCCCCTGTGGGGGTAACTCAAAGTGAACGGATGGCCACCGATCACGTGCGTTATCATGCTCGCCGTCCGGTGCAGATGCAATAGCAGATGCACGTGCATGACCGTCCAATGTCGATATGGCACCCTCCTCGCCGTCACCGCTCCTCCCACGGCCACCGGCGGGCTCGTGAGCAGAAAGACGTCTCCATGCAGCAGCCACCCAATGGCGTACCGATCCACCAGTTGCCTCCGTTGAGCTGGCAGAAGAGCCGCCGCAGCAACCCCAGCGGCAACTGTGTCGAACTCGCCGAACTGCCCGGAGGAGCGGGCATCGCGGTCCGCAACTCACGGCACCCGGAGGGGCCGGCACTGATCTACACGGTGGACGAGATCACCGCCTTCGTGCTCGGTGCCCGCGACGGCGACTTCGACCACCTCATCAACTGACCCGTTCGTCAGTCGGAGTGTCCCGGCGACGGGACCGAATCACCGGTCCGGAGGAGTACACCTCACTGTCGGTTCATGGCATGCTTACACGTCGGTCGGGCCGGGGTGCCCGACCATCACGGGTAGGTGTCCGGAGGTCCGCACGTGACGATGGTTCCCGCCGAGGGTGGCCCGACAACCGGGCCGACGGTGCTCCGGATGCTGCTCGGCGCCCAGTTGCGCCGTCTGCGGGAGTCCAGCGGGGTGACCCGCGAGGGCGCCGGCTGGGAGATCCGCTCCTCCGAATCCAAAATCAGCCGGATGGAGCTGGGCCGGGTCGGTTTCAAGGAGCGCGACGTCGCCGACCTGCTCACCCTCTACGGCGTCACTGCGGAACACGAGCGTGACGCCCTGCTCAAGCTCGCCCGAGACGCCAACAGTCCCGGCTGGTGGCACCGCTACGGTGACGTGTTGCCGAGCTGGTTCCAGTCGTACCTCGGCCTGGAGGCCGCAGCCGCGCTGATCCGCAGCTACGAGGTGCAATTCGTGCCCGGCCTGCTGCAGACCCGGGAGTACGCCAGGGCGGTGGTGCTGCTCGGGCACGGCACTGCCGGTCCGGGCGAGATCGACCGACGCGTCGCCCTGCGGATGCAGCGTCAGCAGTTGCTGTACCGGGAGAGTCCGCCGCAGCTCTGGGCCGTGGTGGACGAGGCGGCGTTGCGTCGACCGATCGGTGGCCCGGACGTGATGCGTGGCCAACTCACCGCACTCATCGAGGCGACCAAGTCACCGACCATCCGGCTCCAGGTCATCCCGTTCGCCGCCGGGGGCCACGCCGCCGCCGGGGGCGCCTTCACCATCCTGCGCTTCGGTGACCAGGAGCTGCCCGACATCGTCTACATCGAACAGCTCACCAGCGCGATCTACCTCGACAAGCGCGACGACCTGGACTACTACGCGGTGGCCATGGAGCGGCTCTGTGTCGAGGCCGAGCCACCCGAGCGTACGGCGGAGATCCTCGGCCGGCTGTTGGACGACCTCTATCCCGCGTGATCGTCGGGTGAGGGCCACGGCCCCGCCTCGCTGGCACTAGCATGGTCCACGAACGGCGACAGTGGACACATGTCATTGCGGGAGCTGCCTTGACCACCGATGCTGCGGGCACCACGGCTGGCTCGCCGAGCGACCGGATCGACACCTCGGTGGCGCACCCGGCCCGCCGCTACAACTACTGGCTGGGCGGCAAGGACAACTTCCAGGCTGATCGGGAGTCCGGCGACGCGATAACTGCCGCCTTCCCCAGCGTCCGCATCGCCGCCCTGGAAAACCGTCGCTTCCTGCAACGTGCGGTGGGCTACCTGGCCGGTACGGCCGGGATCCGGCAGTTCCTGGACATCGGCACCGGCATCCCGACCGCCGACAACACCCACGAGGTCGCCCAGGCCATCGCTCCGGAGTCCCGGGTGGTCTACGTGGACAACGACCCGATCGTGCTGGCCCACGCCCGCGCGCTGTTGAGCAGTTCGGCGGCGGGTGCCACCGCCTACATCGACGCCGACCTGCGGGACCCGCAGCGGATCCTCGCGCACCCGGAGTTGAGCCGCACCATCGACCTGTCGCAGCCTGTCGCGCTCATGCTTGTGGCGGTGCTGCACTTCCTGTCCGACGACGACAACCCGTACGCGCTGGTGCGGCAGCTGCTCGACGTGCTGCCGGCCGGCAGTTACCTGGTCGCCTCGCACGGCACCGACGACCACCTTCCGGCTGCGGTCGCCGCGGACTTCAGGGCCAAGGCCCGCGGTGGCGGCCCGCACGGGCTGATCAACCTGCGCAGCCGTGCCGAGTTCAGCCGCTTCTTCAGCGATCTCGACCTGGTCGAGCCGGGCATCACGTCGGTCGCCGAGTGGCGGGTGCCGAGCGACGGGCAGCCGCGTCCCTCGACCGCCGAGGTGGGCATGTACGGCGGGGTCGCCCGCCTGCCCTGATCCGGTCGGGTGACAGTGCCGGATCGGCACGGGCCTGCTGACGTGCCCCGCCCGCCATGCCGGCCAGCTCGCTGTGCCGTCCCGGTTGGCCGCCGTCGACGGCGGGTGATGCCGGTGTTCCGAGGCGTCGCCGAGTTCCGGGTTGGATTCACGTATTGACCTACGGCGACGGGCCGAGCTAGTCTCTGTATCGATACAGACTGGATCGATACAGAGAGGTGCCGGTGAAGCCAACACTGCAAGCCGTGGCCGATGCCGTCGGCGTCTCCCGCAGCACCGTGTCCAACGCCTACAGCCGCCCCGACCAGCTCTCCGCCACCCTGCGCGAGCGGATCCTGGACGCCGCCCGGCAACTCGGCTACCCCGGTCCCAACCCCACCGCGCGTTCCCTGCGCCGGGGCTTCGTCGGGTCGATCGGTGTGCTGTTCACCTCCCAGCTGTCGTACGCCTTCACCGACCCGTTCGCGGTCCGCTTCCTCGCCGGGATCGGCGGAGCCGCCGCGCGACACGGCACGAGCATGCTGCTGGTGCCGCTGCCGCCGGCCGTGCCCGACGCCCGACGGGCGGTGGAGAACGCCGCGGTCGACGGGTTCTGCGTCTACTGCGTCGCCGACGAGGAATGGGCGTTGGACGTCATCCGCCAACGCGGGTTGCCGTTCGTCAGCACGGCCCCCCGCGACAACGCCGGCGCCGACGAACGGTTCGTCGGCATCGACGAGCGGGCCGCCGCGCACAGTGCCGGCGTGCACGTCGCCGGCCTCGGTCACCGTCGGGTGGCGCTGCTCGCCGACTCCGTGCTGCCCGACGCGCCGTCCGGCCCGCTGACCCTGGCCGGGGTCGACCAGGTGCCGCATCCGACCACCCGCGGCCGGCTCACCGGGTTCGCCGACGCCTTCGCCGAGGTCGGCGTCGGCTGGGCCGAGCTGACTCTGGTCAACGTCCCCGGCAACAGTCGCCCGGCGGCAGCCGCGGCCATCGCCGGTCTGTTCGACAAGCCCGCACCGCCGACCGCCGTGCTGGCCGGCTCCGACGTCCTCGCGCTCGGCGTGCTGGACGCCCTGGCCGCGCGGCCGGCCCATGATCGTCCGACCGTCTCGGTGACCGGCTTCGACGACGTCCCCGAGGCCGCCGCGGCCGGCCTCACCACGGTCCGCCAGCCCGCCGAGGAGAAGGGCCGGATCGCCGCCGAACTCCTGCTCGAACCGCCAGCGGACGCTGCGGCCGGCCATGTCTTGTTGCCCACCGAGCTCGTCGTCCGGGCCTCCACCGGACCTGTCCCGAGGAGTTGACCATGGAACTTCCCACCGGATACGTCACCGCGCTCGACGCCATGAACCGGCACGTCAACTCGGCCAGACCGGACGCACCGGTGCAGGTCGAACGCGCCCGCCCGGCGCTGCTCGCCCCCACCCGGCAGGCCGCCGCGGTCGCCCTGCGCCGGCTCGCCGACCGCATCCAGCCGCGACCGTTGCCCGGTGAACCGCGCTGCTCGTGAGCCGACCGAAACTCATTCGGGCACGCAGGGGACAAACAGTGTGGGTCCGGGCACGGAGGGTGGTCGAGTAGGGCGCGGCCAGGCAGACTGGTGAGGCCATGTCGCCCTTCACGCCCACCCTCCGTCTCCACGACCGCTACGTACTGCACGAGCGGATCGGTCTCGGTGGCATGTCCGAGGTCTGGCGGGCCGACGACGACGTGCTCGGCCGACCTGTCGCGATCAAGGTCCTCGCCGGGCAGCTCGCCGCCGACCCGCAACTGCGGGCCACCATCCAACGCGAGGCCCGCGCGGCCGCCCGGCTGACCCACCCACACGTGACCCAGGTGTACGACTACGCCGAGGCAACCCTGACCGGCGGCGTCGTGGTCCCGTACCTGGTGATGGAACTCGTCGACGGCCACAACCTGGCCGACCGGCTGCGCGGCGGGCCGCTGCCCTGGCCGGAGGCGGTCCGGGTGGCCGGGCAGATCGCCGCCGCGCTGGCCGCCGCGCACCGCATCGGCGTCGTGCACCGCGACGTCAAGCCGGGCAACGTCATGCTCACCGACACCGGCGCCAAAGTGCTCGACTTCGGCATCGCCGCGCTCGGGGGGCTCGACGGCCAGTCCGGCGAACCACTGATGGGCACCCCCGCCTACTTCGCCCCGGAGCGGCTCAGAGCCGGCCCGCCCGACCCGGCAAGTGACGTGTACGCCCTCGGCGCGCTGCTCTACCGCACCCTCACCGGGCAGGCGCCGCTGCCGGTGCAGAGCTGGGAGGACGCCCTCGAGGTGCACCGGCGCGGCACTCCGGTGCCGCCGCTACGGGTGCCGGGCCTCCCCGCCGACGTCGCCGAGCTGACCCTCGCCTGCCTGGCCGCCAACCCTGCCGACCGGCCGAGCGCCGCGCACCTGGCCCGCCGCTTCGGCGCCGGCCAACCTGTCGAGCCGCCCACCGAGCTGCTGCGCGTTCGGCAGGTGGCGCACCCGCCCACCCTGATCGACCGCTCGGCCGCCCGTCCCGCTCCGGTCGCCGCCGAGCCGACCCGCCGTCGATCGCGCCGACCCCTCGCCGTGTTGGTCGCGGCCGGCCTCGCCGTGCTGATCGGCGTCGGTGCCCTGCTCGCCGAGGGGCCTTTCGGCACACCCAGCGCACCCGACTCGCCGCAGGTGGCCGCCCCTGCGTCGACCTCCGCCCCGACCCCCGCACCCACGACGCAGTCGCCGACGCCGACGGCACCCCCCTCGCCCCGACCCAGCGCCAGCACCCCGCCGCCGACCATCGGGCAGCAGGTGCCGGTCAGCCTCCGGGAGGTGACAAGCGGCTTCGCCGCCGTCCTCGCCAGCGCGGTGGCCCGCGGTGACGTCGACCGCAAGACCGCCGAAGATCTCCGCGACGACCTGGCCGACCTGAGCCGCCACACCAGGGACCGCGCCAAGCGCGTCGCCGACCTCCGGGAACGCATCGCCGAACTGGTGGACCGCGACCGGCTGCCAGCGCGGACGGGCGCCCAGCTCGACGCTCTGCTCGCTCAGACCGACAGCTTCACCACCGGCCGTACGGACGACTGATATCCCCGTCGATACCGCTGGCATGATGTCCCGATGCGGACACGTCTGATCTTCGTGCGACACGGCGAGTCGCTCCACCAGCTCGAAGGAACAGTGGGCGGGCCACGTGGTTGTCGGGGCCTCACCGCCCTCGGCCACGAGCAGGCACACGACCTCGCCAACCGGCTCACCAACGAGGTCGCCGCCGACCGACCGGTGGCGGTCTACTCGTCCGTGCTGCGCAGGACGGTCGAGACCGCGCAACCGATCGCCACCGCGTTCGGCGTGCGGCCCGTTGCCGACTGTGGCCTGTGCACCTGGCACACACCCCCGTACGCCGACGGCCTGCCGACCGCCCTCTTCCGCACCGACCACGCGGTGGCCGGCGGCGGCGTGTTCCGACCGTTCGAGGAGGGCAACGAGAGCTGGGCCGAGCTGGTGGTCCGCGTCAGCCGCGCGATCATGGAGATCGCCCACCGGCACCGGGGCTCCACAGTGGTCCTGGTCGGGCACAGCGAGACAGTGGAGGGCGCCTTCCACGCGCTCGGCGCGCAGCCGGTCTTCCGGGCCTTCGACCTGGACGTGCCCCCGGCCTCGATCACCGAGTGGACCACCGACCACGACCCCGGCGGGTGGCCGCCGGCCCGCTGGACGCTGCGCCGCTTCGCCGACACCGGCGGCTGGGCCAGAGCGTGATGCCTCCGCGCGGTCTCGGAGCGCGCCCGGTGGCCACCTGACTCACCGGCACGGCGTTTCTGCCGACCGGCTCCGGCCGGCCGTACTCTCACCGGATGACGACAGCGCAGACACACACCCTTGCCGTACCCGGCGTCGACCTGGTCTACGACGTCCGCGGCCCGTTGCCCCCGTCCGATGGGCGCCCCGTGCTGCTCATGATCGGCCAACCGATGACGGCGGAGGGCTTCGCCGCGCTCGCCCCGCACTTCACCGACCGTACCGTCGTCACCTACGACCCGCGCGGTCTCGGCCGCAGCGTCCGCACGGACGGCCGCACCGACCACACGCCGCAGCAGCAGGCGGCCGACCTGCACCACCTGATCGAGGCGCTCGACTCCGGCCCGGTCGACCTCTTCGCCAGCAGCGGCGGTGCGGTGACGGCGCTCGAACTCGTCGCCGCCTACCCGGGCGACGTCGGCACGTTGGTGGCGCACGAACCGCCGATCAACGCGGTGCTCCCCGACGCCGGAGCCGCCGAACGCGCTCGGGCCGACTTCTACCAGGCGTACCAGGCGAAGGGCACCGGCGCGGGCATGGCCGCGTTCATCGCGATGACCTCGTGGCAGGGCGAGTTCACCGACGCCTACTTCGCGCAGCCCACCCCCGATCCGGCCTCGTTCGGGCTGTCCACCGAGGACGACGGCAGCCGCGACGACCCGCTGCTGTCGGACCTGTCGTGGGCGATCACCGACTACCGTCCCGACGCGAGCCGGCTCACCTCGGCGCCGACCCGGATCGTGGTCGCCGTCGGCGAGGAGTCGGCCGGGACGTACACCGCGCGTACCGCCCTCGGCCTGGCGGCTCTGCTCGGCCAGGAGGCAGTGGTGTTCCCGAGTCACCACGGCGGCTTCCTCGGGGGTGAGTTCGGCTACGCGGGTAAGCCGGAGGAGTTCGCCGTACGGTTGCGGGAGGTGCTGGACGCCGGCTGACCGGGGTCGGTCAGCCGCGCTGCTCGGCCAGGAGTTGCTCACGCAGGATCTCGGCGTGCCCGCAGTGCTGGGCCAGCTCGCGTAGCACGTGCAGATACACCCAGCGCAGCGGCAGAGGGCCGCGCCGGTTGCCGCGCAGCACGTCGTCCAGCCCCAACGACGCCGTCGCGCGGCGGGAGGCCTCGCACGCCTCGCGGTGCGCCCGCTGGACCGAGGCGATCGTGTCGTCGTCGTCGAGGATGAACGACTCATCCGGCGAAGCGGGAATGCCGATCTCGGCCCGGGACCGGCAGGTGACTGCCTCGTCGAACCAGACCTTCTCCACGAACGCGCCGTGCTTCACCAGACCCAGCAGCGTCGTCCGGGACGGCACCAACGAACGGCGCGCCTGCTCCTCGGTCAGCCCGTCCAGGCAGCCGTTGAGCGCCCTGCGGTGCTCGTCGATGAACGCCTCGAACTGGGCCTTGGCCGGGTGGCCGATGACATCCTCGGCGAAGGTCCCTGGAAAAGAAGTCACCGGCGCAGCATTCCAAGGGCCGGGTCGAGGCGCAAACACCACACGCTCAGCCGAACGACATGAGCGCGCCGCGCTCGTCGAAGCGGGCGCTGCCCGCCCAGGCGATCTCCCAGCGGTTGCCCTCCGGGTCCGCGATGTAGCCGGAGCGCCCACCCCAGGACCGGTCGGTCGGCGCCGCCACCACCGTCGCGCCCGCCTCGACGGCCGCGGCGAAAGCCGTGTCGACCTCCTCGCGGCTGTCGACGTTGCAGGCCAGGGTGACGCCGGACCAGCCGCCGGCCGGGGCGGGCATACCCGGCGCCGCCTCCGCGGCCAGCTCCGGCAGCGGGTAGAGCGCGAACAGGACGCCACCGAGCAGGAAGGCCGACCAACCGTCGTCGCTGGCCGGCAGCTCAGACCACCCCAGCGACCGGTAGAACGAGCGTAGCGTCACGATGTCGCGTGCTCCCACCGTGACCACTGACAGTCGGGAAGGGACGATGCTCATGGTCCGACCGTAACGCGATCGCTGTCCGCCACCCGCCCGGAGCGGACCACACGGGCGTACGCGCCGACGCACGGCTGGGGACCCATCCCGGGCAGAGGCTCCACCCGGTTGAGCCGGGCGGGCACGCGCAACGCCTCGGGCTCGCGGCGCAGCGGTCCGTGCGCGAGCGTCGGCACCGCGCAGCGGGGCGTCGGGGCGAGCACGGCGAGCACCAGGTCCGGGCCGACGCGCAACTCCCGGCCGACCCAGCCGTTCTCGGCGAAGGCATCGGTGCCCGCGTCGAGCACCAGGTTGGGCCGGTAGCGCTGCACTGTCCCCGCTCCGGGCGGTAGATGCCCGGCGATCCGATCCAGTGTCGCGGTGGTGACCAGGTGGATCGGAGCGAAGTCGAAGAAGGTGCCGGGCAGCACCGAACCCAGCCGGCTCTCGTCGGCCGGAACCTCGTCGTCAAGACCGGCGGCGAGCACCGCCTCCGGGTGGGAGCGCAGCAGGGTAGCGCCGGCTGGCACGGCGTCGATCACTGTCACCGGGCGACCCACGGCCGCGCTGAGCGCCCGGTCGATGTCGAGGTCCCCGACCGACAGGTGCCGGCCGTCGGGCAGGGTGATCCGTACCGGATCGGTCACCCCTCCGGTCGCCTGTAGCGCGAGCAGGCCGCGCCACCGATGCGGCTGCTTGGCGCTGGCCACCCGTCCACTGGTCCGATCCACCAGGGCCAGCACGCGGTCACCCGCGACTCCGGCCGTGCCGATGTCGGCAGCCGGGATCCGCTCTCCGAGCAGCGACTTCACCGGGTACCGCCACAGCTGCACCACTCGTCCGGAGATCATCGCGTCACCCTAACCGCGCCTGCCGGGCCACGTCCGGCGACCGGTCAGTCGAGGCTGACGCTTACCAACTCGCCCGGCTCGGTGCCCGCGCGCCCGACGACCTCGCCCTGCGGCGTCCACACCCCCGACCGCCCGGCCGTCTCGGTGAAGCCACCGCCGGTCGAGCCAGCGAAACTTGCCACCGCCACCCACACCCGGTGGGCGGCGGCGATCCGCCGCGCCCGCTCGCCGATCACGGCGGTGTCGCGCGCGGCCTCCACGACACCCGCCGCGTAGACGTCGATCCCGAGCGCTGCCGTCCGCTGCGCGTGGGCGGCGACGCCGGTGTCCTTGCAGACCGCCAATCCGACCCGCCAACCGTCCACGTCGAGCACGACCGGCGCGTCGCCCGGCCGGAACCGGCGGGCCTCCGCGTCCCCCAGCCACATCTTGCGGTACGCCACAGTCACACCGGCCCCGGTCACCGCAAGCACCGCGATGTGGTCGCCCGCGACCGGTGCACCGGCCAGCGCCAGCGCCTCCGTTTCGGCGCACGCCTCGACCAGCGGCGTCAACAGCGGGTCGTCGACCGACACGACCGGGGCGTCCAACTCGTACCCGGTCAGCGACAGCTCCGGAAAGACCACCACCCGGGCACCCGCCGCACGGACCGCGGCCGCGTGCGCCAGCGCGTTCGCCGCGACATCCAGGGGTACGCACAGCGGCTGCGCCACCGCGAGCCGGAGCGGGGTGCGGGTTTCCACACCCTGGCCGGTGTGGTCGACCCGCGCGGTCGGGCGGTCGTCCTCATGGTCGACTCTCAGGATCGCTTCGTACCGTGGGTGCATGATTCGAACGTCCCACGCCGTGCTCGCCACCGGAACCCCCACCGCCGCGGCGGAACCGCCGCAGGGCGGGATCGTCGGTTACGTCACCGACCTGGTGGAACGGCTCGGTGGCCCCGGTGCCGGCCTGGCGGTGGCGCTGGAGAACCTCTTCCCGCCGATCCCCAGCGAGGTGATCCTGCCGCTGGCCGGTTTCGTCGCCGCGCAGGGACGGATGAGTCTGGTCGGTGCGATCTTCTGGACCACGCTCGGCTCGGTGGTGGGTGCCCTCGCGCTCTACCTGATCGGCGCGTCGCTGGGGCGCGACCGGATGCGCGCCATCGTGTCCCGGCTGCCGCTGGTGAAGCTCGCCGACGTGGACCGGACCGAGGCGTGGTTCCTCCGGCACGGCGTGAAGGCCGTCTTCTTCGGGCGGATGATCCCGATCTTCCGGAGCCTGATCTCCATCCCGGCCGGGGTGGAGCGGATGCCCGTCGCCACGTTCCTGCTCTACACCACGCTGGGCAGCCTGATCTGGAACAGCACGTTCGTGCTCGCCGGCTATTTCCTCGGCGACAACTGGCATCTCGTCGAGGGCTACGCCGGCATGCTCCAGAAGGTGGTGATCGTGGTCTGTGTGGCGGCGGCCGCCTGGTTCGTCGGGTCCCGCGTCCTGCGCGCCCGTCGCGCCGCCCGCAACCCCGAACCGGCCGAACCCGAGCAGCGCACGCTGAACGGCGTACCCGACCCGGCCGGCCGCGGCACCCTCTACCGCAGCGGGTCGTGGGCCTCGGACGAGCGCTAGCAGCGGGTGGCCGTGCAGACGGACGAGATGGCGGGGGAGCGGCGTACCGGCAGGTGGTGGGACCGGCTCCGGCTGCCGGTCGGAGTCGCCGCCGGAATCGCCACGGCCGCTGTCGAGCTCGCCTTCCTCACCGTCGCGGCCGCCGCGTTCGCCGTCGGTGCGTTCGGGCCGGCCGCCCGCCGTCGGGTTGTCGGCCTGACCGGGAGGTACGCGGCGCGGCTGGTGCACCTGGAGCGACGCCGCCTCGACGGGCTGCTCGGCGCGGGGGAGTTGCCCACACCGAACGACGTGACGACCCGACGGCAGGTCGGCTACCTGGCCGCCCGACTGCTACCCGGCGCACTGGGCGTGCTCGCATACGCCGTGCTCGGCATCGGTGTGGTGCTCGCCGGGATCGTGCTGCGCGCGGCGGTGCACAAGGAGCTGAGCTTCCTCGACGCGTTGTCCCAGCTCGGCGTCGGGGCGGTCCTGCTGCTGCTGAACGTCCAGGCTCTCGCCAGTATCGCGGCGCTGGATGTGCGGCTGGCCCGCCGACTGCTCAGCCTGGGGCGTCGGGCGGAGCTGACACGGCGGGTCCAGGAACTGACCACCAGTCGGGCCGGGGTCATCGCCGCTGTCGACGCCGAACGGCAGCGCATCGAACGCGACCTGCACGACGGCCTCCAGCAGCGGCTGGTCGCCCTCGGCATGCTGCTCGGCCGGGCCCGCCGTGCCCGCGACGCCGACCCGCACGCACGCGCTGGTCGCGCAGGCACACGAGGACGTGCAGCGGGCCGTCGAGGAGTTACGCGAGGTGGCGTGGCGGGTCTACCCGTCGGCCTTGGACAGCAACGATCTGGGGGAGGTGCTGGCCATCGTCGCCCGCGGATCCCAGGTGCCGGTGCGCATCCGCTGCGATCTGCCGGTCCGCCCCGAGCGGCAGATCGAGACGGTGCTCTACTTCGTGGCCTGCGAGGCGCTGACCAACGCCGCGAAGCACGCCGCCGCTAACCTGGTCGCTGTCGAGATCGAGGCACAGGACGGGTGGATCCGGATGCGCGTGCACGACGACGGCGTCGGCGGGGCGCAACCGACCGGGCGCGGGCTGTCCGGGCTGGCGCGACGGGTCGCCGCGCTGGACGGCCGACTGTCGGTGACCAGCCCGGCCGGAGGTCCGACGACAGTGCAGGCGGAGTTGCCGTGCGGTTAGTCCTCGCCGAAGACTCGACGCTGCTCCGGGAGGGGCTGACGCGGCTCCTCGCCGAGGAGGACCACGAGGTGCTCGCAGGAGTGGGGACCGCCCACGAGCTTGTCGAGGCGGTCGAACGAGCCCGACCCGATGTGGTCGTCACCGACGTCCGAATGCCGCCCACCCATACCGACGACGGGCTGCGGGCTGCCCTGGAGATCCGCCGACGGTGGCCCGACACCGGCGTCCTCGTCCTCTCCCAGTACGTGGAGCGGCGCTACGCCAGCCGGCTGCTCGCGGACCGCCCCGAGGGGGTCGGCTACCTACTCAAGGACCGGGTCGCTCAGGTGGACGACTTCCTCGACGCACTCGACCGGGTCGCCGCCGGAGGCACCGCCCTCGACCCGGAGGTGGTCCGTCAGGTGGTGGCCGGCTCGGACCGGCCCGACCCGCTCGGTCGGCTCACCCCACGCGAACGGGACGTGTTGCACGAGATGGCGCAGGGGCACACGAACCTCGCGATCGCCCAACGGCTGCACGTGTCGCAGAGCGCTGTCGAGAAGCACGTCAACGCCATCTTCGACAGACTCGACCTCGCGCACACGGCCGGCTACAGCCGACGAATCCTCGCCGTCCTGCGTTACCTGGGCACCTGACGCCGGCCGCCTCGGAACCCGACCTGATCCACTCGACTTCGGCGAAACGGCGGTATCCGGCACCCGGGGCATCCCTGCGCCCATCAGCTGGGTGATTTGTCCGGTGGTGGGCTGTGGTCGGCGGCACCCGTCAGCCGGAATCATCGTTGGGCGGGGGTCGTTACACACCCTGACGATCGCAGGACCACGGCCAGGTCGCCTCGACCGGCCACCCCCGGAATGACAGCGGTCCCCGGGTCGTTACACCCCCCGGCGCCGCGAGCCCCCCGCTCGCAGGCCGCCGACCCCCCAAACTTTTCCCCTTTTGTAGCGCCGGACGTGGTGCTCACATCCGTTGCCCTCAGGCGGGTGTCCTTACCCCCGAAGGAGCTTTCCCCATGACCACGATCTTCCGTAAGAGTGTGTTGTCTGTTGCTGGTCTGGCGTTCGCCGGTGGTGTGTTCGCCGGTCCGATCGCCGCCCACGCGAACCCGGTCGATGCCAAGCCCGCCGCTGT
>NZ_JBEZEY010000022.1:0-121989 GCF_040649135.1 Micromonospora sp. NPDC049047
GGGGGGGGGGGGGGGGGGGGGGGGGGGGGGGGGGGGGGGGGGGGGGGGGGGGCGGGGGGGGGGGGGGGGGGGGGGGGGGGGGGGGGGGGGGGCTGGCGTTCCGGCCGGGCGGCCGCTCGGCGAGCGGGTGGCGCTCGGCGAGCGGCTGGGGGTGACCGGGCGGGGGGCCGCCGGGGCGGGGGTGGGGGTCACCGTGGCCGCCGGCGTACGGGGGGTGGCCGTTGACGGCTCAGGGACCACGGTGATCGCCTCGGCCTGCGGCGACCGCTGCCGTTGGGGCTGCTCGACCTCGTCCACGAAGGGAAGCACCGTGCGCGGGTCCACCACGCCGCCGGCGAAGCTGACAGCCACCAGCCCGGTGTAGAGCAGACCCAGCAGGCCGACGGCGTATGCGAGCCAGCGCAGGCGGGAGCGACGTCGGCCGCTGGGGTCGACGAACACCGGCGGTGGCTGGGGTGCGGCGGCGATCAGCTCGGTGGGGGCGTCGGAGCGTCCGATCACCATCGTCCGCTCGTCGACTGGTGCGTCAGGTTGGGTAGGAGCGTCACCGGGCATGCCTGCGGCCGTCGACCTCCTTGTCGACGTATCGTCGCTGCTCAGGCGCCGGGTGGTCATGGGAAGCGAGTGTAGGCGTGAATTCTTTTCGGCTTTTGCGACGCCTAGCAGGTGAGACGCCTACCGCACCGCCGATCGAGCGCCTGACCACCCGCCTGGCCCGCCTAGGCGACCCCGACGACGAGGACGCCTGACCCTCAACTGCCGGTGAACGCCCTGATCAGCGTGTCGGGTGTGCCGTCGCCGAGCATGTCCTGAAGGTCGGGGCCCTCGGCGTTGGCCTCGGCACTACGCACGAACATCGCCCGCTCGTACGCGGTGAGCGCGGTCTCGATGTCGCCGGGGTGCGCGGCGACGGCGGTGCCGAGTTCGGCACCGTCGAGAAGGGCCAGGTTGGCGCCTTCGCCGTTGGGTGCCGCGAGGTGTGCGGCGTCACCGAGCAGCGTGACCCCGGGCGTCCGGTCCCACACGTGTTCGGCGGGCAGGGTGAAGATGTGGCGCAGGACCGGCGGGGTCTCGCCGTCGGTGACCAGCGCGGTGAGTTCCGGCGCCCAGCCCTCGAACTCCCGCACGATCCGTGCGGTGGCCGCGTCGGGGTCGGTGAAGTCGATGGTGGCGAACCAGTCCTGCGGCCGGGCGAGCATCACCCAGGTGTGGAGGTTTCCGCCGCGCTCCCGGTGGGCCAGGATCCCCTTGCCCGGCTCCAGCACCATCATCGCTCCGCCGCCCACGGTCTCCGCGCTGGTCGGGTGCCGGGTGTCGCCATCGAACAGGTGCGTCTCGATGAACGAGAAGCCGGTGTACCGGGGCGTGGCGTCGGAGAGCAGCGGTCGGACCCGGGACCAGGCGCCGTCCGCGCCGACCAGCAGGCTGGTGACGACTGCGGTGTCGTTGGTGAAGGCCACTTCGTGGCGGCCCTCGCCGAGAGAGCGGACGCCGCTGACCTTGTGGCCCCACCGGACGGTGCCGGCGGGGAGTGAGTCGAGCAGCATCTGCCGTAGTTCACCGCGCTGCACCTCCGGGCTGCCACCGGTGCCGTCGTCGGGCACGTTGAGCAGGATGTTCCTGTGCCGGTCCAGGAGCCGCATCGCCTGACGCCCGTCGAGGACGAGCGTGCGGAACTCCTCGATCAGGCCGGCCGTCTCCAGCGCGGGCTGGCCGTTGTAGTAGCGGATGTCGAGTAGTCCCCCCTGCGTACGCGTCGCCGAGGACGCCTCCGCCTCGTACACGGTGGACGGGATGCCGTGCACGTGCAGCACGCGGGCCAGCATCAGTCCGCCGAGGCCCGCCCCGATGATCGTGACCGGTGTCGTCATGGTGTTCCCCCAGGCCTACTACTGGACGACCCGTGTTGGATCGTCGCTCCAAAGACGCTAGCACGGCTTTGGATCAACAATCCAACGTGCGACACTGGGCTCATGGCACACCGAACCGCCAACGGATCCGGGCAGACCCCGCGCCGCACGGACAGCCTGTCCAGGGACCTGATCATCCAGACCGCTACCGAGATCCTGGACGGCGGCGGCGAGAACGCCCTGACGCTGCGCGCGCTCACGGTTCGCCTGAAGACCGGCTACGGCGCGATCTACCACCACGTCGCGGACAAGAGCGACCTGCTCGCGGCGGCCACCGACGACGTCATCACCGGTGTGCTGTCCCGCACGGCCACCACCGGGAGCCCCCGCGAGATCCTGCGCCTGCTCACCCTGGGCCTGTTCGACGCGATCGACGCCCACCCCTGGGTCGGCGCGGAACTCTCCCGGCAACCGTGGCGGCCCGCGCTGCTGGACTTCTACGAGAGCATCGGCAGGCTGCTGGACGCACTCGCCGTCCCCGAGCGGGCGCGCTTCGACGCGGCCGGAACGCTCGTGAACTACGTCCTCGGTGTCGCTGTCCAGAACGCCGCCAACGCCCGGCACCTCACCGGCCGCGACACGGACCGCGGGGCGTTCCTGGACACCACGGCCGCGAAGTGGGCGCAACTGGACCCCGACAGGTACCCGTTCGTGCACGCGACAGTGACCCAGCTGCGCGACCACGACGACCGCGAGCAGTTCCTCGCCGGCATCGACATCTTCCTGACCGGCATCGCAGCCCTGCGCTCGACCTGACCACCCGCGGCACAGCCGCCGCCCGCACGAGCCCGGACCGAGGGCCGCGGTGATGGGGGCCGTAGGGCCCGGGTGGGGAGTCTCGCGATCTTCTAGGGTGGGGACTGTGGCTCGCAGCGTGTATCTGACCAGCGTCGGTTCGGGCGGGGGCAAGTCGACTGTCGCCCTCGGGTTGGCGGAGTTGCTGTCCCGCCAGGTGGGGCGGATCGGCGTGTTCCGGCCGTTGGTCGCCGACACCGGGTCGGACCCGATCCTCGCGCTGCTGAGCGAGCGGTACCGGGTCGAGGTGCCGCTCGCCGACCTGGCCGGCTCCACCTACGCCGAGGCGGCCCGGCTGGTCGCCGACGGCCGGCGTGAGCAACTGATCTCCACGGTCGTCGAGCGGTACCGGGCGGTGGAACGTCAGTGCTCGGCCGTGGTCGTGGTGGGCAGCGATTTCGACGACCCCGGCGATCCGGCCCATCCTCGCGAGCTGGCCTTCAACGCCCGGCTGGCCACCGAGTTCGGCAGCGTGGTGGTGCCGGTGGTGGACGGCTACGAACAGGAGCCGGCGGCCGTCGCGGCGGCCATGCGAGGGGCGTACCACGATCTGGCCGACCTGGGCGCGACGGTGCTCGCGGTGATCGCCAACCGGGTGTGCGCGCCGATGACGCTGTCGGAGCTGCCCGTGCCGGCGTACGTCATCCCGGAGGTGCCGAGCGTGTCCGCGCCGACGGTGGCCGAGGTGGCGGCGGCGCTCGGCGCCACCCTGCTGGCCGGCGACGACGCCGCGCTCAGCCGGGACGTACTCGACTTCGTGGTCGGCGCGGCGCACGTGCCGACGCTGCTGGACCACCTCACCGAGGGCGCCCTGGTGATCACCCCCGGGGACCGGGCCGACCTGCTGGTGGCCGCGAGCGCCGCGCACGTGGCCGGGCAGGCGTCGGTGGCCGGGCTGGTACTCACCCTCGGCGAGCAGCCCGACCCCCGGGTCATGCGGCTGGTGCAGGGCCTGAACACCGGCCTGGCGGTGCTCTCCGTGCGCAGCGACAGCTACGACACGGTGGCCGCGTCCAGCCGGATCGAGGGCCGACCCAGCACGGCCAACCCGCGCAAGGTGGAGGCGGCGCTTGGCGCGTTCGAGCGCTGCGTGGACACCGACGACCTGGCTCGCCGGCTGCGCGTCAGCAGGTCGACCCGGGTCACCCCGCTGATGTTCGAGAACGAGCTGATCGACAGGGCCCGTTCGCAGCGCCGGCACCTGGTGCTGCCCGAGGGCACCGAGGAACGGATCCTGCGCGCGGCGGAGATCCTGCTCCGCCGCGGGGTGGCTGACCTGACGCTGCTGGGCCGGCCGGACGACATCGCCCGGCGGACCCGCGAGCTGGGCATCGACCTCGGCGACGCGACGGTGGTCGACCCGGCCACCAGCGACTGGCGGGACGACTTCGCCGCCGAGTACGCGCGGCTGCGCGCCCACCGGGGCATGACCGCCGAGTTGGCGCACGACATCGTGGCCCAACCCAACTACTTCGGCACGCTCATGGTGTCGACCGGACGGGCCGACGGCATGATCTCCGGTGCCACGCACACCACCGCCGCTACCATCCGACCGGCGTTCGAGATCATCCGTACCGTGCCGGAGGTCTCGGTGGCCTCCAGCGTCTTCTTCATGCTGCTCGCCGACCGGGTGCTGGTCTACGGCGACTGCGCTGTCAACCGCGACCCGGACGCCGCGCAGCTCGCCGACATCGCGATCTCGTCGGCCGACACCGCCGCCCGGTTCGGCATCGAACCCCGGGTGGCAATGCTGTCGTACTCCACCGGCAGTTCCGGAGCGGGCGCGGACGTGGAGAAGGTCGCCACGGCCACCGCCCTGGTCCGGGAGCGCCGGCCCGACCTGCTGGTCGAGGGGCCGATCCAGTACGACGCGGCGATCGACCCGGCGGTGGCGGCGACGAAGCTGCCCGGCAGCCCGGTCGCCGGGCAGGCCACTGTCTTCATCTTCCCGGACCTGAACACCGGCAACAACACGTACAAGGCGGTGCAGCGCTCCGCCGGGGCGGTCGCCGTCGGCCCGGTCATGCAGGGTCTGCGCCGGCCGGTGAACGACCTGTCCCGCGGCGCGAGCGTGCCGGACATCGTCAACACGGTGGCGATCACCGCCATCCAGGCGGCCACCGAGGAGTCCTCATGAGTCGGGTGCTGGTGCTCAACTGCGGGTCGTCGTCGGTGAAGTGGCGCCACTACGACGACGACCGGGTGCTCGACCACGGCACCGTCGAGCGGGTCGGTGAGCCCGGTGGCGGTCCGGCGGACCACACCAGCGCGGTACGGCAGATCCTGGCCGGACTCGACCTGAGCGGGCTGGCCGCGGTCGGGCACCGGGTGGTGCACGGTGGCCGGACGTTCAGCGCACCGGTGCTCGTCGACGACGCGGTGCTGGCCGCGATCAGGGACCTGGTGCCGCTCGCCCCACTGCACAACCCGGCGAACCTGGCCGGCATCGAGGTGGCCCGCGCGGCGCTGCCGGACGTCCCGCAGGTGGCCGTCTTCGACACCGCGTTCCACCACACCCTGCCGGAGGCCGCCGCGACGTACGCGGTCGACCGGGACACCGCCGAGCGGTACGGCATCCGCCGGTACGGCTTCCACGGCACCTCGCACGCGTACGTGTCCCGGCGCACTGCCGAACTGCTCGGCCGCCCGTACGAGCAGCTCAACACGATCACCCTGCACCTGGGCAACGGGGCGAGCGCCTGCGCGGTGCAGAACGGACGCAGCGTCGCCACCTCGATGGGCATGTCGCCCCTCGAAGGGCTGGTGATGGGCACCCGCAGCGGCGACCTCGATCCCACCGTGATCTTCCACCTGCGCCGCGAGGGTGGGCTGTCGGTCGACGAGATCGACGACCTGCTCAACCACCGCAGCGGCCTGCTCGGGTTGACCGGCGTCAACGACATGCGCGAGGTGCTCAGCCGTCGGGCCTCCGGTGACCGGGCGGCGGGGCTGGCCTTCGACGTGTACTGCCGGCGGATCACCGAGTACGTCGGGGCGTACTACGCGCTGCTCGGCCGGGTCGACGCGATCGCCTTCACCGCCGGGGTCGGCGAGCACGCCGCGCCCGTCCGGGCCGCGTCGCTTGCCGGCCTGGGCCGGCTCGGCATCGCGGTGGACGAGACCCGCAACGATGGCACGGGCGACCGGGTGATCTCACCCGACGATGCCGAGGTGAGTGTCTGTGTCATCCGCACCGACGAGGAACGGGAGATCGCCCGGCAGACTCGGGACGTGGTCGCGCGCGGCTGACGACGCGTCAGCGGCGGGCGTTGCGCCGACGCCGGGCACTGACGGTACGGCGCACCTGGTCCCGGCCGGGCCCACGTCTGGCCCGCGTCGGGCCTGAAGCCTGGCCCGGCAGGGTGGCCGCCCAGACCATGCCCCCACCGATCACGGCGAAGGCCAGACCGAAGGGGACGCCACCCCAGGCGTTGAGGACGAACACCGAATCATCGGTGTTGCCGTTCTCGGCGAGGAACTCCTCGGGGTGCACCGGGTCGACCCACACCCGCAGCACCGCCGGCCGTTCCTCGGTGCAGCCGCCAGCGGAACCACAGAGGATCCGCTCGGAGTACCGGACACCCTCGTAGTGGTATCCGACCTCGATGGTGTCGGTGCCGCCGCCACGTCCGACGGTGTCCCGGCGGTCGATCACGTCAGCCAGAACCGGCACACCCTCGGCCCGTAACCGCTCAGCCTTGGTGTGCAGGTGCCACTTGTAACCGGCGACGCTTGTCGCGTACGCGAGGCTGGTGAGCAGGAGCAGGGCACCCATGACGGCCGGACCGCGGCGGATCCTCCGGAGCCTGGTCAGCAGGGACGCCGACGGGTCGTCCGCCGGCCGCCGGCTGGGCGCGTCTGCCCGCTCCGGCACGCTCAGCTCGTCGCGAGCCAGGCGACGAGGGCGACCAGCACGACAACGACGACCGCCGCGCCGATGATCAGCGGCAGGCGGGACGGGGCCTCCGTCGGCGCCGCAGCCTCCGGCGTCTGGTTGAAGGCGCGGAACGCCTCCGTGTTGCCGCTGGGGTCCGTGTAGTTCTCAGGCATGCCTGTGACCCTAGCGAAGCTGCTCAGGTCGCACCGTCCCTGGCCCACGGCGTCCTGCCCACTGGCCCGCCGCCGACGGTACGGTCATGCCGTGGACGAGTTGGCGCGCCGACAGTTGGCGAGCATCGCCGAGGTGGTCGCGGTGGCCGGGGCTGCCGACATCCCGGTGTGGCTGCGCGGCGGCTGGGCGATGGACTTCCAGCTTGGCGTGGTGACCCGCCCGCACGTCGACGTCGACTGGTACTGCTGGCGCGACGACGCGGGCCGGCTGGCCGACCTGCTGCTGGGTCGGGCCTGGCGGTCCGACCCGCGAATGCCTGTGGAGTCGCAGCTCGACCTGTTCACCGCCGACGTGGAGGTCAGCTTCGCGTATCTGGGTCGGGACAGCACCGGCCGACCCACTGTGGGTGCCGGGCCCTGGGCCGGCACCCTGCTGCCGGCCGGGATGCTGGACGCCCCACCCGGCCGGTTCGGTCCGCTCACCGTGCCGACGATCTCGGTGGCGGCCCAGATCGAGTTCAAGCAGATGTACCCGGTCTGGATGCCGGAACGTCCCCGCCGACCGAAGGACGCGGACGACCTGACCCGGCTGCTGGCCCTTCCTGGTCGAGGATGTCCTCGTACACCCCGACCTTGAAGGTGATCAGGTCGAGGCACTGGGTGAGCCGGCCGAGCTGGTCCCGGACGCGCCCGTGGTGCTCGCGGAGGAGCGCGAGTCGTTCCTCCTCGTTGCCCGCGCCTTCGCGAACGAGTTCGGTGTAGCGGCGCAGCGCGGGCAGTGGCATGCCGGAGGCGCGGAGGATGACGCAGACCCCCAACCAGTCCACGTCGTCCTGGCTGTAGACGCGACGTCCGGTGGACGCACGGCGTACGGCGCTGACGAAGATTCCTTGCTGTTCGTAGAAGCGGAGAGTGTGCACGCTCAAGCCGGTGCGTTCAGCGACCTGTCCGATGCTCAGCGCCGCGGTGACCTCAGCCATGCCGAGCAGGGTAACGGGGTTGACCTAGAGCCGACTCAAGCTCCTACGGTGCCGGTTGATCACACCGAATCAGCTAGGAGAGCATCGGCATGCGCTATCGCACCCTCGGCGGCACCGGTATCGAGGTGAGCACCCACTGCCTCGGGACCATGATGTTCGGTGCCGTCGGCAATCCCGACCACGACGACTGTGCCCGCATCATCCACACCGCCCTGGACCAGGGCATCAACATGATCGACACCGCCGACATGTACGGCCAGGGTGAGTCCGAACAGATCGTGGGCAAGGCGCTGCGTGGGCGCCGCGACGACGTCGTGCTCGCCACCAAGGTGCACTTCCCGATGGGCGAGGGGCCCAACCGGGGTGGCAACTCGCGGCGGTGGATCCTCCAGGCGGTCGAGGGGAGCCTACGGCGGTTGGGCACCGACTGGATCGACCTCTACCAGGTGCACCGTCCCGACCCCTCGACCGACATCGAGGAGACGCTCTCGGTGCTCACCGACCTGGTCCGCGCTGGCAAGATCCGCGCCTTCGGCTGCTCGACGTTCCCCGCCGAGGAGATCGTCGAGGCGCACCAGGTAGCCGAGCGCCGCGGCCTCGGACGCCTGCGCAGCGAGCAGCCGCCGTACTCGATCCTGGCCCGCGGCGTCGAAGCCTCCACCCTGCCGGTCTGCCGGCGTTACGGCATGGGGGCGTTGGTCTGGAGCCCGCTCGCCTTCGGGTTTCTCAGCGGAAAGTACCGCCGGGACCAGCCCGTCGACCTGTCAACCGGGCGGGCCGCCCTGCGGCCAGCGCAGTTCGATCCCACGATCGCCGAGAACGCGGCCAAGCTCGACGCCGTCGAACAGCTCGTCGACCTCGCGAACAGCATCGACTGCACGCTGCCCCAGCTCGCCATCGCCTTCACCGTGGCCCACCCGGCCGTCACCTCGGCGATCATCGGACCGCGCACCAGCTCGCAGCTGGAGGACCTGCTGAAGGGGGCCGCGCTCACCCTGGACGACGCGACCCTCGACCGGATCGACGAGATAGTGCCGCCCGGCACCAACCGGTACAACCCGAACGCGGCCTTCCCACCGCGTTCACTCACCGACCCGGCACTGCGGCGACGCCCTCTGGCCGACCGGGCTGCGGCCTGACCGAGTCGGACGCCCGGACGCAGCGGACGGTGATCGGGTGGGCGCAGCACGTCGAAGCCCGCCGGGCGGTTCCGGCGGGCAGGGCACAATCGGGTTCATGCACCGTCGCGCCACCCCCGCAATGCTGGTCACCGTCCTGCTGCTGGCCGTTCTGGCCGGCTGCTCCACGGGCGCGCCGGCTCGGCGCACGCCGGCCGCGCCGGCCGCGCCGGAGCCCACCGCCGTGGCGACGCCGCAGGTCGCCGCCGGGCACGCGCCGGTGAATCCCTACCCCGTCGGGGTACGCAACCTGAAGCTGAACCGCACCGGCCGGGCGCTACCTGTGAAGATCTGGTACCCGGCCGCCGGGGAGATCGGCGACCCGGCCAGGTCGGGGGCGGCGGCGGCGAAGGGCCGGTTCCCGGTGGTGATGTTCAGCCACGGTCTGGGTGGTCGGCCGGACGACTACGCCACGCTGTTGACCCGCTGGGCGGCGGCGGGTTTCGTGGTGGCCGCGCCGACGTTCCCGCACACCTCCCGGGGCGCCGACAACAACGTCCTCGACGTGCTCAACCAACCCGCCGACGTGTCGTACGCGTTGGACCAGGTGCTCGCGCTGGACGCCAAGGCCGACGACCAGTTGCAGGGCCGGCTGGACGCCGACCGGGTCGCCGCAGCCGGGCACTCGGCCGGCGGGGTGACCACGATCGGGCTGTTCACCGCCAACCGGGACGAGCGGCTGGACGCGGGGGTGGTGTTCGCGGGCACCGCGCTCGGGGTGGGCACCGCGTTCGCCGGCACGGCCGCGCCGCAACTGTTCGTGCACGGTCAGCTGGACAAGGTCGTCGAGTACGCGGCGGGCAAGGCCGCGTACGACAAGGTGCCCTGGCCCAAGGCGATGCTGAGCCTGCCGAAGGGCGACCACGGGCAGACGATGCTCAAGGACAAGGCCGCACTGCGGGTGGTCTCGGACACGTCCATCGACTTCCTCCGCTGGTCGCTCTACGGCGACGCGGCTGCCAAGCAGCGCATCCCCACCGGCGCGACCCGCGGCGACATCGCCACCTTCGACGACCACCTCTGAGGCCCCGCCCACGCCCCGCCCACGCCCCGCCCCGCCCCACCCACCACGCCCCGCCCCGCAAGATCGCGCAGTAACCAGGAAATAGTGGCCTCAACGTCGCCTGAGGCCACTATTTCCACGATGTTGTGTGATCTTGCGGGCGGGCAGCGCGGGGACGGGCGGGCAGCGCGGGGACGGGCGGGCAGCGCGGGACGGGTCAGGCGGTGTGGTCGATGACGACCTTGCCGAAGGCGTCGCCGGAGTGCAGGCGGGCGAAGGCGTCCTCGACCCGACTGAACGGCACCACGCTGTCCACCACCGGGCGCACCTCGTTGTCCGAGCAGAACGCCAGCAGCTCGTACAGCTCACCCGGCGTGCCCATCGAGGAGCCCAGGATCTCCAGCTGCATCGCGAAGACCCGGCGCAGGTTGACCGACGGCTCATGCCCGGCGGTCGCGCCGGAGACCACGATCCGGGCCATCGGCGCTGCCGACTTCAGCGAGTGGTCGAAGGTGGCCGCGCCGACCGTCTCGATCACCACGTCCACCCGTTCCGGCAGCCGGGCACCGGGCTCCACGGCGGTCGCGCCGAGGGCCGAGATCCGGTCCCGTTTGGCGGCGTCGCGGCTGGTCGCGTACACCCGCTTGCCCATCGCGATGGCGAGCGCGACGGCCGCGGTGGCGACGCCACCACCCGCGCCCTGGACCAGCACGCTGTCGGCGTCCGCGACCCGGCCCTTCGTGGTGAGCATCCGCCACGCGGTCAGCCAGGCCGTGGGCAGGCACGCCGCGTCGGTCGCCGCCATGCCCTCGGGCAGCGGGATCAGGTTCGATCGGGGTACGACCACCCGCTCGGCGAGGGTCCCGGCGAAGTGCTCGGAGAGGATGGAGACCCCGCGCGGGTCGCCCGGAGTGACCACCACCGGGTAGACGACCACCGGGCGGCCCTCCGGGTCCAGCCCCACCGCGTCGCAGCCGAGGATCATCGGCAGCTGGGCCTCGGCGAGCCCCACTCCGCGCAGCGACCAGAGGTCGTGGTGGTTGAGCGAGGTGGCGCGCAACTGAACTGTCACCCAGTCGTCAGCCGGAGGGGTCGGCTCGGGCCGCTCACCGACGGTGAGCGCGGCGAGCGGGTCGGCGTCGTCGAAACGGGAGGCGAAGGCAGCACGCATGATCGGCACGGTAACAAGCTGGGCGTCCGTTAAGAAGGCGCCCTGCCCTACCGGCGGGCGACGCCGTCGCGGCGGGCGGCTTCGGCGACCGCCTCGGCGACGGCCGGCGCGACGCGCGGGTCGAGTGGCGAGGGGACGATCGCGTCGGCGGTCAGCGACTCGGCCACCACGCCGGCGATGGCGTCCGCGGCGGCGACCTTCATCGCCTCGGTGATCCGGGTCGCGCCGGCATCCAGCGCCCCACGGAACACCCCGGGGAAGGCCAGCACGTTGTTGATCTGGTTGGGGTAGTCACTGCGCCCGGTGGCGACCACCGCGACGTGCCGGGCGGCCACCTCGGGGTGCACCTCCGGGGTCGGGTTGGCCAGCGCGAAGACGATCCCGCCGGGGGCCATCCCCGCCACCGCGGCCTCGGGGATCTGCCCGCCGGACACCCCGATCAGCACGTCGGCGTCGCGCAGCGCCTCGGTGATGTCGCCGTGCCGGCCGTCCGCGTTAGTGGTCGCCGCCAACTCGGCCTTGGTGCCGGTCAGCTCGGTGCGGTGCCGGCCGATGATGCCCTTGGAGTCCACGACCACCACCTGGTCGGGGTCGACACCCCCGGCGATGAGCATCTTCGTCACTGCCACCCCGGCCGCACCCGCGCCGCTGACCGCGACCCGCAGGTCGCCGAGCTTGCGGTCGAGCAGGGCGGCGGCGTTGCGCAGCGCGGCGAGCACCACGATCGCGGTGCCGTGCTGGTCGTCGTGGAAGACCGGGATGTCGAGGGCCTCGTCGAGGCGGCGCTCGATCTCGAAGCAGCGCGGGGCGCTGATGTCCTCCAGGTTGATACCACCGAACGAGGACGCCAGCGCCCGGACCACCGCGACGATCTCATCAGCGTCCTGGGTGTCCAGGCAGACCGGCACGGCGTCGACCCCACCGAACTGCTTGAACAACACCGCCTTGCCCTCCATCACCGGCAGCGCGGCACGTGGGCCGATGTTGCCGAGCCCGAGCACCGCCGAGCCGTCGGTGACCACCGCGACGGTGTGCGACACCCAGGTGTAGTCGTCCACCAGGGCGGGGTCGGCGGCAATCGCCTCACACACCCGGGCCACCCCCGGGGTGTACGCCAGGGAGAGGTCATCCCGGCTGGTCAGTGGCACTGTCGAGGTGACGGCCATCTTGCCGCCGCGGTGCAGCAGGAAGACGGGATCAGCGGGGTCCACGGTGGACGAAGACATGGCGGTGACTCCAGGATCTGTCGAGCAGATGTGAGGCGGCCGGGCCTGGCCGCGAGGTGGGCGGCGAGCGGTGGCACGCGGTGCGGGGGGTCACCCGGACACTTCCGAGCATAGTGTCGACACCCCCTCCCGGATGTGAGCGGGGTCATAACCCGTGACGACGTACCCGCCCGGGGCGCGGCCAGTAGCGGACCACCACCCGCCCTCGTACGTCGGCCACCCCGTACGCCCGCGAGTCGTCGGTGACCAGCTCGTTGTCGCCGCGCAGCCACCAGCCGCCGTCCTGTTTGCGGACCGCCCGCTTCACCACCAGCAGGTCGGGACGGGTCCGGAAGACCGCGACCACCACGTCCCCGGGTCGGATCCGCCGACCGCCGGGGCGTACCAGCACCGCGTCGCCGTGCCGCAATGTCGGTGCCATGGACGGGCCGACGACAAGGACGGCGGTCAGCGGCCCGCGCAACCGGGCCACCTCAGGCGGGTGATCGGCCTCCACTGGTTTCACCTCCGTCCGTTCGGAAAGCATCCCCAGGAGTAATGTCGCCTTTGATCATCGCAAACTTCCCATGGAGGATCCTGATGCGATTTCCGCGCATCCTCGCGCCCCGCGTCACCGCGAGCGCACACTGCGACCTGCCGTGTGGTGTCTACGATCCGGCTCAGGCTCGGATCGAGGCCGAATCGGTCAAAATGATCTGCGAGAAGTACCAGGCGAACACCGACCCGGAGTTCCGCACCCGGGCCGTCATCATCAAGGAGCAGCGCGCCGAGCTGGTCAAGCACCACCTCTGGGTGCTGTGGACCGACTACTTCAAGCCGCCGCACTTCGAGAAGTACCCGAACCTGCACAGCCTGTTCAACGAGGCCACCAAGCTCGCCGGCGCCGGTGGCGTCAAGGGCAGCCTCGACCCGGCCACCGCCGACAAGCTGCTCTCGAAGATCGACGAGATCGCCAAGATCTTCTGGGAGACCAAGAAGGCGTGACCGTACCGGTCATCCCGACGATCCGGCCGGCACGTCCCGAGGACGTGCCGGCCGTCGTCGCCATGGTGCACGAGCTGGCGGAGTACGAACGCGCCCCCGACCAGTGTCACCTCACGGCCGAACAGCTCTCCTCGGCCCTCTTCGGTCCCGCACCGGCGCTCTTCGGTCACGTCGCGGTGGACGAGCGGGACGAGCCGATCGGCTTCGCCCTGTGGTTCCTCAACTTCTCCACCTGGGCCGGCGTACACGGCATCTACCTGGAGGACCTGTACGTCCGACCGACCGCCCGGGGTTCCGGGGCGGGTCGGTCGCTGCTCGCCACGCTCGCCGAGATCTGCGTACGACGTGGCTACCGGCGGCTGGAGTGGTGGATGATCGACTGGAACCCGGCCGCCGGGTTCTACGCCTCGATCGGTGCGGAGCAGATGAGCGAGTGGGTCCCCTACCGGCTCAGTGGCGAGGCGCTGCGGGCGCTCGCCGGCCAGGCCGCCACCGCTGGCACGCGTACGGACGACCGACCGGGTAGAGTCCCCGACCGGGGGGATGAGGCGTGACTCAACTGACTGGCCAGCCAGCGACCGACGACGACGTGGTGCACCTCACTGTGCCTGCCGACGGCGGTTACCTTGGCGTGCTCCGCACCGCCACCGCCGGTCTCGCGGCCCGGTTGCAGTTCGCGCTCGACGAGATCGAGGATCTGCGAATCGCTGTCGACGAGGCGTGCGCCATGCTGCTCGCCATCGCCACCCGCGACGCCGAGTTGGAGTGCCGCTTCGCGGTCACCGAGGACGCGCTGACAGTCGAGGTGACAGTGCCGACAGTGCGGGGTGCCACGCTGCCGGCCGAGTCGTCCTTCGCCTGGAAGGTGCTTACCGCGTTGACGACGTCGGCATCCGCCACGGCCGTCGACGGTCGGGCCACCATCGCGCTGCTCACCCGCCGCTCCGGCGGCTACTGACCGGCTCGACGGGCCAGGTCGGTCACTCGAAGCCGAGTGCCCGGGTCGTCGGGGGGCAGACCAGCAGCCAGCCCACGCCCAGCCCGAGCACCATCAGCGGCACGCCCAGCCAGCCCAACCCGCCCTGGATCATGAACCATCCGATCGGTAGCAGCATCAGCTGAAGCACTATCGCAGGCGCGCGGGTGCCCGCTTTGCGCTGTGACAGGGCCCGGCCCAGCGCCCAGAGCGCGACCGCGGCCCCGATGGCGAACGCGGTAACCAGCAACGCCGAGGCCAGATGGGTGGTGGTGGCCGTGAGATCGGCCCAGACCAGCCATGCCGCGACCAGCCCGACGGCGGCCGCCTCCGCCCACAACAGCCGGACCGCCCAGCGGAGCGTGACGGGAAACGGGGCCGAGTCGATGGTCACGCGCGCCACGATACCCGGGCTACCGGGAGGTACAGTGCCGCCCATGCACGCCGTCCTGGTGGTCAATCCAAAGGCCACCACCACCAGCGAACGCAGCCGGGACGTGCTCGTCCGGGCGCTGCGCAGCGAAGTCGACCTCAGCGTGCGCTACACCCGGCGGCGCGGGCACGCGATGGCGCTGGCGCGGGAGGCCGCGGCGGAGGGCGTCGACCTGGTCGTCACCCTGGGTGGCGACGGCACAGTGAACGAGGTGGTGAACGGCCTGATGACGGCCGACCCGCCGCCCGGCGCCGTCGGCGTGCCGATGGCCGAACGACTGCCCGCGCTGGCGACAGTGCCGGGCGGCTCGACGAACGTGTTCGCCCGCGCGTTGGGCCTGCCCCGGGAGTGGCCGGAGGCGACCAGCATGATCCTCGAAGGGTTACGGCTGGGCCGGAGCCGCACTGTCGGGCTGGGCCGCGCGGACGACCGCTACTTCACCTTCTGCGCCGGCTTCGGGCTGGACGCCGCGGTCATCCACCGGGTGGAGCAGGCCCGGCGCAAGGGCCGGGTGTCCACGCCGACGCTCTACCTGCGCTCGATCATGAACCAGTACTTCTTCGCCTCGGACCGGCGGCACCCGGCGATCGTGCTGGAACGTCCGGGCGAGCTGGCCGAGGCCGAGTTGGCCACCGTCATCATCCAGAACACGGCACCGTGGACGTACCTGGGCGACCGGGAGGTCAACCCGAACCCGTCGGCATCGTTCGATCTCGGGCTCGATGTGCTGGCCCTGCGTCAGCTCCGGGTGGCTAGCACAACACGGACAGTGACGCAGTTCCTGTCCCGGCAGCCGGATCCGCGCGGTCGACAGGTGTTACGAATCCACGACACTGCGGAGTTCACCCTGCTCTCCGCCCGTCCGCAGGCGTTCCAGCTGGACGGCGACTATCTCGGCGAGCGGGAGAAAGTCAGATTCACCTCCGTTCCCGCCGCACTGAGAGTAATCTGCTAGGTCTCGGGTACTGCCCTAGGTCGACACGGTGGCCGCAACCGCGCCGACAGGCCACCGCCACGCCGAGGGGCAGGTGCCGGAAATGTCAGCAATGTCACGCGGACTGTACTATATTGATCCTCGACTGTGGCACGGCGGGTAATCGGGAAAGCCCCGAAAACCGGGCAAACGGGCTGTGGGCTTGCTCACCGCCCGGAGTTTTTCCGAGCGTCACCCTTGACATCACGACTGTTCGTGAAAGTATTCACAAGCGAACTTGAGTTACCGGGACATTGCCTGGATATGCTCGTCAGGTTGAGCTGTTCCAGCAGGTCCCCGGCGCTAACAGCCTGCTCACGCACTGCCGAATAGACGGACGCTAACCGTCACCATCGGCACTGCGGATGCATATAGGAAAAGCACGACCAAGCAATTGTTGCCACCCATCCAGAATGAGGAGTGTTGCCGCCATGGACTGGCGTCACCATGCTGTCTGCCGCGACGAGGACCCGGAACTGTTCTTCCCGATCGGGACGTCCGGGCCGGCTCTCCTGCAGGTCGAGCAGGCCAAGGCCGTCTGCAGGCGCTGCTCCGTGACCGACCAGTGCCTGCAGTGGGCGCTCGAGTCGGGTCAGGACGCCGGCGTCTGGGGCGGGATGAGCGAAGAGGAACGGCGTGCCGTCAAGCGGCGCGGCGGCCTCCGCGTGCTGCGCGCTCACTCCGCCTGATCCCAACGACACAGCTGTACGCCCCGGTGGGTCCGCCCACCGGGGCGTTCCGCTGTCCGCTCCGGCCTCAACCGGCAGGTGCCACGACGTGGCCGCACGACCCGTCATCGACCCGGCGCAGCACCACCTCGGCCAGTTCCGGCGCATCGGTCAACGGGGCGGACACCGCCACCGCGCCGGCCGCTCGAGCCGCCTCGGTCACCGCGTCGTGGAACAGGCCCGGCGCCAGGAAGTACGCGCACACCGCTACCCGCCGGGCACCGGCCGCACGTAGCCGGGACACCGCAACCCCGGCCGCCGGGGGAGCCGCCGAGGCGTACGCCACCCGACAGCGCACCCCGAACTCCGCGCCGAGCGCGTCCGCGGCCTGACCCACCGACCGGCGGGCCCGCGCGTCCCGGGTGCCCGCCGCGGCCAACACCAGCGCGTCGAAGCGGCCCGGCCGCGCCTCGGCGAGGCGTCGACGCAGCCCACCCAGCAGCCCCGGGTCGACGGTGCCGTCCGCCGGGCCGAGCACGTCGGTCACCCGCACCGCAAGTGCCGGCTCGGCCCGCACCGCCGCGCTCACCGCAGCCGGAATGTCCACCCGATTGTGGTACGCGGCAGTCAGCAGCAGCGGCACCAGCACCGCCTGACGGTGCCCGGCCGCCGCCAGGCCACGCAGCACCTCGGTCGGCCCCGGCTCGGTGTGGTCAAGCCAACTCGCGAGGACCGGGGTACCGGGCCGGGCGGCCGACACGGCACGGGCGAGCGCCCGGGTGGCATCGGCCGCTCGTGGATCCCGGCTGCCGTGTGCGACAAGCACCACCGGGTCCGCCCCTCCGGCCGCACCAGGGCCGGTCGGGGTGGTCGCCGGCGAGGTCAGACGTGCAGCCCGCACTCGGTCTTCTCGAACATGGCCCACCGGCCGGCCCGCGCATCCTCGCCGGCCTTGGTCCGGCGGGTGCACGGCCAGCAGCCGATCGACCCGTACCCCTGCTTGAACAGCTCGTTCACCGGCACGTTGAAGCGGGCGATGTAGGCGTCCACATCCGCCTGCGTCCAGGCCGCGATCGGATTGACCTTGACCTTGCCGCGCCGCGCGTCGAAGGTCACCACCGGCGTGTTGGCCCGGGTCGGCGACTCGTCCCGGCGCAGGCCCGCGGCCCAGGCGTCGTACCCGGACAGGGCCCGCTCCAACGGCTCCACCTTGCGCAGCTGGCAGCAGTCGTCCGGCGACTTGTTGAACAGCCGCGGACCGTACTGGCCGTCCTGCTGCCCCACGGTGAGCCGGGGCCGGATCGACCGGACGTTCACCGGCAGCGTGCGGGCCACCTCGTCGCGCACGCGCAGCGTCTCCGGGAAGTGCAGACCGGTGTCGAGGAATACCACGTCCACCCCGGGGGCGACCCGGGACACCAGGTGCGCCAGCACGGCGTCGGCCATCGAGCTGGTGACGCAGAACCGGTCGCCGAAGGTCTGCGCCGCCCACCTGGCGATCTCCAGCGCCGGGGCGCCCTCCAGATCCCGGGCCGCCTGCTCGGCAAGCGTCCGCAGCTCGTCCGGGTTACGCCCGACCGACTCGGTCGAGGTGACAGCGCCCGGCCCGACCAGGCGCAGGCTCGCGGCGGAGACGAGACTCATCGGGTCACCGCCCGGGAGAGCAGCCCGGTGAACTTCACCGAGAAGACCCGTGCGCAGGCGTGGCACTCCCAGGCGCCGTGCCCCGCCTCGTGCGGCCGCAGGTCCTCCTCGCCGCAGTAGGGGCAGTACAGAGGTGCCGCTCGGTTTTCGCTGCTCACCGCAGTTCCTCCTCGTCGACTCTGATCACCCAGTTGGCGAACGTCTCGCCCTCGCTCCGCCCGGCCAGGTAGCGGCGGGCCAGCCGTTCCACGTACTCCGGAAGCTCGTCGGCGGTTGTCTTCAGGCCGCGCAGCTTGCGGCCGAAGCCGGCGGTCTGGCCCTGGGCCATGCCCAGGCCGCCGCCCAGGTGCACCTGGAAGCCCTCCACCTGCCGGCCGTCCGGACCGACCACCAGTTGACCCTTGAGGCCGATGTCGGCCACCTGGGTGCGGGCACACGCGTTGGGGCAGCCGTTGATGTGGATCGAGATGTCCGCGTCGAAGTCGCGCAGCCGCTGCTCCAGCCGGGCCACCAACTCCTCGCCGCGGGCCTTGGTCTCGACGATCGCCAACTTGCAGTACTCGATGCCGGTGCACGCCATGGTGCCGCGCCGCCAGGCCGACGGCCGGGCCTCCAGGCCGATGCCACGCAGCGCGTCGACGAGCGACTCCGTCCGCTCCGACGGCACGTCGAGCACCAGCAGCTTCTGGTACGGGGTGAGTCGCACCCGGTCGCTGCCGTGCGCCTCGACCACGTCGGCCAGCTCGGCGAGCTGCCCACCGGAGACCCGCCCGACCACCGGCGCGGCGCCCACGTAGTGCCGCCCGTCGGCCTGCTCGTGCACGCCCACGTGGTCGATCGGCTTCGCCGGCAGCTCCGGGGCGGGGCCGTCGAGCAACGTACGCCCCAGGTATTCCTTCTCCAGCACCTCCCGGAAGCGCGCCACACCCCAGTCGGCCACCAGGAACTTCAGCCGGGCCCGGTTGCGCAGCCGGCGGTAGCCGTAGTCGCGGAAGATCCCGACCACCCCGGCCCACACGTCGGGGATCTCGGCCAGCGGCACCCAGACGCCGAGCCGCTGGGCCAGCATCGGGTTGGTGGAGAGCCCGCCACCGACCCAGAGGTCGAAGCCCGGCCCGTGCTCGGGGTGGTCGACGCCGAGCAGGGCGATGTCGTTCGACTCGTACGGGGTGTCGACAAGCCAGGAGATCGATGTCTTGAACTTGCGGGGCAGGTTGGAGAACTGCTTGTCGCCGACGTACCGGGCGACGATCTCGTCGATCGCCGGCGTCGGGTCGAGCAGCTCGTCGCGGGCCACCCCGGCGACCGGGCTGCCCAGCACGATGCGCGGGCAGTCGCCGCACGCCTCGGTGGTCTGCAGGCCTACCGACTCCAGCCGACGCCAGATCTCCGGCATGTCCTCGACCCGGATCCAGTGGTACTGGATGTTCTGCCGGTCGGTGATGTCGGCGGTGTCCCTGGCGAACTCCCGGGAGATGTCCGCGATCACCCGCAGCTGGGCCAGGCTGAGCTGGCCGCCGTCGATGCGGACCCGCAGCATGAAGAACTCGTCCTCCAGCTCGTGCGGCTCCAGCACGGCGGTGCGCCCGCCGTCGATGCCCGCCTTGCGCTGGGTGTAGAGGCCCCACCAGCGGAACCGGCCGCGCAGATCCTGCGGGTCGATGGAGGCGAAGCCACGGTGCGCGTAGATTGTCTCGATCCGGGCCCGGACGTTGAGCGGGTCGTCGTCCTTCTTGATCCGCTCATTGGGGTTGAGCGGCTCACGGTGGCCGAGCGCCCACTGACCCTCACCCCGGGGCCGGCGCGGCGCCCGGGTCGGGCGGGTCGTCGGGTCCTCGGAACGGGCAGGGCTGCTGCTGACCGCCATCGCGGCGTCCTCCGTTGTCTGCTGTGCCTCGGGGGTACGCGGGGCGCGACGGCCGGCCCGGCGAAGCGGGCGGGACAACGGTGTCTTCAGACAGCCGGCGCGGAGCGCGCCCGAGACAGATTGGTCGGGCGTCGTCAGTAAGCCGGACAGATCGCGCTGCGCACGCGGCCGTAATCGACGTGGCGACGTGCCACGAAGCGGCGGACGACTGCGGCGGTCATGCGCCCATGCTCCCACACCTGAAGGGGGTCGGCCAATGTCCGCGTGCTGGATCCCACATCACGGGCCGACGGTCAGCCGACCAGTTGGTCACCAAGGATAGTTCGGGCATAACGCACCACTCTCCCCTGCCGTACGCCGGTGATCAGGCCGTTGTCTCGCAGGGTGGTGAGGTGGTGCGACGCGGTCGCCGGCGCGAGCCCCAACATCGCGGCCAGCTCACCGGTGCTCAGCGGGGTGTCGAGCAGGGACAGCGCCGCCGCCCGGGTACTGCCCAGCAGAGCGCCCAGCGCCGCGCTGGGCGGCGGCGAATCCCACAGCCCGCCCAGCCCGGCCGGCGGATAGCAGAGGGCGGGCCCGGCGTCGCCCTCCATGATCGCATGGACAGTCGGTCCGGAGAACGCGGTGGGCAGCAACGTCCACGGGCGTCCGTCCAGGCCGGCAGGCACTTTCGTGCCGACGGCGACCCGCAGCGCCGCGCCGTCCCACCGGATCAACGGGTGCACCTCGCGGAGCAGGGTGCGCCCACCCTGCTCGGCGGCGAGCAGCATCCGGCGCCGGATGTCGGCCAGCGCGAGCGCCCGCAGCCGGGGCCAGTCCGGTGCGATCAGCAGTGTGAAGTACCTGTGGAGCTGCGCGACCAGTTCGTCAGGGGACAGCCGGGGAGCACCGGCGCGTTCCAGTTGCCGTCGCACCCGGGACGGGTCGGTGTCGGCGACCGCCCGTAACTCGGCGGCCAGGTTCGGTGTCACCCCGATCGGGGTGAGGAAGTCCGGCACGTAGCCGTTTGCCGATCTGAGCACCGCCAGCAGCGGCTCGAGGCCGGCATCCGGCAGCAGCCGCTCGGCGCGCTCCCGCCACGGCCGGTGCATCCAGTACTTCGCCGGCTTACGCAAAGCCCAGGAGCTGGCCACCAGCTCGGCCAGGGGCGAGTGCACGAACCGCACCCGGCTCAGGTCGTCAGGCGAGAACCGAATCTCGATCACCGACGGATTCGATCACGCTCGAACGCTTCGGCGACAGCTCGGGACGGCCCGAGGATCCTCACATGGAGTACAGACAACTGGGCCGGTCGGGCCTGCGCGTCAGCGCGGTCGCGTACGGCAACTGGGTCACCCACGGCAATCAGCTCGACGACGACGCGGCGGCCGCCTGCGTGGGCGCCGCCCTGGACGCGGGCATCACCACCTTCGACACCGCCGACCGGTACGCCCAAGGTCGGGCCGAGGAGGCGCTGGGCAAGGCGCTGCGCGGCGTCCGGCGCAGCTCGGTCGAGCTGTGCACGAAGGTGTTCCTGCCGGTCGGGCCGGGAGCCAACGACGCCGGGCTGTCCCGCAAGCACATCATCGAGAGCTGCCACGCCTCGCTGGGCCGGCTGGGCACCGACTACGTCGACCTCTACCAGGCCCACCGGTACGACGACACGGTGCCGTTGGAGGAGACGATGCTCGCCTTCGCCGACCTGGTCCGCCAGGGCAAGGTGCTCTACGTCGGCGCCTCCGAGTGGACCGCCCCGCAGCTGCGGGCGGGCCTGCGGCTCGCCGCCGAACTGCGGGTCCCGTTCATCGCCAACCAGCCGCAGTACTCGATGCTGTGGCGGGTGGTGGAGGCCGAGGTGGTGCCGACCAGCGCGGAACTCGGGTTGGGCCAGCTCGCCTGGGCGCCGCTGGCGATGGGCGTGCTGACCGGCAAGTACCAACCCGGCCAACGCCCGCCCGCCGACTCCCGGGCCACCGACGACTTCGGCGGGTCGTTCATCGCCCGCTACTCGTCGGATCTCCTGCTCTCCCGGGTCCGCCAGCTCCGGTCGGTCGCCGATGCCGCCGGCTGCACGATGGCCCAGCTGGCGGTGGCGTGGGTGTTGCACCGACCAACAGTGGCCAGCGCGATCGTCGGCGCGTCCCGACCCGAGCAGCTCGCCGAGACGGCCGGTGCGGCCACGGTACGGCTGGACGACGAACTGATCGAGCGGATCGATGCCGTGCTCGGCGATCTGGTCGAGCGTGATCCGGCGAAGACCGCCCGACCGAACGACGTGATGCCGGCCTGGCGCCGACCGCCTGCGCCCGGCTGACACCCAACGGCGGGCCAGGCGTGGCAGGCTCGAACCGTGGGCAGATTGTCCGAGTCGACCGGTGCGGCGTGGGACCACCTGCGCCGCGTACCGGTCTGGCTCTCCCCGGCGCTGCTGACCCTGGTGGTGACCCTGACCGGACTGGGTTCGGCCCAGCTCTGGCGCGACGAGTTGGCGACCTGGAGCGCGGCCAGCCGGTCGCCCGACGAGCTGGCCCGGTTGGCCGGCACCATCGACGCCGCCACCGGGCCGTACTACCTGCTGATGCACGGCTGGACCGCGATCTTCGGCGACTCCACGATCGCCCTGCGCACTCCGGCCGTGCTGGCGATGACGGTGGCGGCCGGGTTGCTCGCCGTGCTCGGCGCGCGGCTTGTCGACCGGCGCACCGGGCTGTTCGCCGGGCTGCTGTTCGCGGTCCTCCCCGGCACGTCCCGCTACGGGCAGGAGGCCCGCCCGTACGCGTTGGCCACCATGCTCGCGGTGCTCGCCACCCTGCTGCTGGTGGCCGCACTGCGCCGGCCGAGCTGGACCCGGTGGGCCGGTTACGCCGCCGCGGTGGCCGCCCTCGGGCTCATCCACCTGATCGCGCTCAGCCTGCTCGCGGCGCACGCTCTGGTAGTCCTGCTGGCCTGGTGGCGCGGCCCAGCCGCAGCCGGCGTCGCCACCCCGGACCAACCCACCGCCCACCAGGGCCAAACCACCGCCGGCCGGGACCGGCCCACCGGCGCCCAGGGCCGAACCACCGCCGGCCGGGACCGTCGCGCCGGCGAGCGGGACCGGCGGGTGTGGCGGTGGGTGGTCGCCGTGGTTCCGGTTGCTCTGCTTGTCGCTCCCCTGCTGCTCAAGGCCCGGGCCCAACGCTCCCGCCAGCTGAACTGGGTGAGCCTGGTCAGGTTGGACGACCTGACCGCGCTGCCCGGCGGCGTGGCACAGAGCAGCGTGGTGGGCGGACTGCTGGTCGGGGTCGCCGCGCTGGGGGCGGCCCGGCTCGGGCGGCGGGCCCTGCTACCGGTGAGCGCGGTGCTGCTGCCCGTGCTGCTGCTCTTCGCCGCCGGTGAGGTCGTACCACTGTGGGTGCCCCGGTACCTGGTCTTCGTGGTGCCCTTCGCCTGCCTGCTGGCGGGCGCGGCGCTGGCCGCGGTGGCCGCGCCGGCCGCGCTCGCCGTGGTGCTCCTGGCCGGGTTGCTCGGCCTTCCCGACCAGGCGGCGCTGCGGCGTACCCACGAATGGCCGCGCAGCGCGCCGGTGGACTACGCGGGTGTGGCTCGGGTGATCGCCGAGGGTCAGCGGCCGGGCGACGCGGTGGTCTACTCGCCCCGGCAGAGCTGGCTCTTCCTCGACCTCGGCATCGAGTACCACCTCGACGACCCCCCACGGGACGTGCTGGTCACCGAGGACGAGGTCCGCCGGGGCGACCTGTGGGCGGCCGAGTGCCCCCAACCGGCACAGTGCCTGGCCGGCACGACCCGGGTGTGGCTGGTGATCTCCGGCCGGCACGCCGATCCGCTGGCCGCCGTGACCGGTGCCAAGGGCGACGCCCTGCGCGCCGACTTCGCTGTCGCCCAGGTCTGGCCGCGCCCCGGCCTGACCGTCGCCCTGTTGACCCGCTGACGGCGGCGATCAGGCCGGTGAGCGGCCTTCGTGGCTGTTGCGGGCCAGTGGGACGACAAGGACCGCCTCGGTGCCGCCGGTGGCGCCGGCCCGCAGCTCGATGGTGCCGCGCAACTCCCCGGTGACCAGGGCCCGGACGATCTGGAGGCCGAGCCGGCTGGCCTGCTCCGCGTCGAAGCCCGGCGGCAGCCCTCGTCCGTTGTCGGTCACCGAGACGTGCAGCATCTTGCGGAACCGGTGCGCCGAGACCACCACCTCCGGCCTGATCGCGTCATCAACCTCGGGGGCGACCGCCGGCACCAGACCCGGACCGGCGACGGGCGCGGGGGCGTCGTCCACCTCGTCGGCCGGCGGGAAGCCGTGCTCGACGGCGTTGAGCAGCAACTCGTTGAGGACCATCACCAGCGAGGTGGCGATCTCCGCCGGCAGCACGCCGAAGCTGCCCCGTCGACGCATGCCGACGCTCACCTCGGTCGCCGCGACCTCGGTCGCCGCGCTGGCCACCCGGTCCACGATGCCGTCGAACTCGACAGCCTCGTCGCTGGACATCGAGAGCGTCTCGTGCACCAGGGCGATCGAGGCGACCCGGCGCACCGATTCCTCAAGCGCGACGCGGGCCTCCGGCATGGCCACCCGGCGGGCCTGCAACCGCAGCAGCGCGGCAACGGTCTGGAGATTGTTCTTCACCCGGTGGTGGATCTCCCGGATCGTGGCGTCCTTGGTGATCAGTGCCCGATCCCGACGGCGAACCTCGGTGATGTCGCGGACCAGCACGAGCGCGCCGATCGGCACTCCGGCGGGCATCAGTGGCAGCGCCCGGGTGAGCATCGTGGCACCCCGCGCGTCGATCTCCCGTCGGGGTGGCGCCTCGCCGCGCAGGGCGGCCAGGATGCCGTTCGCCGCCTCGGTGCCGTCCAGCGGATCCCCGGCCAGCCGGCGGTGCAGCGCGGCCAGATCCTCGCCCACCAGGTGTGCGGCGTAGCCCAACCGGCGGTACGCGGACTGCGCGTTCGGGCTGGCGTAGGTGACCTTGCCGCCGGCATCGAGCCGGACCAGGCCGTCGCCGACCCGGGGTGCGGAGGTGGTCTCGCCCGGGTGCCGTGGTGGCGGGAAGGTGCCGTCCGCGATCATCTGCGCCAGGTCGTCGGCGGTGGTCAGGTAGTTGAGCTCCAGTTGGCTCGGGGTGCGCGCGGTGGAGAGGTTGGTGTCCCGCCCCACCACGGCGATCACCTCGCCGGCCTCCCCCTCGGCGGTCCGCAACCGGACCGGGATCGCCTCGTGCCGGGCCGGCACGTCGCCGTACCAGACCGGGTCGCCCTCCCGCCAGATCCGGCCCTGGGAGTACGCCACCCCGAGGTGGGCCACCTCGGAACCGCCGACGATCCGCCCCACCTGGTCGTCCTGGTAGGCGGTGGGTGCGGTGGTCGGGCGGACCTGGGCGACGCAGAGGAACGTGCCCTCGGTGTCGACCGGCACCCAGAGCAACAGGTCGGCGAAGGAGAGATCGGAGAGCAGTTGCCAGTCGCCGGCGATGCGGTGCAGGTGGTCGATGTCGGCCGGACGGAGATGGGTGTGCTCCTCGGCGAGGTCGCGCAGCGTGGACACGGTGACCAGGGTGCCACGCCGCCCCTCACATCGTCGCGGTGACCTTCTTCAACCCGCGCGGCGCGTCTGGATCCTCACCTCGGGTGAGCGCCAGGGCCAGCGCCAACCGCTGCAACGGCAGGATGTCCAGCAGTGGGGCGTACCGCTCGTCGACCTCGGGCACGGCCAGCCGGGTGGCGCCCGGCACGTCGGCGGAGCCGACCACAACGACGTCGGCGCGGCGTTCGCCGAGGCGGGGCAGCACCTCGCCCATCGACCGGCCACCGGGGCCGGAGCCGACCACCGCGAGCACCGGAACCTCCGGGTCGGTCATCGCGAGTGGGCCGTGCAGCAGATCGGCGCCGGAGAAGGCGAGCGCCGGCAGGTACGAGGTCTCCATCAGCTTCAACGCCGCCTCCCGGGCGGTCGGGTAGGCGTACCCCCGGCCGGTGGTGACCAACTGGCGGGCGAACCGGTAGCGCGGCGCGAGCCGGGTCGGGGTGTCGTCGGCCAGGGTGCGGGCGGCCAACTCGGGCAGCGCGTCGAGCGCCTCCCGTTCGTCCGCCGGGAGCACGCCGTCGCCGGCCCGGATCCCCTCCACGAGCATCAGCAGGGCGAGCAGCTCGGCGGTGTACGTCTTGGTGGCGGCCACCGCCCGCTCGTGCCCGGCGGCGATGTCGACGCTCAGCTCGGCCACCTCCACAAGCGGCGACTCCGGCGCGTTCGTCACCGCGAGGGTCAGCGCTCCGGAGGCGCGGGCGGCGCGTAGCACCTCGGCCAGGTCGGGTGAACCCCCGCTCTGGCTGACCCCGACGACAAGCGCGTCCGACAGATCGGGTCGGGCCCCGAACAGGGTTACCGCGCTGGGCGAGGCGAGCCCGGCGGGCAGGCCGAGCCGGATCTCGGTCAGGTACGCCCCGTAGAGGGCCGCGTGGTCGGAGGTGCCCCGGGCGGTGAAGACCACGTGCCGGGGGCGACGTTCGGCGATGACCGCCGCCACTCGCGCGATCTCCGCGGCGTTGGCGGCCGAGAGCAGACGGGCGTAGCCAGCCGGCTGCTCGTCGATGTCGGCGGCCATCCCGGCCCCTGCACGTGTCACGGAAACCCCTCCCCTGCGCGATTGCCGCGCGGTTCTTGCTCAGTCTTGCACTTTTAAGCCTATCTCGGCAATCGAACGAGCAGGAGTGCGCAGATGATCACCAATTGATCTCAATATCAACTAAGCTGGGCGGGGCCGCACCCGGCCAAGCCCAGCGATGAGAGGACGACGTGCCCGAGGGAACGGACGACCCCGCGCTCTCCGCGACGGAGGAGCTGGCGCTGGCCCGGCTGGCACTCGACGAGGGCGACCTGCACCACGCCGCCGGCCACCTCGCCGGCGCACTGGCGCAGGCCCCGACCCTCCCGGAGGTACACGAGACGCTGGCCCGGCTCGCCGCGGCCAGCGGCGGTGGCCTCGGCCTCTTCCCGCTCAACCACCACGCCTTCGTGGGCTCGGTCGTCGCCCGCGCCCACCTGCTCGCCACCGCCGGCCGTCCGGCCGAGGGGCTGGAGCTGCTGGCCGCGGCGACCGCGTACGCGCCCGGCACCGAGTGGGCCGGCGTGCCCTGGGTCACCGCGCCCGAGCTGGCCGAACGGTTGGACCCGGAGCACATCGCCCGCACCCTCATGCAGATCTGCGCCGCGCTGCCCGACCCGGTGCCGCGGGTCGACCGGGGTGCCCTCACGCCGTACCTCACGCTGGCCCGCAACGCGGCCACCGTCCATCCCGAGCACGGCCTGTTGCTGGGTGCGGCGTCCGCGCTGGCCCGGCGTCTCGGCGAGGCGGCGCTTGCGGTGCGCTGGGCCACCCGAGGGGTACGCGCACAACGCTCGAAGATGGGCGAGGTCTGGCTCGGGTACGCGTACCGCAGCGCGGGCCGGACCCGCGACGGCCTCGCGGCCCTCACTCGGGCCGTCGAGCTGGACCCGGACGACCTGGCGATCTACGCGGACATCGCCGGCACCCTGGCCGAGATCGGCCGGCTGGACGAGGCACTGGAGTGGACCGAGCGGGCGCTGGCCCGCGACCCGTCCTTCGACTGCGCTGTGCACACCGCGCACCGGCTCCGGCACCTGCGCGACGGCGACCTGGCCCACCTGGTCGCGCTCGCCGACTTCGTCCGCGACCACCCCGACGACAGCCACGAGCACGGTGACCTGGCGCAGTGCTGCCGAGGCCGACCCTGGCTCGGCCAGCTGACCCCGGCCGGCGGCCCACTCGTCGACGCGCTGCGCCAGGCCGTGGCCGATGACGACAACGGTTCCGGCAGCGCCGTACAACTGTCCGCCGCCGCCCCGCCGAGCGCCGTCCGGACGGCCACGTCCACCGCCCCCGGGCTGCGGATCGACGTCGTCGGCACGTCGGATCCGGACCCGCGCGAGCCCCGGCGGGCGTCCGCCCAACGGTTGTGGCACTACACGGACAACGTTCCCACCCCCGCACTACCGGCGCCCTCGGCGACGGCTGTCGAACGGATCGGTCAGCTCGCCCACCCGGCCTGGCCGCACCCGCCGGCGGCGTACGACGCGGCGGTGGGCCTGGCCGGCCTCGACGTGGCGGACCTGCTCGGCCTGCTGGTGCACCCGCCGGCGGCACCGGCGAACGCGGTGGGTCGGCTGCTGGCCGCCCACGACCCGTCGATGTGGGTTCGTGGGGTGCAGGTGTGGGCCTGCCTGGGGCTGCTGCACCACCGGACCGACGAGCCGTGGGAGGGTTCGACCCGGCGTCGGGTGCTGCTCGATCTGGTCTGGGACGTGGAGGACTGGGTCACCGAGGCGGCGCTGTTCGCCCTGGTCACGGCCGCCTGGGTGGATCCGTCGGTACGGTCGGACGTGGCCGCGGTGGCGGCGGAACGGCTCGCCGACGTGGCGGCCGTGGCTCGGGCCCGGCCGGTCCCGATCGCCGTCTCGCTGGCCCACCTGGCGCTCGCCGTGCCGGAACTGGACCGGGCCACCGCGGCCCTGGCCACCGAACTGCTCGGCACGCTCTCGCCCCGAGTCCCCCGCCCCCGCAACCCGCTACGCCGCCTCTGGCAGCGCCTGCGTGGCGCCCGCTAGGTAGCCGGGTCGCGGGAACGGGCACGCCGCGCCGACCCGGACGGGACGACGCGGCGTGCGGTGCGGTTGTGGGTCAGGCGACCGGAGCTGCCTTGCCGAGAGCGATCTCGGCCTCCTCCTCCGGAGTGGCCTGCGGCGGTGCCTCGTTGGCGGTGCGCAGCGGGATCTCCTTGATGAACCAGGCGAGCACCGGGATCGCGATGGTGAACACCACCGCCCAGAGGAACACGTGCGAGATCGCGTCGGAGAGGCCACCGAGCACCATCTCGCGGGCCTGGGCCGGCAGGTCCTTGAGCTTCGCCAGGTCCATGCCGGCGCCGGCCTCGCCGCCCCCGAAGGCTCGACCGCCCTCGGAGCTGGCCAGCCGGTTGGCGAAGATCGCGCCGAACAGCGAGATGCCGAACGAGCCGCCGATCGACCGGAAGAAGGTCGCCGCGCCGCTGGCCGCGCCGAGGTCCTTCTGCTCCACGCTGTTCTGGGCGATGAGCATCGACGTCTGCATCAGGAAGCCCATGCCGACGCCGAGCACGATCATGTACAGCGACGACATCAGCTTGCTGGTGTCGGTGTCGAGCATGGACAGCAGCGCCATGCCCGCCGTCATCACCACGCCACCGATGATCGGGTACGCCCGGTACCTACCGTTCCTGGTGATCGCCCGGCCGATGACAAGCGAGACCACAAGCATGCCGAACATCAGGGGCAGCAGCAGCAGACCACTGTTCGTCGCCGACGCCCCCTGCACGGTCTGCTGGTAGAGCGGCAGGAAGTTCATCGCGCCGAACATCGCGAAACCGAGCAGGAAGCCGATCACCGAGATCAGCGCGAAGTTGCGGTTCGCGAAGAGCGCCAACGGCAGGATGGGCTCCTGAACCCGGCGCTCCACCAGGCCGAACGCCACAAGCGCGAGCGCGCCGAGCACGGCCAGGCCGAGGATCTGCGGTGACGTCCAGTCGTACTCGTTGCCGCCCCAGGTGGTGATGAGCACGATCGCGGTGATGCCGACCGAGAGCAGCCCGGCCCCGAGCCAGTCGATCCGGTGCTCGGTGCGGTACTTCGGCAGGTGCATCGTGCTGATCAACACGAGCAGCGCGATCCCGCCCAGCGGCAGGTTCACGTAGAACGCCCACCGCCAGGAGAGGTGGTCGGTGATGAAGCCACCGGCCAGCGGACCGGCGACCATGGCGATGGCCATGATGCCGGCGATCATGCCCTGGTAGCGCCCACGCTCGCGGGGCGGGACGAGGTCACCGATGATCGCCATCACGCCGACCATGAGCCCACCGGCGCCGAGGCCCTGCACGGCACGGAAGGCGATGAGCTGGACCATGCCGTCCTGCGGGCCGCCGAGCATCCCGGAGCCGGCCATGCCACAGAGGGCGGAGCCGACGAGGAAGATGATGACCGAGGTCAGGAAGACCGACTTGCGACCGTAGAGGTCGCCGAGCTTGCCCCAGATCGGGGTGGACACTGTGGTGCCCAGGACGTACGCGGTGACCACCCAGGTGAAGTGGTTGAGGCCGCCGAACTCGCCGACGATCCGCGGTAGCGCGGTGCTGACGATCATATTGTCGAGCATCGCGAGCATCATCGCGATCATCAGCCCGAACAGCACGACCCTGATGTTGTTGGGTCGTACGCCGGCCTGGGTTGCCTGAGTCATGGGTAAGCTCCCCCCGAGGTTTGCCACACTTACTTGCCGCCCGGCTAGTCACCTTACTAGCCGCACGGTAAGTTGGGTAGGAAGCCACGGTCAAGTCAATTGGGGGGTTTGGGTGAGGGAGAGCACAGGCGGGACGCGGGAGCGGATCAAGGCCGTCGCGCTCGAGCTCTTCACCGAGCAGGGGTACGAGAAGACCTCGCTCCGGGAGATCGCCGAGCGACTCAACGTCACGAAGGCCGCGCTCTACTACCACTTCAAGAGCAAGGACGACATCGTCGCCAGCTTCGTCGAGGACCGGCTGGAGAAGATGGACGCCCTCAACGCCTGGGCCGCGACGCAGCCAGCCACCCTGGCCACCCGGCGCGAGCTGATCACCCGCTACGCCGACACGATGTTCGGCGGCGAGCAGCCGTCCGTGATGCGCTTCTTCGAGCAGAACCAGACAGTGCTCAAGAGCCTCGCCTCCGGCCAGCAGATGCGCGGCCGGATGATGCAGCTCGTCGACGCCCTCTGCCGGGGCGACGACTCCCCCGCCGCCCAACTGCGCGCCGCGCTGTCACTGTTCGCCGTGCACACGAGTTGGTTCGCCGTACGGGCACCGGACATCACCAACGAGGAGCGTCGCCGGCTCGCGCTGGAGGTGGCCGACGAACTGCTGGGCGCGATCGGCGCTGGTGCCGCCGCGAAGCCCGACGAGAGTGCGGCGGCCACGTCGGGGAGCCCGCGCGGCTGATCGTCGGCGGCTCAGCCGGCTGTGAGGTCCAGTCGCAGGCCGAGCAGGTCCACACCCGCCGCAGGGGCCCAGTCCTTCTCCGGCGCCCGGACGAACCCGAGCCGCGCGTAGAGCCGGTGCGCCGGTGCGGCCATCCCGGCCCGGACGCAGATCACCACTGCCGTGCAACCCAGCTCGACGGCGCGCGTCACGCACGCCTGCGCCAGTGCCGCGCCGACCCCCCGACCCTGAGCGCCCGGGTCGACCGCGAGCATCCGGAACTCCGCCTCGCCCGGCCCGGACAGCTCGGCGAACGGGGTGCCCGACAGCACGAAGGTCACCGACCCGAGCACCGCCCCGGTCACCTCGTCGACCGCGACCAGCACCGCGCCGCTGGCGGCCCGGGTCGACACATCGGCAAGCACCTCGCCGTAGCCGTGTCCGCCCTTGAGCTGGCCGTCCGCCTCGTACGCGGCCACCGTCAACCGGGCCACCGCCGGGAAGTCGGCAGGTTCGGCCGGACGGACCCGCACCCCGGTCAAGCAATCACCGCGATCAGGTCGCCGTCCTGCACCACGTCGCCCTCGTGCACCGCGAGCTGCTCCAGCACACCATCGGACTCGGCGACGACGGGGATCTCCATCTTCATCGACTCCAGGATCACCAGGGTGTCGCCCTCGGCCACTGTGTCACCTGCCGTGGCGACGACCTTCCAGACGTTCGCCACCATCTCGGCGCGGATCTCCTCGGCCATGTCCGGGCCCTCCCTTTTCGCGATATGCCTGCCGACGTATCCAATCATGCGACGTTCGTCGGTGGGCGCGCAGCGGCACCGCCGGGATGGGGCACCCGCCCCGGGGAGAAGCGGCAGGTGCCGACCGCACTACCATCAGCGGGTCGGACCCGCTGCCGGGCCGCCGGTGGAGCACCGACGCCGAGGTCGTGGGCAGCACGGATCCGCCCCAATCACGAGGAGGTCAGCATGGCGAAGAAGTCCCGGAAGAAGAAGGCTCGTAAGAAGAGCGCCGCGAACCACGGCAAGCGTCCCAACTCCTGAACGGATCGACGGGCCGGCGGCCCGTCACCGATCAGCTCGACCCGGCCGACGCCGGGTGCACCGGTGGCCCGGGTCGACAACGACCCGGGCCACCGGTTTTGCTCCGTCAGCGGCGCCGACGCTCAGTCGGCCAGCTCGCGGGAATCACTTGTCTCGAAGACCACCAGCTCGGTGAGCTTGACCCGCAGTCGCTCGCGCAGCTCGTCCGGCGCGGTCTCGTTGCCGCAGCACCGAGCCACCAACGCCCGCACCTCCTGCTCGAGCCCGTACTCACGCAGGCAGGGCCCGCACTCGTCCAGGTGGTGCCGGATCAGTGAGCGCCGCTCGTCGGCGCACTCCAGATCCAGGTAGAGGTAAACCTCCGCGAGCACTTCACGGCAGTCCGTCTCGTGCGGCTGTCCACAGCTCACGTCACACCTCCCGGCCGGCGGCAGCGGTCGAGCCCTTGGCCGAGCGGGCCGCACTGAAGCCCCGCTCACCGGCATAGCGCTCTAGCAACTTGCGCAGATTACGACGACCCCGGTGCAGACGCGACATCACCGTGCCGATCGGCGTGCCCATGATGTCCGCGACCTCCTTGTAGGAGAAGCCCTCGACATCGGTGAGGTAGACGGCCAGGCGGAACTCCTCCGGCAACTGCTGGAGGGCCTCCTTGACGTCGCTGTCCGGCAGCCGGTCCAGCGCCTCGGTCTCGGCCGAGCGCAGCCCACTGGAGGTGTGCGACTCGGCCTCGGCCAACTGCCAGTCGGTGATCTCCTCGGTGGGCGCCTGAATCGGCTGGCGCTGCCGCTTGCGGTAGGAATTGATGTAGGTGTTGGTCAGGATCCGGTAGAGCCAGGCCTTCAGGTTCGTGCCCTGCTCGAACTGGTGGAAGGCCGCGTACGCCTTCAGGTACGTCTCCTGAACCAGGTCCTCGGCATCCGCCGGGTTGCGGGTCATCCGCAGCCCAGCAGCGTAGAGCTGATCGACGAATGGCATCGCGTCCCGCTCGAACCGGGCCCTGCGCTCGTCCGTCTTCTCGGTGGTCAACCGCACATCCCCTCGCGTCGGATGCTTTCCCGCCGAGGATACGCGCACGGACCTGCCCGCAGATTCACTTCCGGCCGGTGTGCCAGTGCTCACCGCACCCGCCCCGCCCGGCCCCGCCGTCGCGGGCCACTCCGGACCATCCAGCAGCCGCTTCAGCTGCCGGACGTCACGCTCGTCCCGTTTCAGGCTTCGTGTCTCGGTCGGCACCGGTCGCCCCCCTCGCAGAAAAGTCGTCCGGGGTTAGTAACGCGAGATGACCACTGGGACATTCCGGCTGCCCCTCCCCCGTTCCTGGTCCCGGCCCCGACGGCGGCCGGCGCTGGGACCAGGAAGGGCCTGGGAGGACTGGTGTCGCCGGTCCGAACCGGGCCGGCGGCACCATCGGATGCAACGACCCGCGCCCGGCACCGGAAACGGTCGCCCGGGCGCGCCGGGGCCCGACCGGATCAGGCGGGTGCCCAGCCCTGGGCGCGCAACCAGGCCACGACGACGGCAGCGGTGCCGACCGGATCCCGGCGCAGGTCGTGCGTCTCCCCGGGACGGGTCACCACCTGCACGGTCGGCCCCGGCTCCGGTGTCCCGAACGGGTCCCGGTCACCGTTGACGACGAGCGTCGGCAGCCCGGTGTCCAACTCGGCGGCGCGGGAACGCTCCGGCCGCCCGGGTGGGTGCAGCGGAAAGGCCAACGTGAGCACCCCGGCCGCACCCACCGCACGGGCCGTGCGGCAGGCCACCCGAGCGCCACTGGAACGGCCGCCGACAAGCACGGTCGACGCGTCGCCGTGCCGCTCCCGCAGCACGGCGAGCACCGCCGTCCAGGCCTCGTCGAGATGGCCTGCCGGTGCCGGCGCACGTCGACCCGCGACCCGGTAGGGCTGGGTCACCCGCACCACGACCAGGCCGGCCGCGACCGCCGCGTCCCGGACCGCGAGCAGGTCCGGGGCGTCCACGCTGCCGCCCGCGCCGTGCCCGAGCACGAGCAGAGCGGTGGCCGGGCGGGACGGCAGGTCGGTGTCGATCCGCGCCGAACCACGCGGGGTGTCGATCTCGTCGCTGGTCAGCACCGACCCATTCTGCGCCGCCTGACCGGCGGCGGGTGCGGGTCGGGTGCGCCGGTCAGCTCAACGGGACCAGGGTGAGCAGACGATCCCGCACCGGAGGGCCGGCGTCGTCGACGGCGTCCGGATCCGGATCGACCTCGCCACGCCAGGCGACAAGCATCGCCCGCCGTTCGCGGGGTGTGGTGGCCCCCCACACGCCGTGGCAGTCACCGACGTCGAGGGCCCAGGCCAGGCAGGACCCCTGCACGTCGCAACTGCGGCACAGCGCGACGGCGGCGTCCGCCGGTTCGTTTGGTGCCGGAAAGAATGTCTCCGGATCAACGCTCTGGCATGTGCCTCTGGTGCGCCACGCGTCGTCCTGTCGCCGTTCCCGCACTGCCCGCAGCAGTCGCGGATCTCGCCGCGCCGCAGCCACCTCGTGCGGGCGAGGCATACGCGCCCGTGTCATCCACCCACCTCCCCCGTGGGACCGGCAAGATCGGTGGACGTCGTCCGCCCCGTGCGAATCGACAGCCACTACCGGCGCTGTGTTCTATCGCACTTCACAACACCGGGACAAGGGTCTGCCGGGAACATGACTGAACGGCCAGGCGACGAATCACGCGCAACCCTGGCAAATCGGCGCCTGACGATGTGGACCGGTTGGTATCAGAACAGGGTCAGCTCCTGTGGCCGCACCGTTGGCTCCACCGAAACCCGGGCGGTCAATTGCGGCCCGTCATTACGGACGTCGCCCACCGCCGCCCCGACCGGCCGGATTTCCAACCCGGCGAGCCGCTCCGCCGACGCCGGGACGAGCAGCCGCTCCGGCTCGTCGGTCGGTGCCAGCCACGACGACCAGTGCTCGGGCGACAGCAGCACCGGCATCCGGTCGTGCACCTCGGCCAACTCGCCGAGCGCCGCGGTGGTCAGCACGCTGAAGGTGAGCCGGGTCTCGGCCTCGGACTGCCAGACCGACCAGATGCCGGCCAGGGCGAGCACCGAACCGTCGCTCGGCGTCAGGTAGTAGGCCTGTCGCCCACCGTCGGGCCGCCGGGCCCACTCGTACCAACCGTCCGCCGGCACCAGGCAGCGGCGACGGGCGAACGACCCGGCGTACGCCCGGCTGGTGGCCACCGTCTCCGCCCGCGCGTTGATCATGCGGGCCGCCCCGGCGGGCGACCGGGACCAGTGCGGCAGCAGACCCCAGCGACCGACACAGAGGCTGCGGTGCCCCTCGGGGCTGACCCGGACCAGCGGCACCGGGTCGGTGGGCGCGACGTTGTGATCCGGTCGGAGCAGGCCGCCGGTGTCGTCGGACGACTCGAACAGCGCGCTCAGCTCACCGGCGCTCCGGGTCGTCGCGTACCTGCCGCACATGGACGACACGCTAACGCGTCGCGGCCCCGTCGGCTGTCCCGCCAACCGGGAGTACGACTACCGCTGCCCGTCGCCGGCCGGCCAACGCGGCAGAATGTAACCGTGGGGAATCTGACCGCGACCCGGCCGCCGCAGCCGTGGAGCGCACCGACCGCGTCCAACCCGGTGACGGCGACGTTGCGCCTGCCCGGGTCCAAATCGATGACCGCGCGCGCCCTGGTGCTCAGTGCGCTGGCCGCCGGGCCGTCAACGCTGGCCGAGCCGCTGCGGGCCCGCGACACCGAGTTGATGGCCGCCGGCCTGCGGGCGATGGGCGCACACGTCTCGATAAGCGACGACGAGCGCTGGCTGGTCCGGCCGCACCCGCTGGTCGGCCCCGCCCACGTCGACGTGGGCCTGGCCGGCACCGTGATGCGGTTCGTGCCGCCGGTGGCCGGGCTGGCCGACGGGCCGGTCACCTTCGACGGCGACCCGTACGTCCGCACCCGGCCGCTCGGCCCGCTGGTCGGCGCACTGCGCTCGCTCGGCGTCCGGATCGACGTCACCGGCACCGGCAGCCTGCCGCTCACCGTGTTCGGCTCCGGCCGGGTCACCGGCGGCGAGGTGGTGCTCGACGCGTCCGTGTCCAGCCAGTTCGTCTCCGCGTTGTTGCTGGCCGCCCCGCGCTTCGACAGGGGCGTCGTGGTGCGTCACGTCGGCCCGCCGGTGCCCTCCGCGCCGCACCTGCGGATGACGGTACGGATGTTGCGGGCCGCCGGCGCGGCCGTCGACGACAGCACCCCCGACGTGTGGACCGTCGAGCCCGGCCCGCTCACCGGGCGCGGCTGGGAGATCGAACCGGACCTCTCCGGAGCCGTGCCGTTCTTCGCCGCCGCCCTGGTCACCGGTGGTGAGGTCACCCTGCAGGGCTGGCCGCACAGAAGCGCCCAACCTGTCGAACAACTCCGCTCGTTGCTGCAACGGATGGGCGGTGAGGTCACGCTCACCACCGCCGGGCTGACCGTGCGGGGCACCGGCGTGGTGCACGGCCTGACCGCCGACCTCTCCGACGTCAGCGAGCTGACCCCGGCGCTGACCGCGCTGGCCATGCTTGCCGACTCGCCGTCGGTGTTCACCGGCGTCGGGCACATCCGGGGCCACGAGACCGACCGGCTCGCCGCGCTCGCGCGGGAGTTCACCGCGCTCGGGGCGGACATCACCGAGTTGCCGGACGGGCTGGAGATCCGGCCCCGCCCGGTGCGCGGCGGGATCTTCCGCACCTACCACGACCACCGGATGGCGCACGCCGCCGCGGTGGCCGGCCTCGCCGTCCCCGGCATCGAGGTGGACGACGTGGGGTGCACCTCCAAGACCATGCCCGAGTTCCCGGCACTATGGTCAGCAATGGTGACCGGAAAGAGCTGAGAAGAGGACAGGCCCTGGCGACCAAGCGGCGGGAGTACGACGAGGACGACGTACGGGTCCGGCCCGGAAAGTCGTCGCGCCCGCGTACCCGCACCCGGCCCCAGCACAACGACGCGGTGGACGGTTTCGTCATCGCCGTCGACCGGGGGCGCTACCAGTGCGTGCTGGCCGGGGCCGAGCGCGGCGTGGTGGGGGCCGAACTGCCCACGGTGACCGCGATGCGCGCCCGCGAGCTGGGCCGCAAGTCGGTGGTGGTGGGCGACCGGGTCAGCCTGGTCGGGGACACGTCCGGGGCGGAGGGCGCGCTCGCCCGGATCGTCCGGATCGCCGAGCGTCGCTCGGTGCTGCGCCGCACCGCCGACGACGACGAGACCACCGCCGAGGGCCGGCTGGAACGGGTGGTGGTGGCCAACGCCGACCAGTTGGTGATCGTCAGCGCGCTTGCCGACCCGCCGCCGCGCACCGGGTTCATCGATCGCTGCCTGGTGGCCGCGTACGACGCGGACGTCGAGCCGCTGCTCTGCCTCACCAAAGCCGACCTGGCCGGCCCGGAGGAGGTGCTCGGTTACTACACCGAGCTGGAGCTGCCGTACGTGCTCAACCGTCCCGACGCCGACCTGGGCGCGCTGCGCGCGCTGCTCAGCGGCAAGGTGTCGGTGCTGGTCGGGCACTCCGGGGTGGGCAAGTCGACACTCGTCAACCGCCTCGTCCCGGACGCGCTGCGCGCTGTCGGCGTGGTCAGCGCGATCGGTCGTGGCCGGCACACCTCCACCAGCGCGGTGGCGCTGCGGTTGCCGCCGGTGCCCGGCGTCGACACCGATCCCGGCTGGATCATCGACACCCCCGGCATCCGCAGCTTCGGGCTGGCGCACGTCTCGGCCGACAGCCTGCTGCACGGCTTCCCGGACCTGGTCGAGGGCACCGTCGACTGCCCGCCCAACTGCCAGCACACGGCCGACGAGGCCGCCTGCGGGCTGGACGCCTGGGTGGCCGCCGGCAAGGCCGACCCGCGCCGGCTGGCCTCGTACCGCCGGTTGCTCGCCTCCCGGGCCGGCGACGGCGACCCGCGCGGCGAGAGCGACAACCGCGGGCCCGGCGAGGGCGACCGGCGCGGCCCCGACGAGTGAGCCGACGGGCGTCGGCTAGGTTGCCGGCATGACCGGGTACGCCGACGACCTCGCCCTCGCCCACCTGCTCGCCGACCGAGCCGACACCATCGCCATGGCCCGGTTCCGCGCGCTCGACCTGCGGGTGGAGGCGAAGCCCGACCTGACCCCGGTCTCGGACGCGGACACCGCTGTGGAGCGGGAGATCCGCGCCCTGCTGGCCGAGCACCGGCCGACCGACGGGCTGCTCGGCGAGGAGTACGGCGCACAGGCGGCCAACGCCCCGCACGGCCGTCGGTGGATCGTCGACCCGATCGACGGCACCAAGAACTTCGTCCGGGGGGTGCCGGTCTGGGCCAGCCTGATCGCGCTCTACGACGGTGACCGGCCGGCGGTCGGCGTGGTGTCCGCACCGGCGCTGGGCCGACGCTGGTGGGCCAGCGCGGGCGCAGGGGCGTACGCCGGCCCCGGACCCGCCGACGGCGAGCGGATCGGGGTGTCCGCGGTGCACGAGGTCGCGGCTGCCAGCTTCTGCTACTCGTCGCTCGACGGGTGGGAGCGTGCCGGGCGGCTGGACGCGATGCTCGACCTGATGCGGGCCACCTGGCGCAGTCGCGCGTACGGCGACTTCTACGGCTACATGCTGCTGGCCGAGGGCGCACTCGAGGTGATGGTCGAACCGGAGCTGTCCCTGTGGGACGTGGCGGCGCTGGTGCCGATCATCACCGAGGCGGGTGGCACTGTCACGGATCTGTGGGGTCGACCGGCTCCGGCCGGCGCGCCGGGCACCGACAGCAGCGTGGTGGCCACCAACGGTGCGCTGCACGCCGACATCCTCCGCCGGCTCGATCGACCAGCCGAGCGCTGACCCCCGCCAACCTCTATCCTCGCCAGGTGGTCTCCTCCGGTTGGTGTTTTCTCGCGGCGATGATCGTCGCGTACGGCTTCGCCAACCTCCTGCAGTCGGTGGCCGCGGCCCGCACCACGGTCCACCACACCTTCGACCCGGGGCTGCTGTTGCGGCTCGCCGGGCACCGGACGTACCTGGTCGGCCTGGGCTGCCAGATCGGCGGATTCGTGCTCGCCTTCCTGGCCCGCCGGGACCTGCCGCTGTTCCTGGTGCAGGCGAGCGTCGCGGCCGGGCTCGGGGTGACCGCCATCCTCGGCGTGCTGGTGCTGAAGTGGCGGCTGCCGGTGGCGGAGGTGGTGCTGCTGGCCCTGCTCTTCGCCGGGATCACCGGGCTGGTGCTGTCCGCCCGGCCGGCCCCGTCGAAGCAGCTCGGCACCGCCGGCTCGATCGCCCTGCTGGTGGCGCTCGGCGTCATCGCGGTGCTCGGTGTCTTCGCCGTCCGACTGCGCGGGGCACCCGGCTCGGTGGCTCTCGGCTCGCTGGCCGGGTTGGCGTTCAGCTCGGCGGCGGTCGCCGCCCGGCCCCTGGCGTCCGTCGGGTCCGCCGAGGCGTTCCTCTCCCACCCGCTGTTCTACCTGCTGATCGCCCACTCGATCGTCGGTCAACTGCTGCTGGGGTTGGCCATGCAGCGCGGTTCGACGACCGCCGCGGTCGCCGCGATGGACGCCGCCGGCGCGGTGCCGGCCGCGGTCGTCGGCCTGCTGCTGCTGAACGACAAGATCTGGCCGGGCCGGGAGTGGCTGGCCGCGGCCGGTTTCCTGGTCACCCTGGCCGCGGTGATCGGGCTGACCCGGTACGCCGAGCCGCAGCAGCAACGCGCGCTGGCCCGCCGGCGCGACCAGGCGATGGTCGTCGTCGGCCGGCCCGGCTGACGAACCGCACGGTGACCCACGGGGCATGGTGGTGGGGCCGTCGCCGTGCCCGGCGACTGCCTTCCGCCGTCGCGCACCCGTGGCCGGGTCAGGCCTCGACCGGCTTGCGGCGGCTCACCACCCGCTCGTAGAGCCGCTCCAGTGCGCCGGCGGTGCGCTCCCAGGTGTAGCTGCTGCGCACCCGGTCCACCGCGGCGTGCCCGTAGGCGAACCGGCCGGCGTTGTCGGCGAGCAGCCGCCGCAGCGAGACGCCGAGCGCCCGCACGTCGCCGGGCGGCACCAGGCGTCCGGTGACCTCGTCGACAACCGCGTCCGCCAGGCCGCCCATCGCGTAACCGATCACCGGCACCCCGCAGGCCATCGCCTCCAGCGAGACCCGGCCGGCGGAGGAGTAGTGCGGCGTGCAGGCGACCACGTCCGCCGAGCGGTACCAGGTGGCCATCTGATCGTGCGGCACCGCTCCGACGAGCCGTACCTGGTCGACGACGCCGACCTGCTCAGCCAGCTCGCGCAGTCGTCGCGCCTCGGTGTGGTTGGCCAACTGGTCGGCCGGCGGCCCACCGGCGATGACCAGCTCGGCGTCGCCGACGAGTCGCATCGCCCGGATCAGGTCCTCCTGGCCGTGCCCGGGGTCCAGCGAGCCGACCGAGAGGATGCGGGCCCGCTGTTCGCGCGGCGCCGCCTCGCCGTCGGGTTGGAACTGCTCGATGTCCACCCCGGCCGGCACCAGCGCCACCGAGCTGCGTTGCAGGCCCATCCGGGTCAGCTCGTCCACCTCGTCGTTCGACTGGGCGACGGCGATGTCGACCGCCCGGGTCAGGGCGCGTTCCAGGGTGATCCGCTCCCCCGGCCCGGCGTAGTGGCCGCCCAGGTGGCGTGCCTGCTCGACGCCGAGCGAGTGGAACGTCTGCACCACCGGGATGTCGGTCTCCCGCACGGCGTGCGCGGCGGCCAGGCCACCGACCCAGTAGTGCCCGTGCACCACCTCGGGCCGCCAGGCGCCGGACCACGCGTCGGCCAGCCAGCGGCCGAACTCCGTCACGTACGGGATGAGCTCTGCGGTGGACAGCGGGGTGGGTGGGCCGGCTGGCACCTGGTACACCTGGTAGCCGTCGACGTCGACCGTCGCCAGCAGGCCGGGGTCGTCCCGGCGCTCGTAGAGCCGTACGTCGTGGCCTCGCTCCGCCAACTCGGCGGCGACCCGGGCGATGTGCTGCCGGGTGCCAACGGGTGGACCGTCGGCGTGGCGGTACGAGCTGGCGTGCGCGCAGACGAGGCCAACGCGCATGGGTCACCTCCCTGCGATCTTTCCTCGGCGGTGGTCCTCCCGTTCAGAGCGTCCCATTAACCTCGGGAGCGGGAGTCGAAACCTGGCAGATCGGGAACAGTGCCCGCGAGTGCCACCGATGCTTGCGCCACGGCAACCACATCGACCACCCGGACCGCCCCTTCTAAAGATCGACAATCGGTGTCTGGCATGACCTGGCCTGGGCGGGGGTACCGCTCAGAAATGCCACTGACCCGCAGCCTCGACGATTCGACCGTGGTGATCACTGGTGCGTCCAGCGGGATCGGTACTGCCACCGCGTACGCGCTGGCCCGCCGTGGCACTGCCGTCGTGCTGGCCGCCCGCAGCGAGGCGGCCCTCCGCCAGGTCGCGCTGCGCTGCCTGGAGCTGGGCGGCCGGGCGCTCGTCGTGCCGACCGACGTGACCGATCCGGAGTCGGTGCGACGGCTCGCCGATCGGGCCGCCGCCGAGTTCGGCCGGATCGACGCCTGGGTGAACAACGCCGGAGTGAGCGCTGTGGGTCTGTTCGACGAGATTCCGGTCGCCGAGTTCCGTCGGGTGCTCGAGGTCAACCTGCTCGGCGCGGTGTACGGCATCAAGGCCGCTCTGCCGCACCTCAGCGCGGCCGGTGGCGGCGTGCTCGTCAACAACGCCTCGGTGCTGGCCGAGGTGGCCATGCCGTACCAGTCGGCGTACAACGCCACGAAGCACGGCATCCGTGGGTTGGCCGACACGGTCCGGCAGGAGCTTCGGGTCACCGGTCGCGGCCAGATCTCCGTCTGCACAGTGCTGCCGGCCACCATCGACACCCCGTTCTTCCGGCACGCGGCCAACCACAGCGGGCGGGAACTGATGCCACCGCCCCCGATATACCCGCCGGAGGTGGTCGCCGAGACCATCGTGCGGGTGCTGCGCCGGCCCCGCCGCGAGGCGTACGCCGGCGGCGCGGCCCGCCTGATCGGCCTGCAGTGGCGGCTGGCGCCCGCACTCGTGGAGCGCACCCTCGGCTGGTACGCCCACCGCGCACAGTTCGGTCCGGGAGCGCGGGCGGACAGCAGCGGCAACGTCTTCGACGCCGACGGCCAGGCCCACCGGGACGGCGGCTGGCACGGTCGGCGGCGCCAGTTGGTGCGGATGACCGCCGCGTTCGGTCTCGCCGCCGCCGGCACCGCCGTCGGCACCCTGGCGGCGATCAACCGCCGATCCCGGTTGGCGCCTTGATGACCGGCGTCGAGCGCCCGAATGCGCGAACCGTCGCCGGCGCGCACAATGGGGCGATCATGCCGAGCTGTCTGGTGGAGGTCGACGATTCGTCGGCGGTGGTCCGGCTGACCGGGACGCTCGACGCCGCCGGAGTCGAGGCGGTCCGCGACGCGCTGCTTGCCTGTCTCTGGGACCGACCGGGTCCGGTGGTGGCGGACGTGACCGGACTGCGGATGGTGGACCCGGCCGGGCGGGCCGTCTTCGCCGAGGTCCGTCGCGAGGTCGCCGACTGGCCCGCTGTGGATCTGCTGCTCTGTGACCCGACCGTCGACCGGCCCGAGGGGGTGGACGTCGGGGCACCGACCCGTCCGGTCCTGGTGGCAGGCGTACCGGCCTGGCCGACGGTGGACGACGCGTTGGCTTCGGTCGCGGTGACGCCGCCGGGGGCGGTGCTCAGCGCCGAACTGGCCCCGGCGGTGGGAGCCGCCCGGCAGGCCCGTGAGCTGGTCACCATCGGCTGCCGACGGTGGGGCATGCCGACGCTTGTCGACCCGGCCACCATCGCGATCACCGAAATGGTGAACAACGTGGTGGCGCACGCGCGGACCCCGATGACGGTCCGGCTGGCCGCCCGGGACGACACCCTGCACCTGGCGGTTCGCGACTACTCCGCGCGCCACCCCACGTTCGCCGGGCTGTCCCCGCCGAACCGGGTCGGCGGCCGGGGCCTGCTGTTGATCGACACGGTGGCCCGCCGGTGGGGCAGCAGTGCCCTACCGGACGGCAAGGTCGTGTGGTGCGTGCTGTCCCCGGACGACGAGGTCGCGCACCTCAGCTGATGCGGCGTTTCGCCTCCGCTGCCGCTTTCGACCACCGCACAGCCTGCGCTGCTCCGGTTACGGCGGGAGGGCAGCGGGTAGTGATCAGACATGCGCGACAACGAGTACCCGACCCCCGTGTCCGACACCGAGGCGCAAGGTCTGCCCGACACCGCAGATGACGACTCGACCGCCAACGACGACGTGCTCACCGGGCGCGAGGCGGACGGCCCGGACCCGGCCCAACTCCCCGGCGACCGGACGCCGGTGGCGGTGGACCGGTTCGGCACGACCGCCGAGGAGCAGCTGGACGGCGAGTCGCTCGACTACAAGCTCGACCGCGAGGTCTACGAGCGCCCGGCGGACGACCCGTTGGCCGGCACGATCGACCCGAAGATCGCCTTCGAGGCGGACAACCTGGAAGCCGCGGCGGAGGCACAGCTGGACGCCGACGTGATGGATCCCGGGCCCACCTCGGATCCGAACTCGCCGGTCTCCCTCTACGACCACGGTCAGCTCGGCACTGTCGCCGACGCCACAGTGGGTCGGCTGGTCGAGCCGGACGAGGGGGCGCACACCGACCAGGAGACCGACTCGGTGGCGTACGACGCGGGTTCGGCCGGCGGCGGGGCGACCGCCGAGGAGTTGGCCATCCACGAGACGGAGCCGCCGCGCTCGGTCTGACCCGCCTCAGTCGTCCAGGCCGCGTTCGATGGCGTACCGGGTCAGCTCGACGCGGTTGTGCAGTTGCAGTTTGCCCAGGGTGTTCTGGACGTGGTTCTGCACCGTGCGGTGCGACAGTCCGAGTCGCTGCGCGATCTGCTTGTACGACATCCCCTTCGCCACCAGCCGCAACACCTCGGTCTCCCGGTCGGTGAGCCGGGGCGTCGCCGGTTCCGCGCCGCCGGCCGGGTCGGGGCCCGGCCCCGACCCGGCGGCCAGCCGGCGGAACTCGCCGAGGACGAGCCCGGCGAGGCCGGGGGTGAAGACCGCGTTGCCGGCCGCGGTCCGGCGGACCGCGTCGAGGAACTCCGCGGGCGCTGTCGACTTCACCAGGTAGCCGGTCGCTCCCGCCTTTACCGCGTCCAGCACGCTCTGCTGTTCGCCGCTGGCGCTGAGCATCAGCACCCGCACGTCGGGCAGTGCCGCGCGCAGCCCCAGGATCACCTCGACGCCGGAGATGTCCGGCAGTTGCAGGTCGAGTACGACGACGTCGGGCCGGGCGGCGGCGGCCACCCGGATGGCCTGTCGCCCCTCGCCGCTTGTCGCCACCACCAGGAATCCGGCCTCGGTCAGGTCGCGGGCCACGCCCTCGCGCCACATCGGATGGTCGTCAACCACCATCACCCGGGTCGGGTTCATCGCCGCGCCCTCGGCACTGTCAGCTCGATCTCGGTGCCCGCGTCGGGGGCGGACGCGATCCGCACGGTCCCGCCCAGCTCGACCACCCGACCCCTGATCGACTGGGTCACCCCGAGCCGGCCCTGGGCCGCGGCCTCGGCCAGCCGGCCGTCCGGGATGCCCGGCCCCTCGTCGCGGATCGACACCGTCACCGTCTCCCCCTCGTCCTCGATCAACACCCAGGCCCGTCCACCGGCGTGCCGCCCCACGTTGTCCAGGGCCGCGCCGGTCGCCGCTGCCAACTCTGCGGCCACCCGGCGGGGCAGCGGCACCGGGGTGGCCGGCGCGGCGAGCTCCACCGCCGGTGAGGCGTACCGGCCGAGGAGGGTCCGCAGGTCAACCGCGCTGGCGTCGGGCCCGTCCAACGCCACGTCGGCGGCCGGGCCGGCGCCGGCGATCAGCGCCCGCAACGCGGCCTCCTGCTCGCCCGCCAGCCGGGCCAGCTCGCCGGCCTCACCGGGCAGGTGTGCGCCACGCCGCTGCACCAACGCCAGTACCTGGAGCACCGAGTCGTGGATGCCCCGGGCCAGTCGTTCCCGCTCCCGGGTGGCCGCCTCCAACTCCACAGCACGTTGCAGCCGCTCCTCGGCGCCCGCCGCGAGACGGGCCACGTGCCCGACCACCACCCCGGCGAGCAGCATGAGGATCACCCCGGTGAACGAGGACTGGCCGATCCGCTCCCGGGTGGTCAGGTCCGCGCCGGAGACCAGCAGCGCGGCGATCATGCCCCGCCGCCGGCCGCCGGAGACGGCCCAGGCCAGCACCGGGCCGGCCATCCAGGCGACCCCCATTGTGGGTACGCCGCTGGCGAGCGCCGCCCGACCGACCACCCACGGGGTGGCCAGCACCACGGCCAGCACCACTCCGAGATCGGCAAGCAGCAGCGGCCAGCGCCGCCAGGCCGGCCGGGCGTAGCCGATGGCGGTCGCCCCGGTCCAGGCCGCCATCACCAGGACCAGGGCGCCGACGGCGTACGGGTGGGCGTACCGGTCGGCGTCGCGCACCGCGAGCAGGCAGACGTACGCCAGGGATGCCAGCCTGAACACCGCCAGCGCACGCCACAGCGGCACCTCGAATCCACCTGGCGGCGACGGCATGGCCGTCACGATGCCATATGCCGCAGGTAGCACGGCGAGCAGCGAGTGCGGTTCAGGAAACCCTGACGTACGGTGGAAAAGCCGCGAACCACTCCGAGATCCGCCGCTTGGACGGGCCCATGACGAACGCCGAGCCGCACGCACCGCGTACGGTGGTGCCCATCGAACCCGCCGTCCTGATCGCCGAGGCCTTTGACCAGGCCCAGGTGACCGACATCCGCCACTCGGTCACCTCCTGCGCGCACGCCTGCGGGCTCGGCGGCCAACGCCTTGACGATTTCGTGCTCGCGATCAACGAGTTGATCACCAACGCGGTGCGGCACGGCGGCGGACGCGGCTGGCTGCGGCTCTGGTGCGAGTCGGACCTGCTTGTCTGCGAGGTCGCCGATCACGGCACCGGAATCAGTCCGCAGCGGTTGGGCGACCGCAGTCGGCCAGCCCCGGACACCGCCGGCGGCTGGGGCCTCTGGCTGGCCCGCGAGCTGACCGACGCCATGGAGGTCGTCACCAGCTCCGGCGGCACCCTGGTCCGCATCACCGCAAGCCTCAACCACGACCGCACCAAGCGCTGACCCCCCTCCCCGCCCCGCCCCTGCGGGGGATCATGGAGTCGTGGTGGGCGACAGCTCCACATCTGCCCCTTGTGTACGGCACCACAACTCCATGATCGACGGGGGTCGAGCCGGGGCTTCGGCGGGGTCAGGCGAAGAGGGCGGAGACGGATTCGCCGTTGTGGATTCGGCGCATGGCCTCGGCCAGGGCCGGGGCCACCGACAGCACCTGTAGGGCGGGAACGCGCTTCGCGGCCGGGATGGGCACCGTGTTCGTGCAGACGATCTCCAGGACGCCGTCCTGGCCGCTGAGCCGCTGCAACGCGTCGCCGGAGAAGAGCCCGTGCGTGCAGGCGAGCCGGATCGAGCGGACCTTCAGGCCGCGTAGGTGCTCCATCAACTCGATCACCGTGCTGCCCTTGGCGATCTCGTCGTCCAGCACAATGACGTCCCGGTCGGTCACCTCGCCGATCACCGCGCTGATCTTGACCAGGTCGTCGCTGAACCGCTGCTTCGCCCCGGCCGCGACCGGCGTACCGAGCAGCCGGGCGAAGGCCGCCGCCTCCTTGGCGTTACCCAGGTCGGGTGAGACCACCACTGCGTCACTCAGGTCGTAGCGCCGGAAGTGGGTGGCCAGCTCCCGCAACGCGTGCAGGTGATCCACGGGAACGCTGAAGAAGCCGTGCACCTGCGGCGAGTGCAGGGTCATCGCGAGCACCCGGTCCGCCCCGGCCGAGGTGAGCAGGTCGGCGACGAGCCGGGCGCCGATCGAGATCCGTGGCGCGTCCTTCTTGTCCGAGCGGGCGTACGCGTAGTGCGGCAGCACCACTGTGATCCGGCCGGCCGACGCGCCCCGCGCCGCGTCGATCATCAGCAGCAGCTCGACGAGGTTCTCCTGCACCGGGGGGACCAGCGGCTGGATCAGGAAGACGTCCCGCTCCCGGCAGTTCGCCTGCAACTGCACTTCCAGGCAGTCGTTGGCGAACCGGGAGACCCGCACCGGATGCAGCGGCACCCCCAGGTGGGCACAGATCTCGGCGGCCAGGTCGGGATGGGCGGTTCCACTGAAAACGGCGATGTCGCGCACGTTCGCACATCGTAGGCGAAGCCCCGGCCGACGTGACGCCTGTCGCACCACGCTGCCGCTTTGGGTACGGTGCTGCGGTGACCCCCCAGTACGTCGCCGCCATCGACCAGGGCACCACCTCCTCGCGGTGCATCGTCTTCGACTCCGCCGGGGACATCGTCGCCGTGGCCCAGCGCGAGCACCGGCAGAACTTCCCCCGACCCGGCTGGGTGGAACACGACGCCGAGGAGATCTGGGACAACGTCCAGCAGGTCGTCGTCGAGGCACTGCGGGCCGCCGGCACCGACGCGACCGGGCTGGCCGCCGTCGGGATCACCAACCAGCGGGAGACCACTGTCGTCTGGGACCGGGCGACCGGCCGCCCGGTGGCCAACGCCATCGTCTGGCAGGACACCCGCACCGGGCCGCTGCTGCGCGAGCTGGCCTCGGCGTACGGCGAGGAGCGGTTCCGGGCCCGCACCGGCCTGCCGCTGGCCACCTACTTCGCCGGCCCGAAGCTGCGCTGGCTGCTCGACGAGGTCGACGGCCTGCGCGAGCGCGCGGAGCGCGGCGAGGTGCTCTTCGGGACCATGGACAGCTGGCTGATCTGGAAGCTGACCGGCGAGCACGTCACCGACGTGACAAACGCCAGCCGGACCATGCTGATGGACCTCACCACCCTGGACTGGGCCCCGGAGCTACTGGACGCGCTGGGCGTCCCGGCGGCGATGCTGCCGGAGATCCGCTGCTCCGCCGAGGTGTACGGCACGGCCGGTGGGGTGCTCGCCGGGGTGCCGGTGGCCAGTGCGCTCGGCGACCAGCAGGCCGCCCTGTTCGGGCAGACCTGCTTCCAGCCGGGCGAGGCGAAGTGCACCTACGGCACCGGCAGTTTCCTGCTGCTCAACACCGGCGCCACAGCTGTCCCGTCGACGCACGGCCTGCTCACCACCGTCGCGTACCGGATCAAGGGCCAACCTCCGGCGTACGCCCTGGAGGGCGCGATAGCGGTCACCGGCTCGCTGGTGCAGTGGCTGCGGGACAACCTCGGGTTGATCTCCACGGCCGCCGAGGTGGAGGACCTGGCGCGCACCGTTGACGACAACGGCGGCTGTTACGTGGTGCCGGCGTTCTCCGGGCTGTTCGCCCCGCACTGGCGCAGCGATGCGCGGGGCGTCATCGCCGGCCTGACCGGCTACATCACCAAGGGGCACCTGGCCCGGGCGGTGCTGGAGGCGTCGGCGTGGCAGACCCGCGAGGTGGTCGACGCGATGGACGCCGACTCCGACGTGGCGCTGCGCCGACTCCGGGTGGACGGTGGGATGACCGCCAACGGGCTGCTCATGCAGTTCCTCGCGGACGTCCTCGACGTGCCGGTGGTGCGTTCCCGGATCACCGAGACCACCTGCCTGGGTGCCGCGTACGCGGCCGGTCTGGCGGTCGGCTTCTGGCCGGACCTGGCCACCCTGCGGGCGCAGTGGCGCTCCGACGCGCAGTGGGAGCCGGCGATGGCCCCGCAGGTGCGCGAGCGGGAGCTGCGTCAGTGGCGCAAGGCCGTGCAACGCACCCTCGACTGGATGGAGTGAGCCGTGCCGGAGTTGGTCCTGACGATCACGGCGGGCCTCGGCCTGGCCGGGATGGCGTACGCGGTCGTCCGGTTCTGGCGCGACCTCGGCCTGCTGCGCCGGGGCGTACGCACGCCGGGCGAGGTGGTGGAACTACGTCCGATCAACAGGGGCAACGGTGCCCGCACCTACTACCCCATCGTGCGGTACCGAACGGCCGACGGTGCCACGGTGACCACCACACCGGGGCGCTGGCGGCAGACTCCCCTGTCGGCTGCCCCCGGGCCGGTCACCGTCGTGTACGAACCCGACCGCCCGCGCCGGATCCTCGTCGAGTCACCGATTATCAAGGGTAGGTCCTCGGTGCTCGTCCCGTTCGTCTCGTTGCTGATCGTCAGCGTCGTCGTGCTGGTCACTGGCATCGTGGCCGTTGAGCGGCTGACCTGAACCGTTCTTCCACAGTGGCCTGTCACCCATCGTGCTGACGGGAGCTGGCCTGCCACGGGTCAGCGGACGCCGCGCAGCCGCTGCACGCCGATCCGCGCGAAGACGACGGCGAGCGCCACCATCGCCGCCAACAGGGCCGAGCCCACCATCAGCGGGGCGATGAGCCAGGCCATCAGGCTGACCGTGGCCTGCTTCCCGTTGGCCCAGCCGTCGACCCGCTCGCCGACCCGCAGCGAGCCGCCGCCCACCCCGCCGGTGACCACACGCCCGTCGGGCGTGGTCCAGGTGCCCCGGCAGCGTTGGGTCCCCTTGGGCCCGCCGCGGTCGCAGGACTCGACCTGGATGCTCACCCGCTCGGCACCGATCAGATTCCTGCCGATGTCGACCGGCATCACCAGGACCGCCAGGAGCATGAGGATCGGGATCAGAATCCGTTGCCAGCGCGGCCGGCGGGCCATCCGGGTGACGTAGTCCTCGGGTGGCGGCGAGATGGTCCGCCTGGTTGCCATGGGTCGCAGGCTAACAGTTGGTGAGCAAACCGATTGCCCCGTGATCCGCTGGGCGACGGGTCACGTCCAGCGGTTGCCGGTGAGCTTCTCGTAGACCTCGACGTAGCGGGCGCGGGTCGCCTCGACGACCTCGGCCGGCACGTCCGGCGCGGGAGGCAGCTTGTTCCAGCCGGCACCGGTGGCCCAGTCCCGCACGTACTGCTTGTCGTAGGAGAACTGCACCCGACCCGGCTGGTACGACTCGGCCGGCCAGAACCGCGACGAGTCGGAGGTGAGCAGCTCGTCGGCGAGGATCAGGGTGCCGTCCGGCGCCCAGCCCAACTCGATCTTGGTGTCGGCGATCAGGATGCCCCGGTCGGCGGCCAACTCCGCGCCGCGCCGGTAGACGTCGATGGTGATCTGCCGCAGCCGCTCCGCGGTCTCCGCGCCCACCTTGTCCACCACGTCGGCGTACGTGATCGGCTCGTCGTGCTCACCCGCCGGCGCCTTGCTCGACGGCGTGAAGATCGGCTCGGGCAGGATCGACGCCTCGCCGAGCCCTCGGGGCAGCGGCACGCCGGAGACTGCCCCGGTCCGCTCGTACTCTCGCAGGCCGCCGCCGGTGAGGTAGCCGCGGGCGACGCACTCGACCGGGAGCATCTCCAGGCGCTGGCAGCGGATCGCCCGCCCGGCGAACTCGGCGGGCACGTCGGTGGCCGAGATGACATGGTTCGGCACCAGGTCGGCGAGCTGCTCGAACCACCACAACGAGAGTGCGGTGAGCAGGCGACCCTTGTCCGGGATCGGCGTCGGCAGCGCCACGTCGTAGATCGAGATCCGGTCCGAGGCGACCAGGATGAGGTCGTCGCCGTCGGCGTACACGTCCCGAACCTTGCCCGAGTGCAGAAGTTCCACGCGCCCTAGTACACCACGCGACGTCGGAAGGCCTGATTCGACCACCCGCGCCCGGGGGGTGACCGGACGGACGTTGACACCTTCGTGTGCTTGCTGCGTGAATGATCGCACCGCGCCCCCGCAGGTCCAGGAGACCCCCGTGCCCGTTGCTCCACCCCCGATCGACCGCCTCAGCGCCGACCCGGGCCGGCGCCGACTGCTCACCGCGCTGCTCGGCGCACCCCTGCTCGTGTCCGGCGGGCTGGCCGGATGCAGCGACGGCGCCGCCACGTCCACCCAGGACGGCCCGGTCGAGCTGTCGGTCTTCTGGTGGGGGAACACCAGGCGTGCCGAGCGCACCGAGAAGGTGCTGCGGCTCTACTCGGAGCGCAACCCCCGGGTGACCTTCCGGGTCACCTGGCAGGGCACCGACGGCTACTACGACCGACTGGCCACCCAGGCGGCCGGTGGGAACGTACCGGACCTGATCCAGATCGACGACACGATGCTCACCGAGTACACGCAACGCCAGATCATCCTCGACCTCACCGACCGGGTCAGCGACAACCGCCTCGATCTGCGGGGCCTGCCGGAGGGTCTGATCCGCTCCGGCACGGTGGAGGGGCGGACGATGGCGGTGGCCAGCGGGCAGACCCACGCCGCAGTGGTCTTCAACCGGGAGCTGCTGCGCGAGCTGCGAGTGCCCGAGCCGCGGGGCGGCATGACCTGGGCCGACTACATCTCCTGGGCGGAACAGGTAACCGCGGCCGGCGACGGTCAGGTGGCCGGCACCATGGACGCGTCAGGTGACCAGCGGGCGCTGTGGCTGTGGCTGCGGTCGCAGGGTGGCGAGTTCTACCGGGGCAACCAGCTCGGTTTCGGCGCGGACGAGTTGGTCGCCTGGTTCGAGCTGTGGCAGCGCGCCCGCAAGGCGCGGGCCACCCCGGGTGCCGCGCTCGTCGAGCAGACCGACGGCCGGGAGCTGACCCGGCAACCTGTGGTGACCGGATTGACCGCCGCCTCCTTCGCCTTGTCGCACCAGCTACCGGAGTTGCAACGGCTGACCCGGGCCGAGTTGGGCGTGGTCGGCTTTCCGGGGCCGCCCGCCGCGCAGTGGGCACGCGCCTCGATGTCCTGGGCCGCGTTCCGGGGCACCCGCCACCCGGACATCGTCACCGACCTGATCAACTTCTTGACCACGAACGGCGAGGCCGGCACCGTCCTCGGCCACGAACGTGGCCTGAACGCCAGCCTCGCCGTCCGCCGCTACACCGAGGGCAGCATCACCGACCCGACCGAGAAGCGCGCCGCCGCGCTCGATGCCACCCTCGCCGACCAACTCGGACCGGCGCCGGCACCACCGCCGAAGGGGAACGTCAAGGTGCGTACGCTGCTTGTCGCCGCCGCGGAGAGCGTCCGCGTCAAGCGGGCCGGCACCCGGGCGGCCACCACGCGTTTCCTCTCCCAGGCCAACGCCGCACTGGCGGCCTGACCGACCGGCGGCCGGGCCAACGCCCCGCCGCCGTCGGCCAACCGACCGGCGCGGGCCACCGGGTCAGCGCGGCGGGCCGCCGCGCCGGTTGCGGGTCAGGCGCAGCACCAGGAACACGATGACGGCCACCACCACCAGGCAGCAGAGCAGGCTGAGGACGCCGAAGCCGCCGCCGCCACGTCGCCGCCGCGCGGCCTCCACCACCACCTCGCCGGTGCCCGTGGACGCCCAGGCCGCGACAGGCACGAAGACCGCCAGTACGGCCGCACCGAGGACCGCGCTGAGCCGGCCCCACCACTTACCGAAGGAAGACATGTGCCCATCCTCGCCGAAGGACGCAACCTCGGCACGTCGGTCGCGCCGAACCACGGGCCGGGGCCCACCAGCTAACGGGAAAGGCCCGTCTCCAGAAGACTCTGGGACGGGCCTTTGCCTGTGTAGTAGCGGGGACAGGATTTGAACCTGCGACCTCTGGGTTATGAGCCCAGCGAGCTACCGAGCTGCTCCACCCCGCGTCGACTGGTTAACCTTAACCCATCCCGTTTGGCGATGATCAGTGGGGTCGGTGCCGACGCCAACGAGCAGACAAACCGTCGACCCTCCGAACAGCGACCGACATCGGGAAAGCTTCCGAGCAACGGCCACCCTGGGGAAAGTCGAAAGCCCGCCTCCGGCGAACCGGAAACGGGCTTTCGATGTTTCTCGTAGCGGGGACAGGATTTGAACCTGCGACCTCTGGGTTATGAGCCCAGCGAGCTACCGAGCTGCTCCACCCCGCGTCGGCTCGATAACCGTAGCGCACGACCCCCGGGCCCCGCAAAACGACATCCGAATCCGCCAGCTCGCGGTGCCGCACGGACCCGTCACGCCAGAGCCCCCGCCGCCGGAACCGGGACGGTCCGACGACGGGGGCTGCGTGAGGTACGCCAGGCGAGTGCGGTCAGCCACCCGCGCTCGGGCTGCCACTCGCCGACGGTGCGGCGCTGCCGCTTGGCGTTCCGGCGGCCTGCTGTGCCTGCTGGAACGCGGTGAGTGCCTCGTCGAGCGCCTTGAGCGCACGGCCGTACCGCTCGAAGTCACCAGAGGTCTGCGCGGCCCGGACCTCGGTGATCGCGGTCTGCACCCGGTCGGCGGCATCGGCCAGGTCTCCGCTCGGCGGCGGTGGCGTCGGGGTGGCGCTCCCGCTCGGCGTCGGCGTGGGGCTCCCGCTGGGGGTCGGCGTCGTCGGGTTGCCCCCGGTGCTCGGCGGCGGCGACGTGCCCTGCCCGGCCTTCTTCCCCTGCTCGACCAACTGCTTGATGCCGTCGTTGATGTTGTCGGCCAGCGCCACGAAGGAGCCACCGTCACCGTAGGAGAGCAGCACCTTCTGCAACAGCGGGTACGCGTCCTGCTGGTTGCTCTTCACGTAGACCGGCTCGACGTAGAGCATGCCGTCGGCGAAGGGCAACGACAGCAGGTTGCCGTACTGCACCTGCGCCTGGTTGCTGGAGAGCAGGTTGAGCTGCTGACGGATGTTCGCGTTGTTCGTCATCTGCTGGTGCACCTGCACCGGGCCCGAGATCCGGGTCTGGTCCGGCAACTCCAGCACCTCCAGCCGAGGCTTCCCGTCGACGTACGACCCGGAGATCAGCGCGGCGAGGTTCTGCCGGCCGTTCGGGGTGACCGCGGAGGTGAGCTGGAACCGCGGGCCCTCCTGGCCCGGGAACTGCGTGAACAGGTAGTACGGGGGCTGCTTCTGGCCGCTGTCCGGCGCGTCCGGCACGTTGGGCACCTGCCAGAAGTCCTGTGCGGAGTAGAAGTCACCCGGGTTCGTCACGTGGAACTTGGTGAGCAGGTTGCGCTGCACCTTGAACATGTCCGCCGGGTAGCGCAGGTGCTCGGTCAGCTCGACCGGGATGTCCGTCTTCGGCTTGATCAGGTCGCCGCCGAACGCCTTGTTCCAGGCCTTGAGCACCGGGTCGCTGTCGTCGTACTCGTAGAGCGTCACGGTCCCGTCGTACGCGTCGACGGTGGCCTTCACCGAGTTCCGCATGTAGTTGACGTTCTCCCGGGCCAGCTGGAAGGTGCCCCGGTTGGTCAACTCGTCGGTGGTCTCGGTCTGCAGGTTGACCCGCTCGGCGTACGGGTAGGTCGCCGCCGTGGTGTAGCCGTCGACGATCCACTGCACCCGACCGCCGACAACCGCCGGGTACGGGTCACCGTCGAGGGTGAGGAACGGCGCGACCTTCTCCACCCGGTCCCGCGGGTTACGCACGTACAGCAGCCGGGAGTCCTTGTTCACCGCCTCGGAGAGCAGGAAGTTCGACTCCTGCTCCTTGATCGCGTACAGCAGCCGCCGGGTGAACGAGCCGATCTTGACGCCACCCTCGCCGGTGTAGGTGTAGGACTCGCCGCCACCCTCACCGACCGGCCTGTCGAACTCGGCCTTCTTGTTCGGGTCGGACTGGCCGACGATCGCGTAGTCGTCGGCCGCCATCCGCTCGCCGTAGTAGATGCGCGGCTGCGTGGCCGGGATCTGCTCGGTCTGCGAGGAGCACGCCTCCTGGGTCTTCTCCCCGAGGAAGCCGGAGACGAAGAACGGCTGCCCGCCGCACACCACCTGGTTCGCCGGGGCGGCCACCAGGCCGTACCCGTGCGTGTAGACGGTGTGCCGGTTGATCCAGGTGTTCTGCTGGTCGGTCAGCTCACCGTAGTTGATCTCCCGGACGCCGACGACGTAGTCGGAGGTCTTGCCGTTCACCCCGTACCTGTCGATGTCCAGCTTGGGGCCGAAGTCGTAGAAGCCACGCACCTGCTGGAGCTGGGTGTACGTCTCACTTACCAACTGTGGGTCGAGCAGCCGCACGTTCGACACCACAGAGGTGTCGGTGGCCAGGTTCGCCGGTGGGGTGAGGTTGTTCGCCGCATACGGGGTCGTCTCGGTGGCTGCCAGCCCGAACGCCGCCCGTGTCGCGTCGATGCTGCGTTGGATGTACGGCGCTTCCTTGTCCTTGGCGCTCGGCTTGACCTCGAAGGTCTGCACCGCCCAGGGGTAGATGCCGCCGATGGCCACCGCGGACACACCGAGCAGTGCCAGCGAGATCCCCGGCCAGACCAGGTTCCGCATCCAGGCGTTGGAGAACACGATGATCGCGATCGCCACCACGATCGAGATGTACGCCAGGATCTCCTTCGCCGGCAGCAGCGCGTTGACGTCGGCGTAGCCGGCGCCGTACAACTTGGCGCCCTCGTTGTACTCAAGCAACATCGCCCGCCGGTCCAGCACGTACGCGACGGCCTTCAACAGCACGAAGACCGCGACCAGGCTGCTCAGGTGCGCGCGGGCCGCGTTGCTCATCCGGTCCCCGACGCCCTGCAGACGGACCCCGCCGAAGAGGTAGTGCACCGCCAGCGCGCCGATCACAGCCAGCACCACAGCGGTGAAGGCGACCCCGAGCAGGTAACGCCAGAAGGGCAGTTGAAAGACGTAGAAGCCGATGTCCACGCCGAACTCCGGGTCCTTGACCCCGAAGTCACCGCCGTTGCGGAAGAGCAGCCACTGGCTCCACCGGTTCTGCGCGGAGAGGCCGGCGAAGAGGCCGACCACCGCGGCGGTCAGCGCGATCCAGGTGCCCAGCCGCGGGCTGAGCACCATCCGGTAGCGCTCCAGGGTCGCCTGCTCCACCGAGTGCGGACGCAGCCGCGGGCGCAGCCGGTAGGCCAGCCACAGGTTGCCACCGACGATCAGCGCCATGCCGAGACCGACAGCCAGGAAGAGCACCAGCCGGGTGAGCAGGACACCGGTGAAGACCTCGGTGTAACGGACCTCGTCGAACCAGAGCCAGTCCGTCCACGCCTGGACACCCCAGCCGAGCAGGGTGAAGAGCACGAACACCCCGACCAGGACAGCGATGGTGACGCGCCCGCGCCGGCTCATCCTCGGCAGGGGGCTGCTACTACGCATGACCACTGTTGGCTCCGCACGCTCGATGTGATCGGCTCCGACCAGGCACCCAGAGTACGGGGTGTTCCTGAGCGTGTCGGGGCACGGTCACACCGGTCAACAACGGGTCGGCTGACCCCCTGCGCGCAACGTCTCCAGAGCGGTCATCGCGTCGTCCAGAGAGCCCACCCGCAACAGCGGCAGATCGGGCTGCGGATTGCGGACCGCCTCGGCGCAGTTGTCCGCCGGCACCAGAAACACCTTGGCACCGGCGCGCTTCGCGCCGACCAGCTTCTGGGCGATCCCGCCGATCGGGCCGACGGTGCCCTCGTCGTCGATGGTGCCGGTGCCGGCGATGATCTGGCCGCCGGTGAGATCGGCCGGAGTCAGCTTGTCGACGATCCCCAGGGCGAACATCAGACCGGCGCTCGGCCCGCCGATGTCCCCCAGGTCGATGCCGAGGGTGAACGGGTGCGGCTGCTGCTGATCGATCTCCACACCGATCCGCGGCCGGCCATCCTGCTCACGACTGGTGACCGTCGCGGTGGCCGGCGCGCCATCGCGGGTGTAGGCGATCGTCAACGCCGTGCCCGCCGGCTTGGCCCGGATCAGTTCGGTGACCTTCGCGGCCACCGGCACCGGCTGACCGTCGACGGAAGTGATCACGTCGCCGGCCTTCAGCGCCCCGGCCGCCGGGCCGTCCCCGGCCACCGTCTTGATCACCACCTGCACCGGAAAACCCAGCTCCCGCAGCGCGGCGGTCTCCGCGCTGGTCTGCGACGCCTTGAAGTCCTCCGCGTTGCGCTGCTCGACCTGCTCGGTCGACTCCCCCGGCGGGTAGACAAGCTCGCGCGGCACCACCGCCTCGTCGTCGGAGAACCAACCCGCGATCGCGCCCCGCAACCGCACCGTGGGCTGCACTCCCACAGTGGTCAGCCGCAGCTGGCCGGCCGAGGTCGAGGTTTCCCGCCCGGAGACCTGGATGACCTCCTTACCGTCGGCCGTGCCGAGGGTGTTGACCGTCGGGCCGGGGCCGAGCACCACGTACGGGATCGGCACCCGCAGCACCCCGATGCTCAGCAGGGCGGTGAACAGGGCACCGAGCAGGACCGTCAGGCCACGACGTCTCATGCCGCAGAGCGTACCGACCGACCGGACGCCACCTGCCGGATGCGCCACGCGACTTCGCCCTCAGCGCAACGCCAGCGGCGGCTACCTGGGGCGCGGTCCGCGTACCGTAGACGTCGTGCCTGATATTCCGTTCGGTTTCGCGCTCCCGGGTGGGCAACCACCAGACCCCAACGATCCCGCGCAGATGCAGCAGTTCATGTCACAGTTGCAGCACCTGCTCTCCGCGCCGGGCAGCGGGCCGGTCAACTGGGACCTGGCCCGGCAGGTAGCGGCCAGCCAACTCGCAGCCGCCGGCGACCCGGCGGTGTCACCGTTCGAGCGCAACGCCGTCGAGGAGGCGCTGCGCCTGGCCGACCTGTGGTTGGAGCCGGCCTCGGCGTGGCCGTCGGGCATCCAGTCACCGGTTGCCTGGAACCGCAACGAGTGGATCTTCAAGACGCTCGACGTGTGGCGCAAGCTCTGCGACCCGGTCGCCAGCCGGATGGTCGGCGCGATGGGCGACCTGGTGCCACCGGAGGCACGCGCCCAGCTCGGGCCGATGCAGTCGATGGTGGCCACCCTCGGCGGCGCGCTCTTCGGCGGCCAGCTCGGGCAGGCGCTCGGCTCGCTCGCCGCGGAGGTGCTCTCCGCCGGCGACATCGGGCTGCCACTCGGCCCGGCCGGCACGGCCGCCCTGATCCCGGCCAACATCCGGGCGTACGGCGAGGGCCTGGAACTTCCCGAGGACGAGGTCCGCCTCTACGTGGCGCTGCGCGAGGCCGCCCACCAGCGGCTGTTCCAGCACGTGCCGTGGCTGCGCGGGCACGTGCTCAGCGCGGTCGAGATGTACGCCTCGGGCATCCGGGTCAACCGGGACGCGATCGAGGAGGCGATGGGCCGGGTCGACCCGACCGACCCGGAGTCGATGCAGGCGATCGCCCTGGAGGGCATCTTCACGCCGGAGGACACCCCGGCGCAGAAGGCCTCCCTGGCCCGGCTGGAGACCGCACTCGCCCTGGTCGAGGGCTGGGTCTGCCACGTCGTGGACAGCGCCGCCAGCGACCGGCTGCCCAACGTCGTCCGGTTGGGTGAGGCGTTCCGCCGCCGCCGGGCCGCCGGCGGGCCCGCCGAGCAGACCTTCGCCGCACTCGTCGGCCTGGAGCTGCGCCCGCGCCGCCTCCGCGAGGCCGCGGCGCTCTGGGCCGCGCTCACCGAGCACCGCGGCATCGAAGGTCGCGACGCCGTCTGGGGCCACCCGGACCTGCTGCCCTCGGACGACGACTTCGCCGACCCGGTCGCCTTCGCGATGAACGACATGGAGCTGAGCGAGCTGGACACCTTCGACTTCACCGCTCCTGGTGGGGCCGAGGAGAAGGCCCCGGGCCAGCCCGACGAGACCGAGGGTGAGGGCGACGGCAAGCCCTGACGTCCGCACCTCGACGGCTTGAGCCACGGGTGCCCGCCTGATCGACGGCGGGCACCCACGGTCTGTGCGCACCGGATAGCAGGTCAGCCGGGCTGGCTGCGGCTGGCCGCGCGCCGACTGGGCCTGCTGGTGGGCGTCCGGCAGGCGGGCGGGCTTGGTCTGCTGACCGACGGGTACGGCAGGCGGGAAGGACTGGCTGGCTGGTCAGACGGGGCGCCGCGCGCCCGGGAGGCCGGCTGGTCAGACGCGGCGCGCGCCCGAGAGAAGGGCGCGGGTCGTTTCCCAGCCCTCGAAGGCCGGGTCCAGGGTGGCCAGGTCAGCCGGGCCGCGCAGCCGGCGCCAGCCGGCCGTGACCGCCACGTCACCTGGTCGCGGAGCGCCGCAGCGCGCGTCCGCAGGCGTCGCCGTGTCCAGGTCGATCATCGGTAGCCAGTCCGGCGCGGGCAATCGCACCGCCACCCCGAGCAGACCCGGGCCGCCGCCCTCGACCGGGGCCACCGCGACCGGCCGGGTGGTGAGTGGGCGCAGCAGCTTGCCGACGGTGAGCGCAGGCAGATCGGGTACGTCACTGACCAGCACCGCCGCCTGGTCGTAACCTTCCAGAGCGGCGAACACGGCGTTCGGGGTCGGCTCGGCCACCTCGTACACGGTCGTGCCGGGCCACACCAACGCGTCCGCCAGGGGCCGATCGGCGGGGGTCACCGCGACCGCGACCTCCACCTCGTTGAGCGTGGCGAGCAGGTCGATGACGTCTTCCGCGAGAGCCGCTCGCCACTCGGCCCGGTCGACACCGGGCGGCGACCACTGCACCGGCCCGAGCAACGCCACCACCACCCGTCGCGCCATCCCCCGAGCCTAGCGCCCGCCCGGCCTGGTCGCCCCGCCCGACCTACCCGCCCCGCCCGACCTACTCGTCTCCGTCCGGCCTACTCGTCTCCGTCCCGCCGCCCCCCGCGCCGCCGTGTGGGCCCGGACACCTCGCACGGCCGCCCCGCCCGACCCAGCCACCACGATCGACTCGGCTTCCGCGAAACTGCGGTGTCGAAGGGCCGTCGACAGCACGGCTTCCAGAAAGACGAGTCGATCTTGGCCGGACGCGCGCTGGATGGGGTGCGGGGCGCTGCGTGGCGCGCGGGCGCTGCGTGCGCGCGGGAGCGCGGGGCACTGCGTGGCGCCCGGGGGCGCGGGGCACTGCGTGGCGCCCGGGGGCGCGGGGCACTGCGTGGCGCCCGGGGGCGCGGGGCACTGCGTGGCGCGGGGGGCGCGGGGCGTTGGGCTGGGGGAGCTGGATCAGGTCGGGAGAGGTGCGCCGGAGGCGGCGGCGACACCTTCGAGGTAGCCCCGGGCGCGTTCGGCTTTGGGGTAGCGGCCGACCAACGCCCAGAACCGGGTGTTGTGGCTGGGCACGATCAGGTGCGCCAGCTCGTGCAGCAGCACGTAGTCGATCACCCACTCGGGCATTTCCTGAACGCGGTGCGAGATCCGGATGCTGCGGTCCGCAGGTGTGCACGAGCCCCATCGGCCGTTCTGGTTGGTGACCCATCGGACGCTGGCCGGCACCGCCTTCGTGGCGTACCCGGAGAGGTAGAGGTCGATGAGCCGGGTGGCGCGGGCCAGCAGCTCCGCGTCGGAGCGGGCCAGGCGCCCCTCCCGGGCGGCGAGCCGGGCGAGCATCCGGTCGACCCACTCGCTCTCCTCGGCCCGGGAGAACTGGTCCGGGATGAGAACGACGACTCGCTCACCGTCACGGTACGCGGACACCGTACGTCGCCGGCGCTGACTGCGCCGCACCTCGACGACCGGCTTACGCGTCCCCGCCATCACTGGCCCGCGCAGCCTCGGCTACGTGTCACGAAGGAAAGCTAATGCGTACTGACCAGGGGTCCGCAAGAGTCAACCACTCGACACGCGCCCGGAAAGTGGTGATTGGTCGCCTGGCGTCCTGAAAATTTCTTGACCGCCACACCGCCGCACCATCTCGTCACCCTTCGTGAACACCGATGGCACCGGCACGCGGCACCTCCCCACCGTAGGTGATCACGGCGCCGGACGCCGCCGCAGGGGCACTCGCACGGGTGTCTGTGGGGGTTTGGTCGGCGTGTCCCCGCCAAACTGACTTATCCGACCTATTTCGCCATGCACACTCTCGACGTCGACTAGCTCACAGTGTCGATGCACAGCTGACATGGAACCGCCCAGACCTGGGTAGGGTCCGCGGACCAGCGGTTACGAAGGTGACCGTGGAGTGAGACCCAGCGCCGGCGCCCCGCGTGGCCCGCCGCCGGGCACCCCCGCCGGGACGGCATCGACCGGCGGACGAGACGAGGAGGGCACCGTGGCCGACCAGGCCCAGACGACCTACAACGGTTACTGCGTGAAGTGCAAGGAGAAGCGGGACTTCGAGGGGCACGTTGAGGTCTCGAAGACCGGGATGAACATGGCCAAGGGCAAGTGTCCGGTATGCGGAACAACAGTGAACCGCATCCTGGGTAAGGCCAAGGTCTGACCTGTACGAGTGACGGGGGCGGGGCGGCCAGCGGCCACCCCGCCCCCGCGCCATCTCCAGCGAGGGACCGAGGGGTCGAAGGCCGAGGGCGGAAGGCGAAGGGCGACCGGTCGGCGACGCCCTGTCGGGTGACCGACAGCCTCGTCGGCGGGCTGTGGATAAGTCAGCAAACCCTGTGGACAACGCTGGACAGCGGCCCGAGCGCCTGTGGATAACGATCGACCGAACGCGAGGACACGGTCACGATTGGTGACCATGAGCCGCACCGTCGTACCCCGCCCCACGTTGCTGCCCGGCCTCAACCGGCTCTGGCGAGACCGGCACACCCTCCAGCTCGGCGTCAGCCCCGGGCCGGCGGTGCTGCTGGAGCTGGCCAACCCGCGGGCCGCCCACCTGCTCGACCTGCTCGACGGCAGGCACAGCGAGCGCGCGGTGCTGGCTCGGGCCGCCGCCGACCAGGTCACCGGTGACGATGCGCGTAGCCTGCTCGACGCCCTGCGTGCGGCCGGCCTGCTGGTGCCCGCGCACAGTCTGCTCCCCCGAGACCTGGCCGGCCCCGCCCGCGTCCGGCTCACCGCGGAAGCCGGCGCGCTGGCCCTGGCCGCCGCCCGGCTGCCCGGCACCCCTGCCCAGGTCCTGCGTCGCCGGCGGGCCGGCCGGGTCGTGCTCACCGGGAGCGGCGCGCTCGGCGGGCCGCTGACTGTCGGGTTGGCGCAGGCCGGGGTCGGGCAGGTGGTCCCCCTGCTCACCGGCCCGGTACGCCCCGTCGACCTGGTCGGCACCGGCATCCCCGCCAGCGAGCTGGGCCATCCGCTGGCGCCGGCGGTGCGGGCCGCGGTCGACAGTGGCGCACCGGGTACCAACACCCAGCCGGTGCGGGCCGGCCGGGTGGACCTGGTGATCCAACTCGGGGCGGACCGGCCGCCCGCGTTGCTCGCCGCCGCTTTCGCTCAGCGCCGGCAGCCACACCTGCTGGTCATCCTGCGCGAGGGCGTACCGGTCATCGGGCCGTTGGTCTGCCCACCCGCCGGCCCCTGCCTGCACTGCGTCGAGCTGCACCGGGCCGACCGCGACCCGGACTGGCCGCGGCTCGCCGCCCAACTCGTCGCCGCCGACCCGGTGGCCGCCGGGGCGACCGGGACGCTGCTCGCAGCCATCGGGTACGCGCTGGCCGAGGCGCTGACCCAGCTCGACGGCGGGCAGCCGGAGACGCTCGGCGCGGCTGTGGAGATCACCGGCGCGGGCCGTTTCCGCCGTCGAGGCTGGCCGCCGCACCCGGCCTGTGAGTGCTCGCGGGGGCGAGTCACCGCACCAGCCCGGCCGCAGAGCAGCAGCGGGGCCCTCCGGTCGGTAACAATGACCGGGTGACCGACATCCCGCGCCGCGCCGTGTCCCGCACCGCCAAGCTCGCCGCCCTGCCGCTCGGCTTCGCCGGTCGGACCGTCCTCGGCATGGGAAAGCGCGTCACCGGGCTCGCCTCCGACGTGATCTCCGCGGAGATCCAACAGCGCACCGCCGAGCAGTTGTTCAGCGTGTTGGGCCAGCTCAAGGGCGGGGCGATGAAGTTCGGCCAGGCGTTGTCGGTCTTCGAGGCCGCGTTGCCGGAGGAGATCGCCGCGCCCTACCGCCAGGCGCTCACCAAGCTCCAGGAGGCGGCGCCCCCGCTGCCGGTCGCCAGCGTGCACAAGGTGCTGGCCGAGCAGCTCGGCCCGGACTGGCGGGACCGATTCGTCGAGTTCGACGACGTCCCGGCGGCTGCGGCAAGCATCGGCCAGGTGCACCGGGCCCGGTGGCGTGAGCCGGGGTTGGACGAGTCGGGTGCGCCGAACGGCCGGGACGTGGCTGTCAAAATCCAGTACCCCGGCGCCGGAGAGGCGCTGCTCACCGACCTGAAGCAGCTCTCCCGCCTGGGCGGGATGTTCCGGGCCATCCAGCCCGGCCTGGACGTCAAGCCCCTCCTCGTCGAGTTGCGGGAGCGGATCACCGAGGAGCTGGACTACGAGTTGGAGGCCGAGTCGCAGCGCGCCTTCGCGGAGGCGTACGCCGACGACCCGGAGATCTACATTCCGAAGGTGATAAATGCGGCGCCCCGGGTGCTCGTCACCGAGTGGGTGAACGGCACTCCGCTTGCCGACATCATCCGCGAGGGCACCGAGGAGGAGCGGGACGAGGCGGGCCGGTTGATGGCCACGCTGCACCTCTCCGCCCCGCAGCGCGCCGGGCTGCTGCACGCCGACCCGCATCCGGGAAACTTCCGGCTGCTGCCCGACGGCCGACTCGGTGTGATCGACTTCGGTGCGGTGGCCCGGATGCCGGAGGGCACTCCGGAGCCGATCGGTCGCATCGCCGCGATGGCCCTGCGCGGCGATGCCGACGAGGTGGTGGCCGGGCTGCGGTCCGAGGGCTTCATCGGGTCCACCGATGAGATCGACGCCGAGGGGGTGCTCGACTTCATCCGTCCGATGCTGGAGCCCATCGCGGCAGACGGGTTCCGGTTCACCCGGGCCTGGCTGCGGGGCGAGGCGGGGCGGCTGGCCAGCCCTCGCTCCCCCACCTACCAGCTGAGTCGGCAGCTCAATCTGCCGCCGTCGTACCTGCTGATCCACCGGGTGACGCTCGGGTCGATCGGGGTGCTCTGCCAACTGGAGGCGAAGGCCCCGTACCGCAGCATCCTGGAACGCTGGCTGCCCGGTTTCGCGCCGGTCGCCTGAATACGTACGAAAGGGCGGGTGCCGGTCGGCACCCGCCCTTCCAGATCGGGGTGGTATTAGAGGACGCCCAGGTCACGAGCCGCCTGGTGGCGGCTGTTCATAGCGACGGTACGGGCGGAACGGGTTGCCTCAGTGCTCGTGGTGGTACGACCGGCCTGAGGCCGACGCATTCGAGCCCGGGACAACGCTTCGTGGAGTAGTTGCATCTCGAAGGCTCCAGTCGGAAAGTTGAACATCGTCTTCTCGCTCACTGCCGGTGTGCCACCGGCGTAGTTGGTACGGGTCGGGAACATGTCAGGCTGCCAGCCGGACCGCGCCACGCGCCTCGGACAGCCCACTGGCCGCCAGGCGCGCCTCGGCCTCGACCCGAAGCTCGGCGTCGCGGGCGACGTCCTCCTTGCGCGGACGGCCACGGGGCCGCTTACGCGGAACGACCGCGCCACGCTCGAAGATCTCGCCGCCCCAGACGCCCCACGGCTCCGCCCGCTCCACCGCCCCGGCCAGGCACTCGACGCGCAGCGGGCAGTCCCCGCAGAGCGACTTGGCCAGCTCGAGCTCGGCGGGCGAGTCGGAGAACCACAGGTCGGGGTCGAACTTCCGGCAGGGCAGGTTCGCCTCCAGCTCGACGCTCACGTCGATGGGGGCCAACGCCAGACTCATCTCCCGGTCACCTCTCTCTCACTTCGATCTCATGGATCGCATTCCGACGTACTGACGACGGGCAAAAAACTGAGGCCGCGGATCCCGGTAAGCGGGTTCCGCGGCCTCGAGGTGAGCCGGTGTCTGATGGATCAGACCGGTTTACCTCGAGGTGGAACGCCGCGGACATCCGTGCGCTTCTTGGCGACCTGGATGCCATTGCCCATGGATCCACTGGTCCCCTCGACTCCGACTGGTGCGACGGTCAGGGTCAGCTCGGCCTGAACCTGGTGCACCTGCGGAACCGACGGTCGTGCGGCCGTAAGGGCCACCCGGACAGCCGACATCGGAGCGTCGACAGACGGCATCGCCGCCAGACGCTCATAGGTGAAGATCTTCACGGGTGCCACCTCCCTCACGTTCCTCAGAATCGACTGGACCAACCCTCGTGAGCAGCCGGAATGGCGCCGCTCGCGTGGTGTGTCCTGAGGCTATTCCTCGCGCTGGGGCGAGGGCAAACGAATTTACGACTGGATTTCGAAAGTTTTCTCAGGGCAGACGTCGTCCACCCCCGCGCCGTCCACGAGTGCCAGCACCGACTCCCCGTAGAGGCCCAGCTTGCGGGGGCCGATACCGGCGATGGCGATCAACTCCTCGGGCCGGCCGGGCCGCCGCTCGGCCAACGCGACAAGCGTCGCGTCGGTGAAGACCACGTACGCCGGGACCTTCTGCGCCCCGGCCACCCGCTGCCGCCACTCACGCAGCCGTTCGTGCAGCTCATCGTCGATGTCGGACGGGCAGGTGGGGCACCGACCGAGCTTGCGGTCCGGGCCGGCGAGCAGGGTCGCGCCGCAGATCCGGCAGGAGACGATCTGGGTACGCCGTCGCTCGGGGCGTTTGGCCGCCGGACCGGTGCCGGTTGCCCGTTCGGTGCCGCCGGAGCGGTCCAGTTGGGGCAGGAACCGCGACGGTCGCCGGGCTCGCCCGCCCGGCGAGCGCGCGGCGGCGTACGACAACCAGAGCCACTGCCTCGCCCGGGTGATGCCGACGTAGAGCAGTCGGCGTTCCTCCTCGACCTGCTCGACGGTCTTGGCGTACGTGGTCGGCAGGGTGCCCTCGGCGAGACCGACCAGGAAGACCGCGTCCCACTCCAACCCCTTGGCGGAGTGCAGCGAGGCGAGGGTCACCCCGTCCACTGTCGGTACGTGCTGCTGGGCGGCCCGGCGGGCCAGTTCCTCGGTGAAGTCGGCGAGGGTGACGGGGCGTTCCACCGACGCGGCCTCGCCGATCGGCACCACCTCGGGGGTGGCCGCGTACTCCTCGGCGAGCTGGACCAGCGCGGACAGCGCCTCCCAGCGCTCCCGGGCGGCGCCGCCGGCCGGGGGCGCGTCCGGAGCCCAACCGACCGCGGTGAGCGCCTCGACGACGGCGGCCGGCAGCGGTGTCTCCCCGGGGATCGACCGGGTGGCGGCGCGCAGCGCGACCATCGCCTGGCGCACCTCGGTCCGCTCGAAGAACCGCTCCGCGCCCTGCACGACGTACGGCACGCCGGCCTCGGTGAGCGCCTTCTCGTACGCCTCGGACTGCGCGTTGACCCGGAACAGCACGGCGATCTCCTTCGCCGGCGTACCCGTGTCGATGAGTGACCGGCAGCGCGCGGCCACCGCGTTCGCCTCGGCCGGCTCGTCGGTGAAGATCCGCAGGTCGGGTTCCGGTCCCGGTGGGCGTTGCCCGCTCAACTCCAGGCGCAGCCGCGCCTCGGTGCCCCGGGCCTGGGCGATCACCGCGTTGGCCAGCCCGACCACCTGCGGGGTGGACCGGTAGTCGCGGACCAGCCGGACCACCGTGGCACCCCGGTGGCGGCGGGGGAAGTCGACAAGGTACGCCGAGGTCGCCCCGGTGAACGAGTAGATCGTCTGGCTGGCGTCGCCGACCACTGTGAGGTCGTTGCGGCCACCCAGCCAGGCGTCGAGCAACCGCTGCTGGAGCGGGTTGACGTCCTGGTACTCGTCGACCACGAAGTGCCGGTACTGGCCGCGGACCTGCTCGCCGACGTCCGGGTGCTCCTCGATGCCCCACACCGCGGCCCGCAGCATGTCCTCGAAGTCGATCACGCCGTTCGAGCGCTTGAGCTGCTCGTACGCGGTGAACACGTCGGCGACCTTCGCCGGCTCGTGCGGTGTGTCGCGCAGCGCCCGCGCCGCGGACACCACGTAGTCCCCCGGCTCGACGAGCGACGACTTGGCCCACTCGATCTCACCGGCCAGGTCGCGGGCGGCGGCCCGGTCGGTGCGCAGGCCGACCCGGGCGGCGGCGAGGGTGACCAGCCGCACCTTGCTGTCCAGCAGTTCGGGCATGGCCCGTCCGGCCAGCAGCCGGGGTGCGAAGTACCGCACCTGGCGCAAAGCGGCGGCATGGAACGTGCGCGCCTGCACACCCTGCGACCCGAGCAGAGTGAGACGGTGTCGCATCTCGGCGGCGGCGCGGGCGGTGAAGGTGACGGCGAGCACATGCCGGGGGGAGATCTCACCGGAGAGCACCCGATGGGCGATCCGCGAGGTGATCGCCCGGGTCTTGCCGGTGCCGGCGCCGGCCAGGATGCAGACCGGGCCGGCGGGTGCGGTCACCGCGGAGCGCTGCTCCGGGTCCAGCCCGGCGAGCACCTGTTCCGACGCTGAGTGAACCGCCACAACCAGGAATCATCTCAGCTCCTCCCAGCGTTGCAGCGAACAGCCTCGGCTTGATCCGCAAGCCGCGGCCGGAGGAGTTGGAGGATCCGAGGATGCTGACGATGTATTCCACCCCCTGGTGCGGCTACTGCCACCGCCTGAAGTCGCAGCTCGACCGGGAGGGCATCGGGTACGAGGTGGTCGACATCGAGCAGGACCCGAACGCCGCGGACTTCGTGATGAGCGTCAACGGCGGCAACCAGACGGTGCCGACGCTGCGCTTCGCCGACGGCAGCGCCCTGACGAACCCCTCGATCACCCAGGTCAAGCAACACCTGGAGACCCTCAGCGCCTGATCGGCCGGTGCCCCTGCGCACGAGCGGTCGCCCCACCCGGGGCGGCCGCTCGTCGTGTTTCGGCAGCCGTCACCCGGGCGGTCGTCGGTGGGTGCCGGTCGACACCTGCCGCTCGGCGTCCTCGACCGGGCGTCGGGGGGCCGGGATCCTCGGGCCGGTCGGCCGGGTCGGCGGCGTGGGCGGGCGGGCGCCGGGCGGGGCGCTCAGGTGCCGCCCCCGCCAGAGGTAACCGCCGGCCGCCAGGGTGGCCATCCCGACCAGCGCGAACAGCATCCGGTAGTCCAGGAAACCGACAAGCAACGCGCCCGTCCCGATGGAGAGCGCCTGCGGCCCGCTGACCACCGCCTGGGTGGCCGCGGCGACCCGGCCGACGAGCGTCGGCGGGGTCCGGCGCTGGATCAGCGTGTGCAGCCCGACCATCGTCAGCGGGAGCGAGACGCCGGCCAGCAGCACCGCGGCGAAGGCGAGCCGGAGGTCCGGGTACGCGAGCACGAGCGCGGCTGGGGAGAAGAAGGCGACCCCGGCGGCCAGTGTGCCGAGTTCTCCGAGCCGGCGGACCAGGGCCGGTGAGCAGAGCCCGCCGAGCAGCCCGCCGACGCCCTGCACGGTGACCAGCACACCGACGAACGCGGCGTCACGGTCGAGCCCCTGGTCGACGTAGGCGAAGATGAGCGACTCGCTGAAGCCCATCACCAGTGAGCCGAGCCCGTAGCCGAGCAGGGCCCGACGCAGGGCCGGCTCACCGGCCAGGTGCCGCAGGCCGGCACCCAACTCGGCCGGCCAGCCCAGTCGGGTGGTCGAGGGCGGCTGTTGCGGCGTGGGCAGCGCGGTCACCACCGCCGCCGCGGTCAGAAATCCGACCATGCCGATCGCGGCCAGCGCCCACCCGCCGAGCGCCGCGTAGAGCGCCGCGCCGGCCAGTGGGCCCACCAGCCGCATCCCCTGGCGTACGGTTTGCAGCACGCCGTTCGCCTCCGCGAGCAACTCGACAGGCACCAACTCCCGGATGAGCCCGCTGAGCGCCGCCCCGAGCGTGATCGACGACAGCCCGTACAGGGCCGCCACCAGGTAGACGACCCAGACGTCACCCGCGTCCGCGACGGTGAACAGGGGGGTGAGCAGTGCCGCGGTGACCACGTTGGCGGCGACGAAGAACGGCCGGCGGGGATAGCGGTCGACGAACCAGCCGATTACCGGTGCCAGCGTCATCGGCGCGACGACGGCGAAGATGGTGCCGCCGGCGAGCCCGTTGGAACCGGTCAGATCCTTGACCCAGATGGCGAGTGCGAGCAGCAGAATCGACTCGGCGGTCATGCTGGCCAGCAGACCGCCGAAGAGCAGGCGGAAGTCGGGTCGGCGCAGGACGGTGCGCATGTGTCCCTCCGGCGGGGATGGCGCGCCCGGGTGGGCGTGGTCGACGGGGCTGCGACCGCAGGTCCGTCGTCATCGGGCAGTCCTGTGGTCCATTTTTGTAAGACACGCCCCCGTCGGAAGCTCCGACGCCGGTCGCGCCGTCCATACTGGCCGTGGGGGGCGAATTTCATACAGTTACCGTCGCGTCTGCGGCGGTCGACGGGAAAGAGGACACTGTGCCTCCTGCCGCACCCAGCCCGATCATGCGTCGCCGACGGTTGGGCTTAGAACTGCGCCGCCTGCGCGAGGCCGCGGGCCTCACGGGCGATCAGGTAATCGAGAGGATCGGTTGGGCGTCTGCGTCCAAACTGTCCCGCCTGGAGAACGGCCGCAGCCGACCCGACCCGCAGGACGTCGGCGTTCTGCTGGCCCTCTACGGGGCCGACGAGGCACTGCACACGGAGCTGCTCGGGATCGCCGGCGACGCCGGCGACATGCGGGGCTGGTTGAAGAACTTCCCAGTGATGACGCAACAGCAGCGTAGTTGGGCCGAGCTGGAGGCGGGCTGCGCGGAGATCTCCGAGTACAACCCGGTGCTGGTACCGGGCCTGTTGCAGACCCCCGGGTACGCCAAGGTCCGGCTGCTCTCGGCCCGCGAGGTGGGCGCGGGTGCCGGTGAACCCGAACCCGGCGACGATCTCGACACCGAGGTGCAGGCCCGGATGGCCCGCCAGTCGCTGCTGACCCGGGAGCCGCACGCGCCGCGCTACACGGCGGTCCTGGAGGAGGCGGCCCTCGGCAATCGGGCCGGACCGCCCGAGGTGCTGCACGAGCAGTTGGTGCAGCTGTGCGAGCTGGCCCTGCTGCCCAACGTGACGCTGCACGTGCTGTTGCGGGACACCCCGGTCGGTAATTGGTACCTTCCGCCGACCGCGTTCTCCGTCTACCGGTTCGCCGATCCGCTCGACCCGGAGACATTGGCCATCGAAGGGGGGTTCACCGACGTCATGTCGACCGAGGTAATCCCACTAAATAGCTATAAAGTGGTGTTCGAGTGGCTATGCACGGCGGCACTTACCGAGTCGGAAACCCTCTCCTGGCTGATCGAGTCGACGGGACGGCTGACCGAGGCGGTGCCCCCATCCACAGTGGCGTTCGGGCCGGCAACGGCGCCGACCCAACGCCGCCGGGATGCGGGGCGACTGACGGAACGGTGATCCACGGGGGCCCATCCGTCCGGACGTGCGACGCCACTCGTCCCATCGGATCGGTTCACACCAGGAGCAGAACCATGAACGACATCCGCAACACGCCGTCCGACTCCGCCCACTCGTTGGCGGACGCCCCGTGGCGTACCAGCACACGCAGCCAGACCTCCAACTGCGTCGAGGTCGCCCCCTTGGCCGCCGGCCCGTCCGCTGTCGCGCTGCGCGACAGCAAGGACCGAGGCGGCCCGGTGCTGCTGTTCAATCGGGCCGGCTGGCTCGGCTTCATCGCCGGAGCGAAGGGCGGCCAGTTCGATCTGAACTGACCCGGTGAGCGGAACGGGGCCGTCGGCATCCTGCCGGCGGCCCCGTCTCGTCCCGGGCGCAAGCCCGCTGAGCAGGCATCGGATGATCGGACGAGGCTCAGAACCGATAGGCGCGTTTGCGTTGCTGCGATGTTCACGCGGCGTAACATGACCGTCGAAACGTGGAACTTCCACACTGGCTCATCCGTCGCGGTTCATCCGGAGACCCTCATGCGGTTCCTGATCGTTCGCACCGACATCCGCGCCGTCGCCGACGGGGACATCGCCGCCGCCTGGGCGGACGGCCACCGACTACGCGACGAGACGACCGCGCCCGAGCCGCGACGGCAGATCGTGCACGCCGAGGACCGGGACGCCGCACTGCTGCTGGCCCGCGCCCTGGCCGCGGTCGGCGCGGTCCGGGCCGGCCGACAACGGGTCAAGGTCCTGCCGCTGAACGAGCCCCGGCCGGCCTTCCGGAGCAGAACCAATCGCACAAGCACCTGACCACACCAGACGTCCGTCGTGGTCGGACCGGCTCCCCCGCCGCGTTCGCGCACCCGCCGACCACGACGGCCCGTGTTCCCGGCCTGTGACCGTCGCGGCAACGGCGGCCACGGGCCGGGACCGTGCTCACCGGTCGGCGTCCACCCAACCGTCGAGCCAGCGGTGGATGAGAAACAACGCGATCGACGACGGTGGGGGCAGGATCAGCCGAGCGCCGCCACCCACATCGACAGTCCGCCCGGCCAGCGCCGCCCCGATCTCGTGGCGCGCGAACCACCGGGCGTCCGCGATCTCGGACGGGTCGACCCGCACCGGATCGGTCGGGTCCGCGGTGGCCAGGAAACCCAACATCAGCGAGCCGGGGAACGGCCAGGCCTGGCTGCTCACGTACCTGATGCGCTCGATCCCGATGCCCACCTCCTCGCGGACCTCGCGCAGCACGGCGGCCTCCGCCGACTCCCCGGGCTCGACATAGCCCGCCAGGCACGAGTAGCGCCGGCCGTCCGGGGTGCCCGCCCAGCTGGCGTTGTTGCCGAGCAGACAGCGCCCGTCCGGACCGTCCACACCGTCGTGCACCAGCACGATCATCGCCGGGTCGGTACGCGGCCAGATCCGCCCACCGTTGCGGTCCACCCGGGACCAGCCGGCCTCGTCCATGGCGGTCGGCGCCCCGGTGCCCGACGAGTAGCCGTGCCGGGTGTGCCAGTTGACAAGGGCCAACGCGGTGGTGAAGATGCCGGCCTCCCGGTCGGCGAGCAGATGACCCACCTCGCGCAGGTTGACCGCCCGGGTCCCCGGCAGGTCCGGCAGCGGTGCGTCGACAGCGAAGACCGGCACCCCGTCCGGCTCGACACCGAGGAACATCGCCGTCGACGCCGACCCGGCCGGCACATCGGCAGCGGTGAGCAGCACCAGCGCCGGCGGTGACGCGTCGGCGCGGGCCAGCGTCCGGCCCTCGTCGGACGAGTCGAGCACCAACACCCGGGCCCGCAGCCACGCCTCGGTCAACCACTGCGAGTCGCCCCGCAGGTGGGCCGAGCGATCCAGGGTGGACCGGGCCAACGGCGGCGCGGCCTCCCCGCTCACGCCCGCGCCTCGCGGCTGCGCCGGACGGCCCGCCCGCTGCGCTCGCTCATGACAGCGGCTCGGTACGGATCTCGGTGAGCGCGGCCAGCCCTGGCGTGACCCGTTCGGCGTCGCCGAGCACCACGATCGCCGCCCGAGCCGGTGCCAGATACCGGGCCGCCACCCGCGCGACGTCGTCGGTGCTCGCCTTCGCCAACCTCGCGGCGTACTCGGCGAGGAAGTCCAGCCGCAGCCCGTTGCCCGCGTACGCGCTCGTCAACGCGGCCAGCCCGGCCTGGGTGGACATGCCGAGCTGGAGGGTGCCCAGGGCGTACTGGCGGGCCTGCTCCAACTCCTCCGGCTTCGGCGGCAACGACGCCAGCCGACCCAGCTCGTACGTCGTCTCCAGCAACGCCGGACCGGTGACCTCGGTGGCCACCTCGGCGGAGGCGACAAGCACCGACCCGGCCACGGAGTGTTCGATCCCCGAGTGCGGGCCGTACGTGTAGCCCTTGTCCTCGCGGATGTTCTCCACCCAACGAGAGGAGAAGTAGCCGCCGAAGATCAGATTGGCGAGTTGCAGTGGAGCATGGTCCGGGTCGGTGCGGGACACCGCCGGGAGCGCGATCCGCAGCGACGACTGCACCGATCCGGGCCTGTCGACAAGCAGCAGCGGCCCCGGCTCCAGCGGCGGCGTCGCCGGCAGCTCCGCGACGCGCCCGGCACCGGCCCAGCCGCCGAGCGCCCGCTCGGCCGCGTCCAGTGCCTTCTCCGGCTGCACGTCGCCGACCAGCACCAGCTGCGCGCCGGCCGGGTGCACCCGCGCCGCGTGCAGGGTGCGCAGCGCCGCCGGTCGAACGGCGCGGATCTGGCCAGGCTCCGGGGTCTGCGTCGCGTACGGGTGCCGGCCGTAGATCCGCTTCAGCAGCGCCTCCCGGGCCAGGTGGGCCGGCTGGCTCTGCGCCACCTGGATCCGGTCGACGAGCCGGTCCCGCTCGGTGGCCACCTCGTCGCTCGGGTAACTGGCGCTGGTCAGCACCTCGGCCAGCAGCTCCAGCATCCGGTCCAGGCCGGTGACCAGGCCAGCGCCGGAGAGCATCAGCCGGTCCGGGTCGACGCCCGCGGAGAGCCCGCCGCCGACCTTCTGCAACTCGGCGGCGAGCTGCACACTTGTCATCGACTCGGTGCCGGACAGCATGGTCTGCGAGAGCATCGCGCCGCGGGCCAGGTGGACCCGGCCGAACGGCACCCAGAGCCGCAGCTCGACAAGCGGCACGGCGGGCCGGCGTACGGCGATCACGGTGAGCCCGTTGCGCAGTGTGCGCTCGGCCTGCTTCGGCACCTTGAGCTTGCGGGTCGGGCCGAGCGGGGGCAGCGTACGCGGCCCGGCGGGAGCGGTGGTCGTGCTCATCGGGCACCTCCGGCGATGACCTCGATCGCGGCACGGCGTTCCGGCCGCAGGGTGGCCGCGGCGGCCCGGACCTGCTCCTCGGTGACCTCGCCGACCAGCCGGGGCAGCTCGTTGAGCAGGCCCGGTTCGCCGCGCTGCTGCTCCAGCACTGCCATCCGCAGCGCCCGGCCGAGCACCGCGTCGGTGTCGCGCAGCAGGTGGGTCGCCATCCGGGCCTGGGTGCGGGCCAGCTCACCGTCGGTCAGCCCGTCGGTGGCCAGCCGGTCCAACTCCTCGTCGATGGTGCGCAGCACCTTGTCCACGTCGCCGCCGGGTGGCAGGTGCGCCTGCAACAGCAGCGCGGTGGGGTCGCGGACGTCGAAGGGGTCACCCATGAAGCCGAGGTAACCGCCGAGGCTTGTCACAGTGTGGTCCCGTTGCACCATCCGCTCGACGAGCCGCGACGCGTCACCGTCGGTGAGCACCTCGGCCAGCACGACGTAGGGCAGGTAGCCGGCGAAATCGCTGACCGGGTCGGGCACCCGCCAGGCACCGGCGACCGCCGGCAGCGGCGCCAGGGCATCGGTGTACGAGGTGCGCCGCTCGGCGGTCAGGTCGGGCTCGGTGAAGTCGGGCCGCACCGGTGCCGGCCGGGCCGGCACGTCGCCGAAGTGGCGGTTCACCAACTCGGTCGCCTCGGCCACGTCGATGTCACCGCTGACGGCGAGGACCGCGTTGCCGCTGGCGTAGTAGCGGCGGAAGAAGTCAGCGGCATCGGCGACGGTCGCCGACTCCAGGTCGTCGAAGGAACCGTAGCCGTCGTGCGCGTTCGGGAAGGTGTCGAACATGACCGGCGGCAGGGTCAACCAGGGGAAACCGCCGTACGGCCGGTTGAGCACGTTGACCCGGATCTCCTCCTTGACCACGTCGACCTGGTTGCGCAGGTTCTCCTCGGTGAGCCGGGGGCCGCGCATCCGGTCCGCCTCCAGGAACAGCGCACGTTCGAGCGCGTTGCTCGGCAGCGTCTCGAAGTAGTCGGTGTAGTCCAGGTGGGTGGAGCCGTTGAACGTGCCACCCGCCCCCTGTACGTGCCGGAAGTGGGCAAGCTTCTCCAGGTTCTCCGAGCCCTGGAACATCAGGTGTTCGAAGAGGTGCGCGAAGCCAGAGCGTCCTTCCGGCTCGGAGCGGATGCCGACGTCGTAGACCACCGCAACCCCGATTACCGGGGCGCTGCGATCGGGGGTGAGCACCACCCGCAGGCCGTTGTCGAGGGTGAACCGCTCGATCGGATACTTCGTCGCTGGAATTCTGGATCTCCGCGCAGGCACGGAGTCGACCCTAGCGCGTCGGCACCCCCACCACCCGCGACCTCAGCGGAGCCGCCGAAACCGGGGCGGTGCGGCGGGACAGCAACGAGTTCGGCAGGCATCGCGTGGTCGCCTCGCGGCCGTCGACCGGCCTATCAAGTTGATAGGAAATACCGACATAAGCGAGACACGCCATCCCGACATGTGGATGGGTCTTGACGCTGGCCAGGCCCTGACCCACTCTTCCTACCAACTAAGTAGGAATACTGCGGATTGGATGGACGATGAGACGGCTCCCCCTGCGTCGGTTGGTCACCCTGGCCACCCTTGCCGCCCTCGGGGCGGCGACTGTGGGCAGCACCGCCGGGTGCGGCGACGACAGCGACGGCTCGGGTGGCGGCTCCGGCGGCCCGGTGACGCTGCGCCTCGGCTACTTTCCCAACATCACCCACGCGCCGGCGGTAGTCGGCGTGGAGAAGGGCATCTTCGCCGAGAAGCTCGGCGCCGACGTCAAGCTCGACCCGAAGACCTTCAACGCCGGCCCGGAGGCCATCGAGGCGGTCTTCTCCGGCGCGCTGGACGCCACCTACATCGGGCCGAACCCGACGGTGAACGCCTTCTCCAAGTCCAAGGGGGAGGCCGTCCGGGTCGTCTCCGGCGCGGCCTCCGGCGGCGTGGCCCTGGTGGTCAAGCCCGCGATCAGCGGCGTGCAGGACCTGAAGGGCAAGAAGGTCGCCACCCCGCAGCTGGGCAACACCCAGGACGTGGCGATCCGGTACTGGCTCAAGCAGCAGGGCCTCACCACCACCAAGGAGGGTGGCGGCGACGTCAAGATCGTCCCGCAGCAGAACGCACAGACCCTGGAAACCTTCCGAAGCGGCGCGATCGACGGCGCTTGGGTCCCTGAACCATTCGTCTCCCAGCTCATCAACGCCGGCGGCAAGGTGCTCGTCGACGAGCGTGACCTGTGGCCGGACAAGAAGTTCGTCATCACCAACCTGCTGGTCAGCACGAAGTTCCTCAAGGCGCACCCGGACGTGGTGCAGAAGCTGGTCGACGGCCAGGTGGCCGCCAACGAGTTCGTCAACAGCAGGCCCGAGGAGGCCCAGCAGGCCATCTCCGACGCGATCGGCAAGATCACCGGAAAGCCGCTGGACCTGAAGCTCATCAAGCAGGCGTGGCCGACGTTGGAGTTCACCAACGACCCGATCGCGACCTCGCTCAAGGCCGGTCTCGACCACGCTGTCGAGGTCAAGCTGACCGACCCGGTCGACCTCAAGGGCCTGTACGACCTGACGTACCTCAACAAGTCCCTCAAGGCGCAGGGCAAGCCCGAGGTCGTCCAGCCATGACGTCGACAACGACGACGCCGCAGAGCGCGACGACAGCCGTCGCGCTCTCCGGCGTGACAAAGGTGTACGGCCGCGGGCCGAGCGCCGTGCTGGCCCTCGACGGCGTGTCACTCGACGTCGCACCCGGCGAGTTCGTCTGCCTGGTCGGCGCCTCCGGCTGCGGCAAGAGCACCCTGCTCAACCTGGTCGCCGGACTGGACCGGCCCAGCGGCGGCCAGATCGGGCTGGCCGGCGACGCCAACCCGGGGTTGATGTTCCAGGAACCGGCGCTGTTTCCCTGGCTGACCGTCGAGGGCAACGTGGAGGTGCCGCTCAAGTTGCGCCGGCTCCCCCGGGCGGAACGCCGCGAGCGGGTGGCCGAGTTGCTGCGCACTGTGCACCTTGCCGACTTCGGCCGCAAGCGCCCACACGAACTCTCCGGGGGCATGCGGCAGCGGGTCGCCCTGGCCCGCACGCTCGCCCTGGACACCCCGGTGCTGCTGATGGACGAACCCTTCGGCGCGCTGGACGCGATGACCCGCGACATCCTGCACGACGAGCTGGAACGGATCTGGTCCGAGCGCAACCTGTCGGTGCTCTTCGTGACGCACAACGTCCGCGAGGCCGCCCGGCTGGCCGACCGGATCATCCTGCTCTCCAGCCGCCCCGGCCGGATCATCTACTCCACCGCTGTGGACATCCCGCGCCCCCGCCGGATCGACTCCCCCGAGGTCGCCGCCATCGCCGCCGAGGTCACCGAGCGGCTCCGTACGGAGGTGGGCCGCCATGGCCAATGACACGCTGACCAGCGCGGCGCGTACCGACGCGCAGATCTCCGGCCTGGACGCCCTGGACATCGCCGGCCGGGACAAGGAGGTCTCCCGGGGTGCCCGGTTCTGGGCGGCCACCTGGCCCAAGCTGGCGGCGCTGGCCATCGCCATCGCGGTCTGGCAGCTGGTGGTCTGGTCGGGGTGGAAGCCGCCGTACTCGTTACCGGGGCCTATGGAGGTCGGCCGCGAGCTGACCAGCCAGGTCCAGGCCCCACAGCTCTGGGAAGGTCTGGCCACCACGTTGCGCCGGGCCGCCGTCGGGTACGTCTTCTCGGTCGCTGTCGGCCTGCTGCTGGGCCTGGCGGTGGCCCGGTCGAAGGTGCTGCGCGCGGCCATCGGCTCGATGATCACCGCGTTGCAGACAATGCCGTCGATCGCCTGGTTCCCGCTTGCGATCCTGCTGTTCGAGCTGAGCGAGAAGGCGATCTTCTTCGTGGTCGTGCTCGGTGCCGCGCCGTCCATCGCCAACGGGGTGATCTCCGGTGTGGACTACGTGCCGCCGCTGCTGCTGCGCGCCGGCCGCAACCTGGGCGCCCGTGGGTTCAACCTCTACCGGTACGTCATCGCACCGGCCGCCCTGCCGGCGATCGTCGCCGGCCTCAAGCAGGGCTGGGCGTTCTCCTGGCGCAGCCTGATGGCCGGTGAACTGATCGTGGTCGGTATCTCGCAGACGTCGCTCGGCGCCCAACTTACCTACTCGCGGGAGCTGTCCGACGCACCCTGGCTGCTCTCCACCATGATCGTCATTCTGGTGCTCGGTCTCGGCGTGGACGCCGCCTTCGGCGCTGCGGACAAGGCGATCCGGCGCCGCTGGGGCGTGCTCGACCAGGCGGGCAACTGAGCGGTGTACGTCTCCGCGCGCAGTGACTACGCGCTCCGGGCGATGCTCGCCGTCGCCGCCGCTGGTGGCGGCGGCGAGTTGGTGAAGGCGGCCAGCCTGGCCGAGGTGCAGGACATCCCGCTCAGCTTCCTCCAGGGCATCCTGCTCGACCTGCGCCGGGCCGGCCTGCTGGACAGTCATCGCGGCGCGGACGGCGGGTACGCCCTGACCCGCCCCGCCGACGAGATCACCGTCGGCGACGTGTTGCGCGCGGTCGGCGGTTCACTCACCACTGTGCGTGGCCTACCGGCCGAGCGTGCCGGCTACCACGGAGTGGCCGCCGGGCTTACCGACGTCTGGCTGGCGGTGCACGGGGCGATCGCCACCGTGGTCGACAGCACCACACTGGCCAACCTGCTCACCCACCACCCGACCGACCGCGCCCCCACCACCTGAAGCGGCGGAGGCGGTGTGGTCGGATCGGCGCCCCGCCGACCCAACCACACCGGCGACTGCTCAGCCCACGTGTGCGACCGCCGGGCCAGGTCCCGGGTCGTCGGGGCCGCGCAGCTCCACCAGCCCGGCGGGAGCGTTACCCGTCGGGGTGGCGTGCCAGGGCACGAAGGCCGCAACCATGGCGAGCAACAGACCGGCGAGCGCGAGCGCGACCACCAGGATCAGTTCGCGCACCGCGCCCGAGCCGACCTCGCCCGCCATGGTCACCCCTCCCGCGTCGAGCCCCCCGCCCGACGTCCCCCCGTCGGCTAGCTTCGACCACGGTCGGCGGGCGCGCAGTCGGCCAGCCGACCCACCCGAGGCTGATTACCGACCGGGCGGGGCGGGCCGTGCGGCGGGGCGGACCGACCGGTCGGTGCGCCGGGCGGGCCACACGGACAGCCGACCGCCCGGAGCACCTGGAGAAACAATCGACCCGCACCGCCGAAGCGGTGCGGGTCGATGGAAGCGCAGCAGATCAGACGGTACGCGGGCGGCGCGGGCGACGCGACCGACCAGACGCGCGGTGCGCCGGACGGGCGGCACCGTCGGTAGCCGTGCCACCGGCACCGCGTCCCCGGACGGCGGGCGCCGGCGGGGCGACGATGGTCACCGGCACGCCGGACGGCTCGCGGGCACCGGTCACCCGGGCCAACGCAGCGTCACCCGGGCGCACCTGCACCGACTCGGGTCGGATGCCGGCCACCGCCATCAGCCGCGACACGTCCCGGCGCTGCTCGGGCAGGACCAGGGTGACCACGGAACCGGACTCGCCGGCCCGCGCCGTGCGGCCGCCCCGGTGCAGGTAGTCCTTCGCCTCGGCCGGCGGGTCCACGTTGACCACCATGTCCAGGCCGTCCACGTGGATGCCCCGGGCCGCCACGTCGGTGGCCACCAGAGCGGTCACCTGGCCGTTGCGGAACTGCTCAAGGATGCGGGTGCGCTGCGGCTGGGACTTGCCGCCGTGCAGCGCGGCCGCGCGTACGCCCTTGGCGAGCAACTGGCGGGCCAGCCGGTCGGCGCGGTGCTTGGTGCCCATGAACAGGATGGTGCGGCCCTCGCGGGCGGCGATCCGGGTCAGCGTGTCGGGCTTGTCCAGAGCGTCGACGTGCAGCACGTGGTGGGTCATCGCGGTCACCGTGGCGGTGCCCGGGTCGACCGAGTGGGTGACCGGGTTGCTCAGGAAGCGGCGGACCAGCCGGTCCACGCCACCGTCCAGGGTGGCCGAGAAGAGCATCCGCTGCCCCTGCGGGGCGACCTGCTCAAGCAGCTTGGTGACCTGCGGCAGGAAGCCCATGTCGGCCATCTGGTCGGCCTCGTCCAGCACGGTGATCTCGACCTGGTCCAGCCGGGCGTCGCCGCGGTTGATCAGGTCGTGCAGCCGGCCGGGGGTGGCGACGACCACCTCGGCACCGGCACGCAGGGCGTCCGCCTGCCGCTGCAACGACAGCCCGCCGACGACGGTGGCGCAGCGCAGCCCGACGGCGCGGGCGTACGGGGCCAACGCCGTGGTGACCTGCTGGGCCAGCTCACGGGTCGGCACGAGCACCAGGGCCAGTGGGCGGCCCGGCCGGGCCTTGCGGCCGGCGGTGCGGGACAGCAGCGGGAGCCCGAAGGCGAGGGTCTTACCGGAGCCGGTACGACCCCGGCCCAGCACGTCCCGGCCGGCGAGCGAGTCGGGCAGCGTCGCCGACTGGATCGGGAACGGCTCCGTGATGCCCTGCGCGGTAAGCGCGGTGAGCAGCGCCGGCGCCAGACCGGTATGAGCGAAAGAAGGAATAACTGTGGTCATGCGGAAGCCTTCCTCGACGCGGCACGTGTCGAGGGAGGGCGCCGAAGTCGGCGCTGTCAACCGGCTGCGCACGGCAGCCAGGACTCACAAGCACGAACCGATTGGAGTACGGGCCGGCCCGCCGCCGGGCCACCGCCTGCGGGTGCAGGAGATGGCGAGGCGGGCCGGTCCCGTCACCGTCACACCCGGAGGGCGCGACAGGTAATGCTGACCGATCCGAAGATCAGAGCGGGCGGATGTTCTCCGCCTGCGGGCCCTTCTGGCCCTGGGTCACCTCGAACTCGACCCGCTGGTTCTCGTCCAGGCTCCGGTAGCCGGAGGACTGGATCGCCGAGAAGTGGGCGAAGACGTCAGCGCCGCCGCCGTCGGGGGTGATGAAGCCGAAGCCCTTGTCAGCGTTGAACCACTTCACGGTGCCAATAGCCATGTGTTTCGTCTCCTTGACGGAACGTCGGACCCGCACTTGTTGCGGGCCCGAAGAGGAGCGCTCCGCGCGGGGATGCGCGAATCGCCTGTCGCTTCTGGTCGCCCCGCCCGGAGAACTCCGGACACAACAAAGAGCGCCTGGGGCCACAATCCCGCCAGGCGCACACAGAGTCTCTGGTAACCAAAACTGCAACCCGGTCAACCTATCATGGTTTTCCCGCGAGCGGTCAATGTCGGGCGGAATCTTCGGGTAACTGGGTGATCATGGCGGTGAGCCCTGTCACATCCAGCAGGTCAGCGGGCCGAACCGTCACCCCGTGCCGGACGTAGTGGAACGCAGCGCCCACCCGGTCCACCGGCACACCGGCCAGCTCCGCCCAGGCCAACCGGTACACGGCCAGCTGCACCGCGGCCACCTCCGCCGCCGGCCCGGCGGGCTGCGCGCCGGTCTTCCAGTCGACCACGTCGAACCGCCCACCCGGCCGGGCGAAGACCGCGTCCATCCGCCCCCGCACCACGACGCCACCGATCACCGTGGCGAACGGGACCTCCACCTCCATCGGTGACCGGTCGGCCCACTCGCTGGCCAGGAACCGCTCCTGAAGCTCCACAAGCGCCTCGTCGGGCGCGGCATCCGCGTCGGCCGCGCCGGGCAACTCGTCCAGGTCCAGCAGACGGTCAGCACCGAAGCGCTGCTCCAACCAGGCGTGGAAGGCGGTGCCTCGGCGGGCGTACGGGTTGGGCTCGGCCGGCACCGGGCGGCGCAGCGTACGGGCCAGCGCCGCCGGGTCGCGTCGCAACGCCACCAGCTGGGTGACGCTCAACTGCCCCGGCAGGGCCACCTCCACCGCACCGGAGAGCCGGGTCAGCTCGGCCCGCTCGGCCAGCAGCAGATCCGCCTCGCGCTGCCAACGCGCCACCTCCGGGTCCACCGCCGGCTCGACCGACACCAGCGGCCCGGCGACCACCGGTCCCACCGGACCGACAGCCCCCGACGTCGGCCCGTCGGTCATCAGGCGGCGTACCAACCCGGCCGCCTCGGCCAACTCCGGTCGACGACCACCGAGCGGGTCAGCCGGCCACTCCGCGCGGAGCACCACCTCGGCGGTGGGGTTCGTCGCGTCCGGGGTCGGCTCCGGTGCCCAGGTGTCGATCAGGTGCCCCGGCCCACCGTCGAGGCAGGCGTCGTACATCTCGCGCAGGAAGACCGACGGACCTCGCGGACGCTTCGTGCCCTCCCCCCACCAGTAGCCGGAACACAACAGCAGCCGGCGTGGCCGGGTGACCGCCACGTAGGTCAGGCGGCGCTCCTCCCGCTCGTCGTGCGCCCGCCAGGCGTCGGTGAAGTCGGTAACCGCCCGCGCCACCGCCCGCTGGTCGGCCGCCTCGTCGAGCGCCAGCTCGGGCAACCCGTCGGCGTCGCCGCGCAGCGGGAACGGCAGCACCCCCAGCCCGCCCAACCAGTGATCGGAGTTACGCACCGGCCCCGGCCACGACCCACGGCACAGGCCGGCCACCGCCACCACGTCCCATTCCAGACCCTTGGCGGCGTGCGCGGTGACCACCTGCACCGCGCCCTCCACCACCTCCACCTCGCCCGGCGCCAGACCACGCTCCTCGTCCTCGGCGGCGGCCAGGTAGGACAGGAACCCGGACAGCGTCGCGCCCGGCGTCTCCCCGCTGAAGCGGGCCGCCACGTCACCCAGGGCGTCCAGATGACCCCGGGCCAGGCCGGCGTCGCCGGCACCGTCCCGACCGGCCCGCACCGCGACCTCCACGTCCAGGCCGATGGTCCGCTCGATGTCCGCGATCAGATCCGGCAACGCCTGATCCAACCGGTAGCGCAACAACGCCAACTCCATGCCGTACGCGCGCAGCCGCGCGAAACCCTCCGCCGAGTACGCCTGCGCCGGGCCGAGATCGGCGAGCGCCTCCACCAGGGTCGCCTCGTCGAGCAGATCGGGGCTGATCTCCGCGGCGTCGTCGGCGGCCAGTTGGCGCCGGGCGTTGGCGATGGCGCGGGCCCGCCGGTGCAACGCCACCAGGTCCCGCGGCCCGATCCGCCAGCGGGCGCCGGTGAGCAACCGCAGCAGCGCGGCCCCGTCGGTCGGGTCGGCAAGCACCCGCAACGTGCAGACCACGTCGCGTACCTCGGGGGTGTCCAGCAGGCCGCCGAGCCCCACCACCTCGACCGGGAGGCCACGCTCACGCAACGCCGACTCGATCGCCGGGATCTGGCTGCGTACCCGAACCAGCACTGCGGTGCTCGGACGCTGCGCCACCGGGATGTGCTCGGGAGCCGCGCCCGGCATCCGCGCGGCCCCCCGCCAGGCGGCCAGCACACTGTCGGCGATCCAGTCCGCCTCGTCGGCGTACGTGGGCAGCAGCGCGCAGTGCACAGTGCCGCCGGCCGCACCGCCGGGACTGCGGTGCGGGATCGGGTCCAGGACGGTGAGCGCGGAGCGCAGCTCCGGCACCCGGGCACCCGCAGCCCGCAGCGGAGCCGACAGCGCGTTCGCCACCCGCAGGATCTCCGGGCGGTTACGCCAGCTCGTGGTGAGCCCGAGCGCCGGGGCGGGCCGGCCGTCAGCGCGGGCGAACTCGGTCGGGAACCGGTCCAGGGTGCCGGCGCTGGCCCCCCGCCAGCCGTAGATGGACTGGCAGGGGTCGCCGACCGCGGTCACCGGATGCCCGCCACCGAACAGCGCGTTGAGCAGCACCACCTGCGCGTGGCTGGTGTCCTGGTATTCGTCGAGCAGCACCACCCGGAAGCGGCCCCGCTCGATCTCGCCGACCCCCGGGTGGTCCCGGGCGACCCGGGCCGCCCGGGCGAGCTGGTCGGCGAAGTCCATCGCCTCGAAGTCCAGCTTGCGCCGGGCGTACGCCCGCACCAGGGGCAGCAGACGCAGCCTGGTCTGTTGCAGGGTGAGGGCCTTGCGAACGTCGGCGTACACCCGACCCGGCCGGGACTGCACCTCGGCGAAGAACCGACCGGTCCAGGCCGCCAGTTGGTCCGGCCCGACCAGGTGCTCGTCCAACTCTCCGGCCAGCGCCAGCACCGCGTCGGTGATGGTGCTCGGCATCCGGTCCACCTCGGACATGTCGCCGTCGTAGTTGCGCACCAGCAGGTCGACCAACTGCCAGCGGGACGCCTCGGTGAGCAGCCGGGTCGTCGGCTCGTAGCCGGACCGCAGCCCGTGCTCGGTGACGATCCGCCCCGCGTAGGAGTGGTAGGTGGAGATGGTGGGTTCCCCGGCGAGCGGGTCGTCAAGCGGGTCGCGGCCCTGCCTGCCGAGTCTGCGGATCAGCTGGTCGAGCCGGGTGCGGACCCGGTGGGCCAGCTCACCGGCCGCCTTCCGGGTGAAGGTCAGCCCGAGGATCTGCTCCGGGCGTACGTACGAGTTGGCCACCAGCCAGACCACCCGCGCGGCCATCGTCTCGGTCTTGCCCGACCCGGCTCCCGCGACCACAAGCAGCGGTTCCACCGGGGCGGCGATGATCGCGGCCTGCTCCCGGGTGGGTGCCGGCAGCCGCAGCAGCTTGGCCAGCTCCACGGGCGTGTAGCGGGGGCCGGAGTCCGCCAGCCGGGGCGCCGGCGTGGGGCCCGCACCGAACAGGGTGGGTTGGCTCACGGTGCTGTCTCAGGCTGCGACACCCGCTCACTCCTCGCCCTCACGGTTGCGTCGCACGGTCGGCGGTTCGACGACCTGACGCCCCTGCCCGGAGACCGGGCAGCTGGTGCGGACCGGGCAGACCCGGCACTTCGAGTTGGCCACCGCGGCGAACGTGGCGGCTGCCATCGTATCGGCGGTCCGCCGGACCAGCGCGGTCGCCCAACCGGCCGCCGGTCCCTCGCCGGCCGCCGGCTGGTTCTGCTCCCGGGCATCCTTCGCGGAGGTGCCGAGTTGCACCAGGGCCGCGCCGCCGGACTCGTCACCGAACTCGGCGAACGCCCCCGCCTCCACCGCCGCCTGGTACGCGCCGAGCTGCGGATGCTCGGCCAGGTCGGTGCCCGTGACAGCTGTGGATTTGCCGGTCTTCAGGTCGATCACCACGAGCCGCCCGGACTCATCGACCTCAAGCCGGTCGACCCGGCCGGTCAGGTCGATCGGCCGGTGCGGGTCGTCCAGCCGGACCGCGAACTCGTGCTCGATGGCGAGCAACCGCCGCGGGTTGGTGGCCAGCCAGCGCAGCAGCTTGTCGACCATCGCCTCGGCGCGTTCCCGCTCCGGCCCGGCCATCCACCGGGCGGCCAGCTCGATCGCGTCGAACCGGGCGGCCACGTAGTCGAGTAGCGCGCCCCGGTCGGCGCTGGCGTCCTCGGCGAGCATCGCGGCGGCGTGCACCAGATTGCCCACCCCCTGTGCGGTGCTTGTCGGGCCACTGCCACCGTGCCGTTCCAGCAGCCACCGCAGGCTGCACCGCAGGGCGCTCTCCATCGCCGACGGGGTGACCCGCACCGGGTCCCCGTCGTCGACGAGCGGGCGATCGTCGGAGAGCGCGCGCAATCCCCACCAGTCGTCGGGGTGCGCACCGGGAACCCCGGCGGCGGCCAGCCGGGCCAACTCGGCCGCCGCCGCGCGCCGCCGGCCCGCCGGGGCGGCCGGGTCGGTGATGGCGGTACGCAGTTCGGCCACCAGCGCCGGCAGGGTGAGCGCCCGAGGTGGCCGGGTCACCGGCAGCGCCCCCGGAAGGTCCGGCTCGCCGTCATCGCCGGCCGCGCCGGTCGTCCCGGCTTCGGTCGCGCCGCTCGTCCTGCCGTTCGTCCCGCCGCCGTTCGGGTCGGCGGCGGTCGGGTCGCCGCCGCTCGGGCCGACGCTGTTCGGGTCGGCGGCGGACGGGTCGCCGCCGCTCGGGCCGACGCCGCTCGGGCCGACGCCGCTCGGGCCGACGCCGCTCGGGCCGACGCCGCTCGGGCCGACGCCGCTCGGGCCGACGCCGGACGTCCCGGCGGTGGCCGGGTCGCCGGCGGACCGGTCGGCGGCGGGCGTGGCCTCTGGTGGGCTGGAGGCTGGCGACCCGGCCTGGGGGCCGGTGCGCGGGCCCGGTGGCGTGGGCGGCGTGGGCGGTCCGGCGCTCGGCGGGGTGGGTGGCACAGTCGGGCCCAGCTCGTGCAGGAACCGGCTCGGCTGCTCCTGGTGGTCGTCGCCACCGACGGCGGCCGAGGCCACGGCACTTACCAGTAGCCGGTGCCGGGCCCGGCTGATCGCGACGTGGAAGAGCCGGCGCTCCTCGTCGAGCAACGCCGAGGTCTGACCCACCACGTTCGCCGCTGTGGCGCCGTCGACCGACCGGCCGGTCAGCACATCGACAAGCCGCTCGGACCCGAGCAGGCTGCCCCGCAGGCGCAGATCCGGCCAGATGCCCTCCTGCACGCCGGCCACCGCCACCAGGTCCCATTCCAGGCCCTTGGCGGCGTGCGCGGTGAGCAGGCGTACCGCCGCGCCCCGGTCGGCGGTCGGCGCGATGGTGTCGGCCGGCAGGTCCTGTGCGAGCACGTGGTCGAGGAAGACCTCGGTGCGGGCGCCGGGCAGCCGGTCGGTGAACCGGGCCGCCGCGTCGAAGAGCACGAGCACCGCATCCAGGTCGCGGTCGGCCGCCTCGGCCCGCCGCCGCCGGGCCAGGTCCCCCTCCCCGGCGGCTGGCCGCCCCTGGTTGATCGCCCCCGCCCAGCGCTCGGCGAGACCGCTGGCACTCCACACCGCCCAGAGCACGTCCTCGGCGGTCGAGCCCGGCCCGGCGGCGGCGTCGCGAGCGGTGGCCAGCAGGCCCGCCACCGCCTGCGCCGGCTCCGCCCAGCGTCGGTCGATGCCGGCCAGCTCGGCCGGGTCGCGCAGGGCCTCGACGATCAGCTCCCCGGACGGGCGGCGGTCACCGCCGGCCAGCGCGAGGGCACGCAGGCCCTGGCGCAGTCGCCGCTCGGCCAGCGGGTCGGCCCCGCCCAGTGGCGAGTGCAGCAGCGCGACCGCCGCTTCCTCGTCCAGTCGATCCGGCTCCAGCGCACAGCGCAGCAGGAGCAGCAGCGGCGCGACAGCCGGTTGCAGATGCAGGGGCAGGTCCTCGCCGTGCACCACGGTGGGGACGCCGGCGGCGTGCAGCGCCCGGCGCAGCGTGGGCAGCTGCAACGCGGTGGACCGCACCAGCACCGCCATCCGCGACCAGGGCACGCCGTCGAGCAGGTGGGCCGAGCGCAGCGCGTGGGCCAGCCAGGCGGCCTCACCGGTCGCCGACCGGAACGTGTGCACCTCGACCGTCCCGGCTGGCGCGTCGGGCAGTGGGTGTAGTCGGCGGTGCGCGGCCGGGCCGCGCAGCCGGCGGCCCAGCCGGGCCACGGCGGCGAGCAGACCCGGCCCGGCCCGGTACGACGTGGTCAGCAGCACCTGCGCGGCGGGCGCTCCGGAGGCGGTCCGGAAGCGGTGCGTGAACGTGCTCACGCCGGCCGGGTCGGCGCCGCGGAACGCGTACGTGGAGGAATCCGGATCGGCGAACGCGACAAGCGGGGTGCCGCCGCCCGCGATCACCGAGAGCAGCTCCAGTTGGGCGGGGTCGGTGTCGGCCAACTCGTCGAGATACACGTGGGCGATCCGGCGGCGCTCGGCGGCCAGCAACTCCTCGTCGTCACGCAGCAACCCGGTGGCCGCCCGGACCAGCTCCGCCGGGTCGTACGCGATGGAGCCCCGGTTGCTGACGTCGCGCAGCGCGAGCACGGAGACGTACTCCCGCAGGAAGCGTGCGGCGGCCGGCCAGTCGGCGCGGCCGAGCTTCTCGCCCAGCCGGGCCAGGTCGACCGGGCCGACGCCCCGCTCGGCGGCGCGCATGAGCAAGTCGCGCAGCTGACCGGCGAAGGCCCGGGTACGCAGGGCGGGGCGCAGGTCGTCCGGCCAGCCGACCGGGTCGTCCTCGGGCTCCTCGCCCACCACGTCGAGCAGCTCACGGATGATCAGATCCTGCTCCGGGCCGGTGAGCAGCCGGGGCGACGGCTCGCCTCGTTCGGCGGCGGCGCGGCGCAGCAGCCCGAAGGCGTACGCCGCGAAGGTGCGCACCAGGGGCTCACGCAGCACCCGGTGGCCGTCCTGCGCGACCCGGGCCTCGATGCGCTGCCGCAGGGCGGTGGCCCCGCGACGACCGAAGGTCAGCACCAGGATCCGTTCGGGGTCGACCCCCTCGCGCACCCGGGCGGCGACCGCCTCGACAAGCGTGCTGGTCTTTCCGGTGCCGGGGCCGCCGAGCACGAGCATCGGCCCGGCGGTGTGCCCGATCACCTCGGCCTGCACCGGATCGGCCCGCCAACCGCCGGCGGCGGGCGCGGAAGCGTCGGTCGGCGCCGCCGCGTCCTCCCGCGCCGGCCCAACGGAGGGCCGCACCAACCGGTACGCCTGCATCAGCTCATCCCATCAGACCAGTACGACACCCCCACCAAACCCCTCCGAACCCCACCACCCCACCGAACCCCCCATTCACGTGGTTGATCATGAAGTTATAGCCAAGACACGCCGACATCGAGGGCAATAACTTCATGATCAACGCGGCCGGAGCGCGCGGGGCCGGGGTGGGCCGGGTGGGTGGGGTGGGCCGGGGTGGGTGGGGTGGGGTGGGGTGGGGTGGGGTGGGGTTAGGTGAGCTGGGACTCCAGGGCGTCCAGGGCTTCGGGGACCGAGGTGGCCACCGTCAGGAGGGCGCGACCGGCGGGCTTCAGGAAGCGATTGTCGGCCAGGCCGTCCAGCCAGTCCAGCAGTGGGCGGTAGAACCCGTCGGTGTCGATGAGCACCATCGGCTTGGCGTGCAGGGCGAGAGTCGCCGTCGTCCAGACCTCGAACAACTCGTCCAGGGTGCCCAGTCCGCCGGGCAGGGTGAGGAACGCGTCCGACTTGTCGATCATCAGGGTCTTGCGACCGGCCATCGAGTCGGTCACCAGCAGCTCGTCCGAGGCCAGGTCGGCGACCTCCAGGTCGACGAGCGACTGCGGAATCACCCCCAGGGTGCGCCCGCCGGCGGATCGGGCGCCGTCGGCCACCGCACCCATCATCCCGACGCAGCCACCGCCGCTCACCAGCGTGTGACCGCGCCGGGCCAACTGCTCGCCGGCCTCGGTGGCCAGGTCCAACCAGCGCTGGTCGAGCGTGCGGGAGGAGGCGCAGAAGACGCAGATCGCGGCCATCACTTGTCCCGCGGCTGCTCGGCGGCCTGCGCGGCGGCGGCCTGCTGGTCCGCGCCGGTACGCGCGACGGCCTCGTCCCGGACCGCCTCCTGCTCCGCGGAGAGCGCGGCCTCCGCCTCGACGATGTGCCGGACCGCCGCGTTCACGTCGTCGGTGAGGCAGATCAGGTCGAGGTCGACCGGACCGACCTTGCCGTCGGCGGCCATGGTGTCGCGCAGCCAGTCGAGCAGGCCCTGCCAGTAGGAGAGCCCCATCAGCACCACCGGGAAGCGGGTGACCTTGCCGGTCTGCACCAGGGTGAGCGCCTCGAACAGCTCGTCCATGGTGCCGAACCCGCCGGGCAGCACGACGAACGCCTGGGCGTACTTGACGAACATCGTCTTGCGGGCGAAGAAGTAACGGAAGTCGATCGCCAGGTCGACCCACTCGTTGAGCCCCTGCTCGAACGGCAGCTCGATGCCGAGCCCGACGGAAAGCCCACCGGCCTCGCTGGCACCGCGGTTGGCGGCCTCCATCACCCCCGGCCCCCCTCCGGTGATCACCGCGTAGCCGGCTCGGGCCAGGGCGCCACCCAGCTGCTCGGCCAGCCGGCACTCGGCGCTGTCCGGTCCGCTGCGCGCGGAGCCGAACACGCTCACCGCCGGCGGCAGGTCGGCGAGGGTGTCGAACCCTTCGACGAACTCGGAGAGGATGCGCAGGGCGCGCCAGGCGTCCTTGGTCTTCCAGTCACCCCGTCCGCGCGAATCCAGCAGCCGCTGGTCGGCGGTGCTGCTCGGGATCGCCCCTCTGCGTAGTGTGACCGCACCCCGGTGCCGCTCCTGCCCTGGACCGCGACCGGCCTCCCGCCCGTTGCTCTGGCTCATGGAGCAACCGTAGTGGAGCGGCACCTCGCCGGGGCGCGGGGCGCGGTCGCCGGGAAATAGTTCGGGATCATGGGCAACTAATTCGCTCCCCCGTACGTCTTACTATTCACATACCCGGTATGCCCGGGCGCGCGCCTTCGGGGGAGGAGACAGCGTGATCAGTAACAGCGAGATGATCCGGATCCGTCGCCAGATGCAGCGACGGATCCAAGACGTGGTGGCCGAACGCCGCCGCACGCGACTGCAGGACCCGACCCTCATCTCCCCCACCGCCGCCACGCCCGCAGGAGCCGATCAAGAGGTTTGCGTCGCCGACAACGGGCCAGGGTGACGCAAACCTCTTGATCACCGGGCGATCGGTCAGGCCGGAGCCAGCCAGCGGTGCAGGGTCGCCGCGCCGTCGCGGATCTTGCTGATCTCGACGTGCTCGTCCCGGTGGTGGGCGAGGTTGGGGTCACCCGGCCCGAAGTTCAGCGCGGGAATACCCATGGCCGCGAACCGGGCCACGTCCGTCCAGCCCAGCTTGCCGATCGGTGCCGCGCCCACCGCCGCCAGGAACTCCTGCGCCGGGGCCGCCTGCAGGCCGGGAGCCGCACCGGCCGCCGCGTCCGTCACCACCACCTCGAAGCCGGCGAACACCTCCCGTAGGTGTGCCTCGGCAGCCGCCGGGTCGCGATCCGGCGCGTACCGGTAGTTGACCTCGATCTCGCAGCGATCCGGGATCACGTTGCCGGCGACCCCACCGATGATCCGTACCGCGTTCATGCCCTCGCGGTAGTCGCACCCCTCGATGGTGACCCGCCGGGCCTCGTACGTCTGCAGACGCCGCAGCACCTCGGTGGCCGCGTGGATGGCGTTCACCCCGTGCCAGGAGCGCGCCGCGTGCGCCCGCTCACCAGTCGTCGTCACGAGGGCCCGCATGGTGCCCTGGCAGCCCGCCTCGACGATGCCGTACGTCGGCTCCAGCAGCACCGCGAAGTCCGCCTCCAGCCACTCCGGGTACGCCTGGGCGACCAGGTTGAGCCCGTTGTACCGCGACTCGATCTCCTCCGCCTCGTAGAAGAAGTACGTCACGTCGTAGCGCGGCTCGGGCAGCGTCACCGCCAGGTGCAGCGCGTACGCGGTGCCGGACTTCATGTCCGAGGTGCCGCAGCCGTACATCAGATCGCCGCGCATGGTCGACGGGAAGTTGTTGTTGAGCGGCACCGTGTCGAGGTGCCCGGCCAACACGACGCGCTGCGCCCGACCGAGGTCGGTACGCGCCATCACCGTGTTGCCGTGCCGGTGGGTGGTCAGGTGCGGTACGCCCCGCAGCACCTCTTCGACACAGTCGGCGATCGCCTTCTCGTTGAGGGACACGGACTCTATGTCGACCAGAGCGCGGGTCAGCTGCACCGGATCGGCGAGGACCTCGGGGGTCAGCGGGTTCTCCATGGTTCGCACGGTACCGTCAGGTCTGTCAGCGCGAGGAGTGAGCTGAGGTCGGCCCGGCCGCGACGGAGAGGTGTATCAGTGACGTCCGCAGAATCCGCCTGGGGCATTGGCCTGGCCACTGTCACGGCCGACGAGCAGGTGCTCGACACCTGGTACCCGACCGGCAAGCTGGGCCTGGGTGAGCTGCCGCTTGTCGCCGGGGAGGACAAGTCGGACGTGCTCGACCTGCCGCCGGCGGCGCTCGGTGACCGGTCCCTGCCCGGTCTGCGTACCGTCCAGGTGGTCACCGTGATCGGCTCGCTCGACGACCCGATCAAGGACGCCCCGGACGCGTACCTGCGGCTGCACCTGCTCTCGCACCGCCTGGTCCGACCCAACCAGCTCAACCTCGACGGCATCTTCGGCAAGCTGGCGAACGTGGCCTGGACGTCGGCCGGGCCGTGCCCACCGGAGCGGGTGGACGAGCTGCGGGTGATCGAGCGGGCGGCCGGCCGCCACCTGGCGGTGTACGGGGTGGACAAGTTCCCCCGGATGACCGACTACGTCGTCCCCGCCGGGGTGCGCATCGCCGACGCCGACCGGGTCCGCCTCGGCGCGCACCTGGCCGCCGGCACCACTGTGATGCACGAGGGCTTCTGCAACTTCAACGCCGGCACGCTCGGCACCTCGATGGTCGAGGGGCGGATCGTGCAGGGTGTGGTGGTCGGCGACGGTTCCGACGTGGGCGCCGGGGCGTCGATCATGGGCACCCTCTCCGGCGGCGGCACCGACAAGGTCCGCATCGGCGAGCGGAGCCTGGTCGGCGCGAACGCCGGCATCGGCATCTCCCTCGGCGACGACTGCGTGGTCGAGGCCGGCTGCTACGTCACGGCCGGTTCGAAGGTCACCCTGCCGGACGGCCGGGTGGTCAAGGCTCGGGAGCTGTCCGGCGTCAACGGCCTGCTGTTCTGGCGTAACTCGGTGACCGGCGCGCTGGAGGCCCGGCCACGCACCGGCCGGGGCATCGAGCTGAACGCCGCCCTGCACGCCAACGACTGACGCACCCGCCGGGTCCGCGGCGCTCGGCCACGGACCCCACGGGGGTACGCCTGGATGATCCGCTCGGTGACAGTGCTGCCTGTGGTGTCCCCGGGAAATATGACGAAACCCGCCAACCGGCACCGCTGCTGGCGGGCATCATCGACCGGGTGACCTCCATGAAGGACCGGATGCTGGCCGGCGAGCCCTACCTCGCCGACGACCCAGAGCTCATCGCCGACCTGGACCGGGCCGCCCGGCTGATGGAACGCTTCAACACCAGCGCCGCGGCGGACCTGCAGGGGCGGCTGGCGGCGCTGCGCGAACTGCTCGGCGACCTGGGCGAGGACGCCTGGATCCGCCCACCGTTCTACTGCGACTACGGCTGGCAGATCCGGATCGGGCCACGCAGCTTCGTCAACTACCAAACGGTCTTCCTCGACGTCGCCCCGATCACCATCGGCGCCGACGTCCAGATCGGACCGAACGTGCAACTGCTCACGCCGACCCACCCGGTGGAACCCGGTCCACGCCGGGACAAGTGGGAGGCCGCCAAACCGATCACCATCGGCGACAACGTCTGGCTCGGCGGCGGTGCGATAGTGCTGGCCGGAGTGTCGATTGGCGCGAACACCGTCGTCGGCGCGGGCGCTGTGGTGACCCGGGACCTGCCCGCCAACGTGGTCGCCGTCGGCAACCCCGCCCGGCCGATCCGCGACCTGGACTGAAGACCGCCAGGCCGGGCCCGGCCGGTCAGGCCGCCGGGGGTTCGAGCAGCCGGACCACCAGGTCGGCTCGGTCGGCGGTCGGAGTGATCAGGGCCGCGTTCGCCTCGTCAGTGCCCAACGCCCACGCGCGGGCCTGCTCCGGCGACCGCCCGAACGCCTCGTGCCGGGCGGTCAACCGACGCTGGCGCAGATCGGCGTCCAGATCGAGGAACCACGTCTCGTGCAGCAGCGCACGCACCTCCTGCCACGGAAAATCCGGCAGCAGCAGGTAGTTGCCCTCGGTCACCACCAGCCGGACCGACGGCGGCACCTCGATCGCCCCGGCCACCGGCTCCTCCAGCTCCCGGCGGAACTCCGGCGCGTACACCGAGGTGGGCTCCAGCCGACGCAGCCGGCGCAGCAACGACACGAACCCGTTGGCGTCGAAGGTGTCCACCGCGCCCTTGCGGTCCGCGCGGCCCAACCGGACCAACTGGGACTGCGCCAGGTGGAAGCCGTCCATCGGCACCAACCGGGCGGCCGACCCGACGGCGGCCACTACCTGCTCGGCAAGCGTGGACTTGCCCGCGCCCGGGGCGCCGGCGATGCCCAGCAGCTGCCGCGGACCGGCCTCGGCAAGCGCCGACGCCCGCCGCACCAACTCGTCGACCGACAGCACCCGCGGCGGTGGCATCAGTCGAGGACCGGCGCGCTGATCGTGAACCGCGCCTGCACGGCCGCCTGGACGGTTTGCGGCTGCGGGTCCAGCTCAAGCTCCGGCGGCCCGCCACCCGCGCCGCCACTCCCGGCGAACGCCGCGCGGGCGAACATCGGCCGGTCGGCCGGCCCGGCATCGGCCAGCTCGAGCAGCGAGGTGACCTGGGCGCCGAGCGCCTCGGCGTACTCCCGGGCCCGGACCAGCGCGTCACGGATCGCGGCGTGTCGGGCCTCGCGGTGCGCGGGGCTGTCCGGGCGAAGCTCCCACCAGGGCCCGGCCACCTCGACCTGATCCTGGTCGGCCAACCGGAGCATCAGCTCGCCGAGGGCGGTGAAGTCGGTGACCGTGACAGTGGTGGTCACGCTGCCGTGCCAGGCGACCACCCGCTCGCCCGAGCGACGGGTCTCCGGTCGCACCCGCAGATCGCCGGTCTCCCGCCGCGCCACCGCCGGCCCGGAACCGTCAAGCAGCACCCGGACGGCCGCGGCACGCTCGGCCAGCCGGGTCAGGGTGGTCTCCCGATCGCGGTCCCGCGCGGTCGCGGTGACCGCGAACCGGGCCAGCTCCGGCGGCACCTCCCGGTACGCCTCGCCGCGTACCTGCACCACCGGACTGTCCGCCGCCATGCCCCTCAGCCTAGTCAGCCGCGGGCCGCCGCGCCGCGTAGGAGACAGTGTCGACGCCGACGCGCAGACCCGTCAGGTGACCGCCGGCCACCCCCAACCCACGCAGCCAGGACACCTCCGCGGCGTGGTCACCGTCGAGTGGGAACTGCCGGTGCTCCGCGTCGAACCGGCGTTCCCGCAGCGCCGCGCGGGCGGTCCGGGCCTCGTCGTACCGGGCGGTGAGCGCCGGTGCGTCGCCGTCGCGCAGCGCGGCGGTCAGGTCGTCCAGGAACGCGGTGACCTCGGCCAGCTCGCGTAGCACCCGGTCCCGGTTGCCGAGCAGCATGTTCGCGGTCCGACCGGCGGGGGTGCCGGCGACCCGGGTGCCGTCGGAGAAGCTGCCGGCGGCGAGCGCGAGAATCGCGTCGCGCAGCGGGGCGCGCTGCACCGCACCGGCGAGCGCGCCGGCCAGCAGGTGCGGCACGTGTGAGGCGAGCGCGACGGCCGAGTCGTGCTCCGCCGCGGACATCGGCACCACCCGCGCCCCGAACAGGTCCGTCAGCAGCGCGGCCAGCCAACGGAACGCGGCGGTGGCCGGCCCGGCCGCGGGACAGAGCACCCAGGCGGCGTCGGCGAGCAGCTCCGGCCCCGCCGCCGTCAAGCCCGCCCGGTCGGTGCCGGCCATCGGGTGGCCGGGCACGAACCGGTGCGTCAGCCCGTGCGCGGCGGCGAACGCCGCCACCTCCGCCTTGGTGCTGCCCACGTCGGTGAGCACACAACGCTCACCGGTCATCGCGGCCACCTCGACAAGCGTCGCCGGCAGGGTGGGCAGCGGCCCGCAGAGGAAGACCACGTCCCGGTCGGCCACCGCGTCGGCCAGCCGGTCCGGAGTGGGTACGCCCACCCGGCGGGCCTCCCGCCGGGTGTCCTCGTCCGGATCCCACCCGGTCACGTCGACGCCTGCGGCGTGCAGCCGGAGCAATACCGAACCACCGATCAGGCCGGTGCCGACCACCGCCGCCCGCACACCGGGCCTGTCCACCATCCGCACACCTCGACGATCCTGCTGGGGTGTGGGGCCGACACGGCCCCGACCGGGTCGGGCCGAGGATATCGTCCGGGGCCGGTCCGGACGCCGGTCAGTCCTCGACGGCCATCGCGTCGTCGCGCCAGGCGACGAACGGGATCACCGGGTCGTTGTTGATGTACTGCCAGGGCCAGGAGGTCACCTGGTCGCCGATCACCTCGAACTGGCCGGCGGCGGAGCGCAGGTCCCCCACCTTCGAAAAGCCCATTGCGAAGGTGTTGTGCACGCTCGCCCAGCCCGGTCGGCGCCGGTAGTCGGGGTGCCGCACCGAGTGGTCGGCGGCGGCGGCGAGTTCGGCGCGGATCGCGTCGTCGTCCAGGTACTCGTCGTCCTCGCCGACGGGCAGGTCCAACCACTGTTCCAGGTGCGCGACGACGACGAGGTGCCCGAGCGGCGAGCCGGCCGGCGACTTTGCCACCGCCTCGCGGGCGAACGCGAACATCTCCTCGTGGCTGCCGTACCACTTGCGGCAGCGGTACTGCAGCATCTGCTCGTGCGCGATCCGGTGCCACGGGTGCCGGGCGACCACCTCGCCGAACCGCCGGTTCGCCTCGTCCCGGTCCACCTGCCGGCCCCGGGCCGAGGTCACCAGGAAGGTACGCGCCGTGGTGTCGTCCGGATCGCGGTCGACCACCTCGTCGAGGCAGTTCTCGGCCAGCCGCAGTCGCCGCCAGAACTCCTTGAACTGATCCTGGCTCACCTGCGAGGCCCGTGCGCTGCTGCGGGCCTCCCAGGCCCAGTAGACGGCGTGCGCCCCGCGCACCAGCACCGGCAGCGTCGAGCCGGGTTCGGCCTCGATCCACGCACCGATCCAGTCCTGCACGCCGTCGGTATCGGCGACGGCCGTGACGTAGAAGGCGTGGTCGTCGGGGTCGGTCACCGGGGCGAGTAGATCGCGGATGGCGGCCCAGTCCCGCCGTGCGGCGGCCTCCCGCAACGCCCGCGCGGTCGGGTCGCCCTCGGTCGGGTCCACGGTCAACGTGGGCACCGCCACCTGCCTGTTGCTACGCCGGAACGGCCACATGACGCGCTGCCTCTCACCCCGTGACGAATCCGCAAGATCGTAAGTCTTGGCGAGGCCGCCCGGAAGGGGGTTGTCCGCGTCAGATCAGCGTCGTACGGTCCGCTGCGCCGCCCGCCACGTCGATGCGGGCTACAGCGGGAAGGAAACCCAATGTCCGCGACATACCGGGCGCTCGCCTCGGTGGTCATGTTGATCGGCTTCTACGTCGTCGCGCTCCTCCAGCTCGCCGCCGTCGTCGCACTCGGGGTCTGGCTGTTCGATCACACAAACGGGGTCGTCACCGGGAAGCTGCTGCTGCCCCTGGTCATCGCGCTGGGCGCGGTGGCCGTCGGGCTGTGGCGCGCGATCCGTACGAAGAACGAGCCGGAACCCGGCCTGGTGCTCACCGACCACGAGGCACCGGGCCTGTGGGCCACCGTGCGCGAGCTGGCCAGCGCGGTGGGCACCCGCGCCCCGGACGAGATCCGGCTGGTGCCCGAGGTGAACGCGGCGGTCGCCGAGCAGAGCAAACTGCTCGGCCTGGTCGGCGGGCGGCGCACCCTGTACGTCGGACTGCCGCTGCTCCAGGCGATGCGGACCGACCAGCTGCGCTCGGTCCTCGCGCACGAGCTGGGCCACTACTCCGGCAAGCACACCCGACTCGGCGGGGTGGCGTACCGGGGTCGGCTCGCCATCGCGGAGACGCTTGACCGGATCAGCCCGCGTAACCCGGTCGGTTGGGTCTTCAAGGGCTACTCGAGGCTCTACCTGATTGTCGACAACGCCGCGTCCCGGCGGCAGGAGTTGGAGGCCGACCGCTCCTCGGTGCTGCTGGCCGGGCACGACGCCGCAGCCTCCGCGCTGCGCACCCTGCCGGCGCTCGACGCGGCCTGGGGGTTCTTCATGCGTCGCTACGTCGAGTCGGGCTGGTCGGCCGGGCTGGCGCCGGACGACCTCTTCGGTGGCTTCGGCCAGCTCCTGCACGCCCGACGGGACGAGCTCGCCGCGCTACGGGAGAACGCCCCCGACCGGGATCCCTCGCCGTGGGACACCCACCCGCCGATCGGCGTCCGGGTCGCCGCGATGGCGGCCCTGCCGGCCGGGACCGTCACACCTGACGAACGGCCTGCCGCGCTGCTGCTCGCCGACATCGACGCGGCCGGGCGGCAGTTGCAGCGGATCGTGGTCGACCACGGCCAGCGCACCGCGCTGCCCTGGGCGCAGTTCATCGCCGCGGCGGTCGCGGCCGGCGTGCAAGAGCAGGCGGACAGCATCTACCGGGCCGCCGGACGGTTCACCGGCACCTCCCAGCCCGGCCTCACCACAGTGTTGGACCTGGTGCGCTCCGGCCGGCTCGGCGAGTTCGCCGAGCAGTTCTTCGACGACGCCACCCGCAAGGAGGCCGCGGCCCGATTCGCCGGACCGATGGAGACCCTGCTCGACAACGCGGCCGTCCGCTCCGGTCAGGCCCACTGGCAGCTCTCCTGGTCCGGCCCGGCGCAGCTCGTCGGCCCGCAGGGGCAGCCGTTGGACCTCGCCGAGATCGCCAAGTTGGCCGTCGTAGCGCAGACCCTGGACGTGGCGCTGGCCCGCCTGGCCGAGCTGGGCATCGACCCGTCCGGCGCGACTGTGGTGCAGGAGCGGGCCTCCGCGCGCAACGCCGACCTGATCGGCGCGCTGGCCAACATCAAGATCGACGGTACGGAGCACGACGTGCTCGTCCTCGACCGAGGGCTGGTCCTGATCGCCAACCCGGGTAAGGCCAGCCAGGGCGAGGATCGGCTGCGCACGCTGGTCGGCTCGGTGTCGATGGCGGAACTGTCGGCCAGGCACACGTTCCTGCCGTACGAGGAGATCGTGTCCGTGGACGTCAAGCGGGAGGTGCCGCTGAAGGCGGAGGTGACAGTGCACGACGGGCGGGTCATCGCCATGCAGGAGCTTTACTCCAGCGAACTGCTGGAGAAGCAGAGCCGGAACACGCTGCTGCGGGTGTTCGGCCAGATCAGCGACTGACGCCGTTCGGGCGGTCGGGCCACCGGCCCGACCGCCCGAACCCGCGCTCAGACCTGGGCGAGGCGGGCCGCGACTGCGGCGATGTGCTCGTCGGACTCGGTGAGCGCCGCCCGTACGTGCTGCTGGCCGCCGGGACCGTAGAAGACGCCGGCCGCGACCAGGATGCCCCGCCGCGCCAGCCAGTCGACCGTCTGCCAGCAGTCTTCACCCCGGGTGAGCCAGAGGTAGAGACCCGCCTCGGAGTGCTCGACGGTGAACCCGGCACCGGTGAACGCGGCGGCCAGCACCTCCCGCCGGGCGCGGTAGCGCTCCCGCTGTTCCTCGGCGTGCCGCTCGTCCTCGAGTGCGGACACCATGGCCGCCTGCACCGGCGCGGGCACGATCATGCCCGCGTGCTTGCGCACCTTGAGCAGCTCGGCGACGAGCGCCGGGTCACCGGCGACGAACCCGGCCCGGTAGCCGGCGAGATTTGATCGCTTGGACAGCGAGTGCACGGCGAGGATCCCGGCATAGCTGCCACCGCTTACCTGCGGGGACAGCACCGAAACCGGCTCGGCCGACCAGCCCAGCGGCAGATAGCACTCGTCGCTGGCGACCACCGCGCCGCGCTCCCGAGCCCAGTCGACCACCTTGCGCAGGTGCGCCGCGGGCAGCACCCGGCCGGTCGGGTTGCCGGGCGAGTTGACCCAGACCAGCCGGACGCGCGGGGTCGGCCCGACCGAGGTGAGCGAGTCGGTGCGGACAACCGTGGCGCCGGCCAGGCGGGCACCGTCCTCGTACGTGGGGTACGCGATCGACGGCACCACCACCACGTCACCCGGGCCGATGCCGAGCAGGGTCGGCAGCCAGGCGACAAGCTCCTTCGAGCCGATGGTCGGCAGCACGCCGAGCCCGTCGACCCCGGCGCCACAGGCCCGGGACACCCACGCCGCGATCGCGGCCCGCAACGCCGGGGTGCCGGCGGTCAGCGGGTAACCGGGAGCATCGGACGCGTCAGCCAACGCCCGGCGGATCACCTCGGGCACCGGGTCGACCGGCGTACCCATGGAGAGGTTGATCAGGCCATCCGGATGCGCCGCGGCCAGGGTGGCCGCGGCGTCCAGGGTGTCCCAGGTGAACTCGGGCAGCCGCGACGAGACCGGCGCGGGCCGGTTCAGTGGCCCTCGCCGCGCGGCGGCTGCGCGGCGACGAAGGTGGCGTCCTTCTCCACCTTGCCGATCTTCGAGGCACCACCGGGCGAGCCCAGGTCCTCGAAGAACTCGTAGTTGGCGCCGGTGTAGTCCTTCCACTGCTCGGGGACGTCGTCTTCGTAGAAGATCGCCTCCACCGGGCAGACGGGCTCACAGGCACCACAGTCGACGCACTCGTCGGGGTGGATGTAGAGCATCCGGTTGCCCTCGTAAATGCAGTCGACCGGGCACTCCTCGATGCATGCCTTGTCGAGCACATCCACGCACGGCTCGGCGATGATGTAGGTCACCGGTCTTCTCCTCCGCAAGACACGCCGCGATCACCCGCGACGGTAAGAGCCTAGTATCTCGCCGGGGAGGGGGTCGATCGTGCTCCGACAGCAGGATGTGGGACACCGAATCGTAGTCCGCCGGATTGTGGGGATTCGCGAAGGCCGACCGCTCTTCTCGGACGCCCTCGGCGAGCTGGTCGAGCTGAGCGAGACTCATCTCACCCTCGCCACGGCACAGGGCCAGCTTCGCGTCCCGGTGACGCAGGTGCACCGCGCCAAGCGGGTGCCCCCGACCCGCCGGCCCACCGCCGCGGCGGTGGTGGCGCTGGAGCGGGCCGCCGACGAGGCCTGGCCGGCACCGACGCGGGGCCAGCTCGGCGACTGGCTGCTGCGTGCGGCGGACGGTTGGACCGGGCGGGCCAACTCGGCGCTGCCGCTCGGCGATCCCGACCGGCCGCTGCCCGCCGCCGTAGACGCTGTCGAACGCTGGTACGCCGACCAGGGACAGACCCCGATCATCAACACGCCGCTGCCGCTCGCCGCGCCGGTCGGTGCCGAGCTGGACGCCCGTGGCTGGGCCGCCCGCCCGCCGGTCCTGGTGCAGACCGCGCCGCTCCCCCTGCCGCCCGAGGATCGGTCCGCCCCGCGCCAGGTGGACACGGTCCCCGGCGAGGTGGACACGGTCCCCGGCGAGGTGGGCGCCGGCACCGGTGGCCGGCGGCGCGGTGTGGTCGTCGAGCTGGCCACCGCCCCGAGCGAGCCGTGGCTGGCGATCGCCGCCGGCCGCAAGGGCGGCCTACCGGAGGCCGCCCGCCACGTGCTCACCGCCGTGGACCAGGTCCGCTTCGCCCACGTGTACGTCGACGACGCGCTGGTCGCTGTCGGCCGGGGCACGGTGACCGGCCAGGGGCGCTGGTTGGGCCTGAGCCTGATCGAGGTGGTGCCGGCGGCCCGCCGCCAAGGGCTGGCCCGTCGGGTGATCCACGAGCTGGCCACCTGGGGCGTGACGGTCGGTGCGACACACACGTTTCTCCAGGTCGAGCAGCACAACACGGCGGCGGTCACGCTCTACCGGCGGCTCGGCTTCACCACCCACCACACCTACCTGACCCGGGTGGCCCCGCACTGACCCGGCCACTCGTCGGCTCGACGCGACGCCTACCGGCACGGCCCGGTCGCGCTGATCGGCTCGACCTCGCGCTGATCCACTCGACTTTCAGGAAGTCGCGGCATCCACACCGCCCGGACACCGCGACTTTCTGGAAGCCGAGTTGATCAAGGCGCGCAGCGCCCGGCACCCGGGTCAGCGGCGGACGACGCGGCGGGGCTTGGCGGCCTTGACCTCGGCGTACCGCTTGAGCTGCCACGAGCGGTAGTCACGCCCCAGTGCGGTGAGCACCAGGTAGCCGATCAGCACCCCGGCGCCGGCGGCGAGCAGGTACAGCCAGAGCTGGGCGAAGAACGTCTCCGGACCACCGGCGAACGGGTTGTGGCCGATCAGCAGCGGCCCGACCAGGACTGTCAACACCATCGCCGCCGGCACCACGACGGCCATGTCGGCCGCCCAGTCGGCAAGCGGCCGACGACGGCCCCAGCGGAAGGCGACAACGGCCAGGGTCAGCCCGATCACCGCGAACATCGCCAACGACACCCGGTCAGCGGCCGTGTCGTCCTCCTCGAAGCCGAACCGGATGACCAGCCGGGCGACCACGTTGACCGCGAACAGTGCCGCCACGAGCACCGTGATGTCACGCCACCGTCTGTCCATCGCCGGACCTCCTGCCGTACGCCCCGTCGCGGGCTCACATCCCTGGCTGGAATATCTACCATCCCTACCTGGGTGGCGTCACCAGCCCGAGCGTCGTTGGCGGAGCGAGGATCTGCCGGAAGCCCATCACCGCGAAGGTCATCGCGCCGGCCACGATCATGGCCAGGCCGACCCAGTTGTCGCCGGCCAGCAACAGGTCACCCTCGCTGGTCCGGATGGCGGCCACCGCCATCAGCGCGAACCAGGGCACCGCCGGCAGCGCCACCGCCCACCTGCGGCCGACCGCCGCGTAGGCGAACCAGCTCAGCACGATGTTGGCACCGACGGCCAGGACTGCCGACACACCGATCAACTGCCCGCCGACGCGGACCGTGGCGAGCAGCAACTCCAGCACCCCGCTCAGCACCCCGGCGACCACCACGACGATCGCGCCGGCCACCCGCAGGCCCAGGTCGAGCAGTCGCGGCGGTGGCCCCACCGGGGGCGGGGCATCCTGCTCGTCCAGAACCGTCATCGGCGCGGGCAGGGTCACCGGAGACCAGCCGCCGTGACCGGAGACCGGTCCGCGGCGGTCTCCGCGGGGAGCCCGGCGAAGAGGTCGTCCTCCCAGCCGTACGGCCCGGAGCCCGGACCCTTCTCGCCGACCGCCAGGGTGAAGAACTCCACGCCCATGAACTCGCCGCCGAAGTTGCCGGCGATCGAGTAGAGCCAGGAGGTGGCCGGGATCTGGGTGGCGTGCGCCCGCATCGCGTTTTCCTTGGCCAGGTGCTGGTCGGTGCCGTCGATCCGGGCGGCGATCCGGGCGTCCGGCGTGCCGAAGGGCAGCTCCGCAATGTCCTCGATGCCGGCGAACGGGTTGTCGGAGGACTCGGCGAAGTGCGCCAGGCCGGCCTCCAGGACGCTGAGCGGCATGGCGGTCCAGTAGACCTTCAGCGGGGCGCAGCCCTCGGCGGCGGCCAGCTCGACAGCGCGCATCGCGACCCGGTGCGCCTGGATGTGGTCCGGGTGGCCGTAGAAGCCGTTCGGGTCGTACGTGACCAGCACCTGCGGGCGGACCTCCCGCATGATCTCCACCAGGTGCCCGGCGGCCTCGTCCAGGTCCGCCTGCCAGAAGGCGCGGGGGTGTTCGTTGGTGGCGAGCCCCATCATTCCCGAGTCGCGGTAGCGCCCGGCCCCGCCCAGGAAGCGGTGGTCGCTGACACCGAGCGCGGCGCACGCGGCGGCCAGCTCGGCGATCCGGTACCCGCCGAGCTGGTCGGCCTCGGCGGCGGCGAGCTGGGCCAGCGCCGGCACGTGGATCTCGCCCTCCTCACCGAGGGTGCAGGTCACAAGCGTGACGTGGGCGCCGTCGGCGGCGTAGTGGGCCATCGTCGAGCCGGTGCCGATCGACTCGTCGTCGGGGTGCGCATGGACCAGCAGCAGGCGGCGGTCGGGCAGCATCGTCACGGCTGTCACTCTAACCGGCGGTCAGGGCCCGCCGGCGCTGACGCGTCCGCCCAGGTCGGCCACATCACCTGCGGTACCGCTCTACGATTCGGTCTGTGGACTTTCCGGAGCTGGCCGCCCGCACCCGCCGGTTCAGCCACGGTGCGCCGCGCGCTGTCTCCGTAGCTGATGACGGCTCCCGGGTGATCTTCCTGCGCTCGGCGGGGCCGGAGGACCCGGCGGACGCGCTCTGGCTGCTGGACGTGGCTACCGCCGAGGAGCGCCTGGTCGCCGACCCGACGACCCTGCTGGGCGAGGGCGGGGACGTCCGGTCGCTCTCCCCCGGCGAACGCGCACTGCGTGAGCGGTTACGGCTCAGCGCCGCCGGCATCGGCTCGTACGCGCTTGACGCGGCCGGCCGGATCGCGGTGTTCGCGCTGGCCGGACGGCTGTTCCGGGCCGATCTGGTGCACGGTGACGTGGTGGAGGTGGCCACCGACGGTCCGGTGCTCGACCCACGTCCGGACCCGACCGGGCAGCGGGTGGCGTACGTGACCGACGCCGGGCCGGGGGTGCGCCGGGGCGAGTTGCGGGTGATCGAGTCGGACGGCACCGACACCCTGCTGGCCGGCGAGGACGCCGGGGTGAGCTGGGGGTTGGCCGAGCACATCGCGGCGGAGGAGTTCGGCAGGTACCGGGGCTACTGGTGGGCACCGGACGGCCGGATGGTGCTCGCAGCGAGGGTGGACGAGTCCCGCCTGGAGCGGTGGCACCTGCACGACCCGGCCCAGCCAGCCAGCCCGCCGACCGCCGTGGCGTACCCCCGGGCCGGGGGGCCGAACGCGGAGGTCAGCCTACACCTGCTGGACCTCGACGACGGCTGGGTGGACGTGCACTGGGACCGGGAGACCTACCCGTACCTGACGGCGGTGAGCTGGGGCGAGGGCAGCCCGTTGATCACCGTGTTGCGCCGTTCGCAGCAGCATGGGCTGGTGCTCGCTGTGGACCCCCGGACGGGTGAGACGCAGGTGCACGCGGAGCTGGCGGATCCGCGTTGGGTCGAGCCGATCGCCGGCACCCCGGCACACCTGGCGGACGGTCGGGTGTTGGTCGGCGGGGAGTTGGCCCACGACGGGTACGACGCGCGGTGCCTGTTCGCGGACGGCACCCTGCTCACCCCGCCGTCGCTGTACGTGCGGCGGGTCGTGGGTCGACTGCCGGCCAGTTCCGGTCCGGCCGACCTGCTCGTCGAGGCGAGCGACGGCGAGCCGAGCGAGCGGCACCTGTTCCGGGTCCGGACCACCATCGGCGGTGGGGTGGACGCGCGCCGGATCACCACCGACTCGGGTTGGCACACCGCCGCCGTGGGCGGTGACGTGCTGGCCGTCGGGGTCGCGTCACTTGATCATGCCGGGGTGCGGTGGACGGTCCGGCGCGGCGACCAGGAGCTCGCCGAGCTGCGGTCGTTTGCCGCCGTCCCGCCATATTCTCCGCTGCCGTTGCTGGAACGGGTGACCGACCGGCGGTTGCCGGCGGCGGTGCTCTACCCGGACAACCACGTGACCGGCCGCCGACTGCCGGTGCTGCTCGACATCTACGGCGGGCCGGGGCACCAGGAGGTCGTGGCGGCGCGGGCCGCGTGGTTGGAGCGGCAGTGGTGGGCCGACGCCGGGTTCGCGGTGGTCGCCATCGACAACCGGGGTACGCCGGGCGTGGCCCCCTCGTTCGAGAAGGCCGTCCACCGACGGATGGCCGACGTGGCCCTGACCGACCAGATCGACGCCCTGACCGCGCTCGCCGGGAAACATCCCGACCTGGACATGGCGCGGGTGGGGGTGCGGGGCTGGTCGTTCGGCGGGTGGCTGGCCGGGTTGGCGGTGCTGCGCCACCCGGAGCTGTTCAAGTGCGGGATCGCGGGTGCGCCGGTGACCGACTGGACGCTGTACGACACCGCGTACACCGAGCGTTATCTCGGCCTGCCGGAGGACGGCATGGACGTGTACGCGCACCACTCGCTCATCGAGTTGGCCGCCGAGCCGGTCACCGGCCCGGACCAGGCCCGCCCGTTGCTGCTTGTGCACGGCATGGCCGACGACAACGTGGTGGCCGCGCACACGCTCCGGCTCTCGGCGGCCCTGCTGAGCACCGGCCGCCCGCACGCCGTGCTGCCGCTGACCGGGGCCACCCACATGGCAGCGAACGGCACCGCCGAGCGACTGCTTCCGCTGGAACTCGACTTCCTCCGTACCCATCTGCTGTAGGGCCAATCCTCGATAGGTGATTCCGGCACGCCGGGTGGCCGAGGGCCGGTCCAAGGCGGCCATCTGCGAGTCGCTGCGTCTCGCCGCAGGCAGCGTGGAGAAGCACGTGACGGCCGTCTTCACCAAGCTGGACCTAGCTGATGAGCGATACGTCGCGCGGTCTGTGCGGTCGGCGGCGGATGCCTTCAGGGGCGGGCGTCGTATTGGGTACGGGCTTCGAAGACGCGATCCATGTGCGTCTCCGCCCAGTTCTTGATCGCGATCATGACCGGGAACAGTTCATGGCCGAGTGGGGTGAGCTCGTAGTCGACGCGGACCGGTACCGAGGCGGTGACCGTGCGGGTGACCAGGCCGTCGCGCTCCAGCGTCCGCAGGGTCTGGGTGAGCATCTTCTGACTGACGCCGGCGATGCGGTGGGCGAGCTCGCCGTGCCGCTGCGGGCCGTCGACGAGTGCGGGGATCACCAGGGCAACCCACTTGTCGGTGAGCCTGCTCAGCAGCTCGCGGGTCGGGCACTGTTCCAGGAACGCGTCGTAGTCGCGTTTGGCCTTTTCACGGCGTTGCGCGGCGGTAGTCGTCGCCATCTTTCCCTCCTTTGGTGCCCTAGGCACTTTACGGTACCTACTTTCTCACAGTGCCGATCATTCATACGGTTCTGGTGGTCACGAGATGCCGTGAAGGAGACGACGATGCGCGCAGTCAGTTATGCAAGGTTCGGAGAGCCGGAGGTCCTGCAGGTGGCCGACGTGCCGGTGCCCGAGCCCGGGCCCGGGCAGGTGCGGGTGCGGGTCGCGGCGTCAGTTGTCCATCCGGTTGATCTGGTGGTCCGCTCCGGTCGGTTCCCGGCCCCGTTGCCGACCGGCCTGCCCTACACGCCCGGCTGGGACGTTGCCGGCAGCGTCGACGCGGTCGGCCCGTCGGTCGAGGAGCTCACGATCGGCGACGAGGTCATCGGCTTCTCGCCGTGGCTACAAACCACTGTCGGCACCCACGCGGAGTACGTGGTCCTCGACGCCGCCTGGCTGACCTCCGCGCCCACCGGCGTCCCCGCCACCGAGGCGGCGACCCTGCCGGCCAATGGCCTCGCCGCCGCGCAGGCCCTCGACCTGCTCGCGCTCCCGGCGGGTTCGACGGTGCTCGTCACCGGTGCCGCCGGGCAGGTCGGTGGGTTCGTTCTGGCGCTGGCCCGGGTGTCCGGTCTGCACGCCACGGGCCTCGCCGGGGCCGGCGACCGCGAGTTCGTCGAGTCGCTCGGTGCGGCGTTCCTGTCGCGCGCCGACGATCCGACGGGGCCGTTCGACGCGGTCATCGACCTGGCGGTGATCGGCCCCCCGCTGCTGGACGTCATCCGCGACGGCGGCGGCTACGTGGCCGCGTCACCCCCTCTTCGTCCGGAGCCGGTGCGGGGAATCCGGACCTTCGCGCTGGAGGTGCTACCGGACGGAGCCCGGCTGGGCGAGCTGGTAAAGCTCGTCACCAGCGGCGACATCCCGCTCCGGGTCGCCGACGTGTACCCCTTCGCCGACGTGGCGGCCGCCCATGATCGGCTGGCCCGAGGTGGCGTGCGCGGCGGCGTGGTGATCGTCCCCTGATCCGCGGCGGTGAGCGCGGTCAGTCAGGCCAGCTGGCGGTCGGTCCCGTCCGGATCCTCAACTGATCAGCGTCTGGCTCGCCGGCCCTCCCGCCGGCGAGCCAGACGGCGTGGCCGCGAGCTGCTGGCACCCATGCCGGCGGTTTCGGCGGGGCGTGGACGTCAAACAGGCCGGTGAGCGTCCGCGACTGCCGGTACGGCGCAGGTGTCAGGAGATCGACGGCGGCCAGCGGTGCGTACGCCACTCGCGCCACGTCGCGAATCCGGCCGGTGGCTCGTCGATGGGTTCGGTGCCGTCGAGTTCGCCAGGGGTCGGGATGTCGAAGCCGGCGGCCCACTCGGCAAGTTCCTCGTCGGACATCGGCCACGTCGTGTGTGGCGCTTCGGCCTGCCGCTGATCAACTCGTTTGCGCTGCTCAGCAGGGGTGACTTCGAAGTAGCGCAGCTCCACTGCCGCGCCGAGGTCCGCTGCCGCCTGCCGGAGGGCGGAGCGCTCGTCCCGGCTCCACAGGCCGTAGTCGATCACGACGTTGGTGCCGAGTTCGAGGGCGCGCAGCCCGATCGCGATGAGCCGTCCCTCGATCACGTCCTGGGCCGCCGCCGGATTCTCGGGCCCGTAGAGCGCCTTCACCCACTCGTCCTTCGTCAGCCGGAGGGCGTTGCGCTCGATCTCCAGACGGCGAGCAGCAGTGGTCTTCCCGGTGCACGGCAAGCCCACTGTCAGAAACAGCGTTGGCGTCATCATCACCCGCTTTCGTTGGGAGAGCGCCTCGGCGATCCACATGGCGCTCGGACGCAGCGCGAGCCGAACCCGACCTGCCAGCCGCCGACGCCGCTGTGGTGTTCAGTCGTCTTCGATGCGTCCGGTCGTGGGGTCAACCATGGCCAGGAAACCGCGGATGTTCTCCCGGTGCTCGTCGAGCGACAGGCCGGCGGTCGGGCTCATCCCGAAGCCATAGCCGGGGTTCGGCCCGCTGAGCCACGTGTAGTCGGTGCCATCGCACTCGTTTCGACGGAGAGCGAACGTCTCTCCATCGACGTCGAGCGTGCGCGCCGTGGCATCGGCGGCGTCCTCACTCTCGGGGCGCAGACCGGGCACGGCCTCGGTGCGGGCTTCCCCGTCGCCGCCATCTGGGTAGATCTCCGCCATGTGCCCATCCTCGTGGAACTGTCGGCCCGTCGCACCGATCCGCCACGGTGGGCGCGGAGGCAGCGAGATGACTCTGCGGTATCCGCAGCTGAGTCAGTCGCCGACTCTCGGGGCTCCCCACAGGGACAGGCAGAACGGATGCCCGGCCGGGTCGGCGTACACGACGCAGTGGTCCGCGTTGGGCTGATGCTCGAATCGGGTAGCGCCGGCCGCCAGCACACGCGCTCCGGTCGCCTCCAGATCGTCGACGAGGAAATCCAGGTGCATCTGCATCCCCACCTCTCCATCCGGCCAGGTGGGCGGCCGGTGGTCGTCGACCCCCTGGAACCCGAGGTCACCGTTCGGTCCTTCTACGACCGCCCAGCTCTCGTCACCCTTCGCGACCCCGCCGGTGATCTCAGCGTAGAACCGCGCGAGCGCGAGCGCGTCCGGCGCATTGACCGTCGTCACGCCGAGCCTGATCAAGTTGGACATCAGCCGATCCTAATCTGCCGGCATCTCGGCCTGAGCATCCCCCAGCGTTCCTTCCAGCCGGGCGCTCCGGCGTCGGAACTCCAGCCGTCCGGATCGACCGGGCCGTCGACCTCCACCCGTCAACGAAAACAGCAGGGTCCCCGCCCGACGGCGTTGTCGGGAGAGGACCCTGCTGGTCTGCGGTGTGACTTACGGCTTCACGTGCGCGTTCACGAATGACGGATAGCCGAAGACGCTGGAGATGAAGACCCCGCCAGCCTTGGACCCGTGCACGTTGTAGGCCACGTCCACGTAGAGCGGCACCACAGGTGCGAACTCCTTCATGATCCGCTCGTCGAGCTTGGCCCACTCGGGGCCCTGGTCGGCCGGGGCCAGTGCCAGGATGCGGTCCATCTCGGCGTTGATCGCCGGGTCGTTGAAGTAGGACTGGTCGCTGTTGCCCTCGGCCTTGATGGTGCGGCCGTCGTAGAGCACCGGCAGGATCGACGCCCCGCTGGGCCAGTCCGCAGCCCAGTTACCGATGTACAGGTCCCAGGGGTTGTTCTTCTTCTTGATCTCGTCGAGCTTCGCGTCGTCCGAGATGTTCCGGACGGTGATCTTGAAGCCGGCCCGCTCCAGGTTGGCCTTGAGCTGCGCACCCTGCTGCTGCTCGGTGGAGTTGTCGGCGACACCGAGAACCAGTTCCGGCGTCTTGCCGCCGAGCAGCTCCTTGGCCTTGTCGACGTTGCCGTTGGGCCCGGCCGGGTACGCCTCGTACGCCTTGTAGCCGATGGTTGCCGGCGGCATCAGCGTGGTCAGCGGCGCGGCGACGGTTTGGCCGCCGAGCGCCTTGATCATGCCCTCGCGGTCGATTGCGTAGTTGAGCGCCTGGCGGACCTTCAGGTCGGTGACCCGCTGGTTGTTGATGACGAGCTGGTTGGCACTCGGGGTCGGGGAGAGGAGCGTCCGCGACTTGAGCGTGGCGTCCCCGGCGACCTTGGCGACAAGCGAGGCGGGCACGGCGTTGAAGGCGAGCGCGCTCTGGTCGGCGCCGTTGTCGGCGATCACCCGGTTGTTGGCGGCGTCCGCGGTCGGGCCGAAGGTCCAGACGAACTGGTCCGGGTACTGGTGCCGGACCGGGTCGGTGCTCGGGTCCCAGTTGGGGTTGCGGTCCAGGGTGAGCGACACGCCTACCTGGTTCTTGGCGACCTTGTACGGGCCGGACGAGAACGGCTGCTTGTCCACGTCGATGCCGGTGTCCTTGTCCGCCGGCAGCGGCGCGGTGGTCGGCAGCGAGACCGCGAACGGCAGGTCACAGCGGGGCTTGGCGAACTCGAAGCGCAGCGTCTTCGCGTCCGGCGTGGAGAGGCCGGGCGGGAGCGACGTCTTGTTCTTCTTGAAGTCCCACTTGGTGTCGAACTGCGCGGTGTCGGCCAGCCACTCCTGGATGTAGGTGGGGCCGCCGGAGAGGTCGGGGTCGAAGGACCGCGCGATGCCGTACGCGATCTCCTTCGAGGTGATCGGCCGGCCGTCCTCGAACTTCACGCCGTCCTTGACTGTGAATTCCCAGACCTTGCAGTCGTTGTTGACGTTCTTGCCCGGCGTTTCGGCCAGGTCGCCGACGAGGACCAGTCCGCCCTTGCCGTCGTCCTTCCAGGTGGTCAGGTAGCGGGACCAGAGGGGGTTGGCCATCAGACCGGCGAACGAGTACGTCCGCTGCGGGTCGAGGTGGGAGATCGGCGACTCCCGGATGACGGTGAAGGTGCCGCCCTTCTGCGCCCCACTCACCTCGGCGGCCGGGCCCTGCGAGTCCTTGGGATCGGTAGCGATGACCCCGGTCTGCTGCCGCTCGGTGTTCACGGTGGTGCCCTCGCCCGTGTTCTTCGAGCACGCACCCAATGCCACCACCAGAGCGATCGCGCCGCCTGCGGCAGCCACCACGCGTGGTCTCATGAAGTACCCCCTTCACCCATGTGCCGTGCGGTTTCGCCGGGGCGAGAACCGCCGACGTCCCGAGGATCGTAAGGAAGAAAACCTACGAGTTGTGTAACAGTTGTCGATAAATTTCGCCACCAGCCGTGCGGTGACCATCAAACACGTCAGCGCAGCCGGACCCGCGGGTCGATGGCCGCGTAGAGCAGGTCCACAAGCACGTTCGCCAGCACCACGAAGACGGCCGCGATCAGCACGGTGGCCATGATGGTGGGCAGGTCACCCGAGCGCACCGCGTCCACCGCGGTACGCCCCAGCCCCTGGATGCCGAACGTCGTCTCGGTGATCACCGTGCCGCCCAGCGCCCCACCCACGTCCAGCCCGGCGATCGTCACCACCGGGGTGATCGCCGCGCGCAGCGCGTGCCGCCCGTACACAGTGGGTTTGGCCAGGCCCTTGGCCCGCGCGGTCCGGACGAAGTCCTCCGAGAGCGTCTCCAACATCTGTGCCCGGGACAACCGGGCGTAGATCGCCGAGAAGAGGAAGGCCAGCGCCACCCAGGCGAGCACCAGCCCGCTGGCCCACTTCGCCGGGTTGTCGAACAGTGACGTGTAGCTGGGCACCGGCAGCAGCCGCAGGTTGTAGACGAACACCATCAGCAGCACCGCGCCCACGAAGTAGAGCTGCAACGAGGCGCCGGTGAGTGAGAAACCGATGGCGGCCCGGTCCAGCCAGGTGCCGCGCCGCAACGCGGAGACCATGCCCAGCCCCACCCCCAGCAGCAACCAGAGGATGGCTGCCGGGATCACGATGCTCAGCGTCACCGGCAGCACCCGGGCGAGGGTGTCCGAGACGGCCTCGTTGGTGACGTACGACCAGCCCAGGCAGGGCGCGTCGCACCGGCCACCCTGGGCGCTGCCCAGGTCGCGACCGGTCACGATGCCCTTCATGTAACCGGCGTACTGGCTGACCAGCGGGTCGTTCAGACCCAGGTCGTCGCGGACCCGCTCCAACCGCTCCGGGTTGCAGTTCTTCGAGCAGATGCTGGTGACCGGGTCACGCGGCAGGGCGAAGAACATCAGGAAGGTCAGCACGCTCACCGCGAACAGGGTGAGCGTGGCGGAGAACAGCCGCTTGATCAGAAACCGTGACATGAGTCCACCCCTACCGGGACGACTTCGGGTCGAGCGCGTCCCGCAACGCGTCGCCGAAGAGGTTGAAGGCGAACACCAGCGCGAAGATCGTGATGCCCGGGAAGAACACGTACGCCGGGTCGGTCTGGAGGAAGTCCAGACTGTCGTAGATCATCCGGCCGAAACTCGGCGTCTCGTCGCTGAGGCCGACACCGATGAACGACAGCGCGGCCTCGCTCGTGATGAACTGCGGCACCGCCAGGGAGAACGAGACCAGGATCGGCGCCCAGATGTTCGGCAGCAGTTGCCGGAAGAGCATGTGCCCCAACCCGGCGCCGCTGGCCCTTGCCGCCTCCACGAACTCCCGCTCGCGCAGCGCGATCACCTGCCCCCGCACCAGGCGGGCGGTGCTGGTCCAGCCGAAGATGGCGAACACGGCGATCAGTACGCCCACGCCGAAGGCGGACGACACCTGCCCCCGCTCGCCGTAGAAGCGCAGCGTGATGGCGGGGGTGAGCGCCAGCGCGATGATCAGGAAGGGCATGGCCAGGGTCAGGTCGGTGATCCAGTTGAGCACCGCGTCGAGCCAGCCGCCGAGGTAGCCGGCGAGCGTGCCGAGCACGACGCCGATCGTCGCGGTGATCAGCGCGGCGGCGAGGGCGACGAACAACGACGTGCGCAACCCGTAGATCAGCCGGATGAAGACGTCCCGACCCAGGTTCGGCTCCAGGCCGAACCAGTGGTCCCCGCTGACGCCACCGGCGTAACCCAGCGGCATGCCGAAGCCGTCCAGCAGTTGCTGGAACTGCTCCCGCGGACCGACGCCGTAGGCCATCTCGACAAGCGGGGCCGCCAGCCCCAACACCATGAGGAAAACCAGGACCACGCCGCTGGCCACGGCCGTGCGGTCACGGCGCAGCCGCAGCCAGGCGAGCTGACCGGGCGAGCGCCCGACGACACCCTTCGTCGCCGGCCCGCCCACGTCCGGGCCGGACTCGATCTCGGCAAGCGCCACACCCTCCACCGGGGACAGGCTCATGACGGCACCTCCTCGACGTTCGCTTCGGCCCCGCGGCCGGCCGGCTCGGCCCCGAGCACGGCCGCATCCGTCACCGGGCCGGCACCCGCCGACTCCGGGCTCGTGCCGACCGCTTCCCCTTCCGGGCTCGTGCCGACCGCTTCCCCTTCGGGGCTCGTGCTGACCGCTTCCCCTTCGGGGCTCGTGCTGACCGCTCCCCCTTCGGGGAAGTGACACGCGGTGGCCTGCCGACCGCCGTCGCGCGGCACCAACGCGGGCTCCTCGGTGGCGCAGATGTCCTGCGCCTTCCAGCACCGGGTCCGGAACCGGCAGCCCGACGGCGGGTCGAGCGGCGTCGGCACGTCGCCGCTCAGCCGGATCCGGCCCGCCGGGCCGAGCTGGGTGACGTCCGGGATCGCCGAGAGCAACGCCCTGGTGTACGGGTGCTGCGGGCGTTCGTAGATGTCGGCGCGGTCGCCGATCTCCACGATCCGACCCAGGTACATCACCGCGACCCGCTGGCAGAAGTGCCGGATCACGGCCAGGTCGTGCGCGATGAACACGAACGCCAGGTCGAGCTCCCGTTGCAGGTCCCGCAGCAGGTTGACGACCTGCGCCTGGATCGACACGTCGAGCGCGCTCACCGGCTCGTCGGCGACGATCAGCTTGGGCCGCAACGCCAACGCGCGGGCGATGCCGATGCGCTGGCGCTGGCCGCCGGAGAACTCGTGCGGGTAGCGGTTGTAGTGCTCCGGGTTCAACCCGACAAGCTCCAGCAACTCCTGCACCCGGGCCTTGATCCCACCCGGCGGCTTGATCCCGTTCACCTGCAACGGCATCGCCACGATCCGGCCGACGGTGTGCCGGGGGTTCAACGAGGCGTACGGGTCCTGGAAGACGATCTGGAGTTCCTGGCGCAGCGGGCGCAACTCGCGCCGGCCGGCATGGGTGATGTCCCGCCCGGCGAACTCGATGCTGCCGCTCGTCGGCTCCAACAGCCGCACCAGCATCCGGCCGGTGGTGGTCTTGCCGCAGCCCGACTCCCCGACCAGGCCGAGCGTCTCGCCGGGGCGTACGTCGAAGTCGAGCCCGTCCACCGCCCGCACCAGACTGGTGGCGCGCAGCCCCTGGCGTACCGGGAAGTGCTTGGTCAGCCCGCGTACCCGCAACAGTGGTTCGTCGGTCATCTCCACAGTCCTCCGTTCGGGACCGCGGTACTCCGCTGCGCTGCGTTCCTCGCCCTCACACAGCCACCCCCACTCGTGCGACGTCCTCGGCGTAGAACGCGGCCCGCTCCTGCGCGCTCAGGTGGCAGGCGACCAGGTGACCGTCGGCCCCGGCCGCGCTGGCTGAGCCGGTCCCACCGGCCGCGCGCAACTCGGGCACCTCGCTGCGGGACCGGGTACCGGCGCGGTCCGCGTACCGGCAGCGGGGGTGGAACGCGCAGCCGGACGGCAGGTTGATCAGGCTGGGCGGGTTGCCGGGGATCGGCACCAGGTCCGCGTCCGCGTCGCCGTGCAGGGACGGCACGCTGGAGAGCAACCCCCAGGTGTACGGGTGCTGCGGCGAGCGGAGCACCTGCTCGACGCTGCCCCGCTCGATGGCACGCCCGCCGTACATGACAAGCACGTCGTCGGCGACCTGACCGACCACGCCGAGGTCGTGGGTGATCAGGATGATCGCGGAGTGGAACTCGGCCTGCAGGTCGGCGAGCAGGTCCAGGATCTGCGCCTGCACCGTGACGTCAAGTGCGGTGGTCGGCTCGTCGGCGATAAGCAGTGCCGGGTCGTTGACCAGGGACATTGCGATCATGGCCCGCTGCCGCATGCCGCCGGAGAACTCGTGCGGGTACTGGTCGAAGCGGCGGGCCGGCTGCGGGATGCCCACCCGGTCGAGCATGTCGACAGCCCGCTGGCGGGCCTCGCGCCGGCTGGCCTTCGGGTGGTGCACCCGGTACGCCTCGGCGATCTGCCGACCCACAGTGTAGTAGGGGTGCAGCGCCGACAGTGGATCCTGGAAGATCATCGCCATGTCCCGGCCGCGCAGCCGGCGTACCTCCTCGTCGGGGAGGCCGACCACCTGCCGGCCGCCGACGGAGATCTCCCCGGTGATGGTGGCCCGTTTGGGATCGTGCAGGCCGAGGATGGCCAGCGAGGTGACGCTCTTGCCGGAGCCGGACTCGCCGACGATGCCGAGGGTGCGGCCCCGCTCGACGGCGAACGACACCCCGTCGACCGCGCGCACCACGCCGTCCTCGGTGTCGAACCGGACCCGCAGGTCCCGCACCCGCAGGTAGGCGTCCTGGTCGGAGCGCTGGGCCGGCACGGCGGGACGGTCGTCCGGATCGCCGGACGGCGAGGGTTCGGAGCTGTCCACGGCCACCTCCCTCAGTGACGAAGGGAACTTACAGGAAAGTCCCGAGGGTGAAAATAAGCTACAAAGTCGGCGCGTGTCAGCGGGGCCGAGCGTAACGAGTCCGCATCGGCCCCGCACCCCCGTCACCTCGCCATCCACGCCCGTTCATCTCACATCCTCCCGTCCCGCGCCCCGCACCAGCCGCCGTCAAGGTCACGCTCGAACCAGGATGTAGTGGCATCACCGACGCGCGACACCACTACAACCAGGATGATGCGCGATCTTGCGGCTGGCGCAGGCCCGCGGCAGCAACGACGGAGCTGGCTCTCACCGAGGACTGCGTACCAGCGGACGCGGTCCTGTTGGTTGGTGAAATCACCGCACCCCATACCGCCGTCATCGACCGGGTATTGAAACCCCACGTCTACGCTGCGGCGGGGATCGAGTGGTATCTCCTCGCCGACCAGGAAACTCTGGCCCTGCACCTCTATCAACTGGAGGATGCCCGCTACGTGCGGCGGTCGACGACCAGGGTCGGCGAAGTGTTGGAGTTGACGGAGCCGGTGCGGGCCACTATCCGGCCGGAGGATCTCGTCCCCTGACGGGCGTCGGTCGGCTGGCCTAGGGTCGGTCCATGACCGAGTTCGACGCGGCAACCGCCGCCGTCCAGGCCGCCCTCGACGCGGGCGCCCGGTATGCCGACGCGCGGGTGATGCACCGCCGCTACGAGTCGATGACCGCGCGCAACGGCGACGTGGAGGAGCTGACCCAGGACGAGAGCATCGGGCTCGGTGTGCGGGCACTCGTCGGTGCGAGTTGGGGCTTCCACGCCGTACCCGACCTCTCCGACGCCGCCGCCCGCGACGCTGGCCGGCGCGCGACCCGGACCGCGATGGCAAGCGCGCGGGTCCCCGGCCCGCCGGTCGACCTGGTCGCGGCGCAGGCGTTCGTCGCGAGTTGGACCTCCGGCTGCCAGATCGACCCGCTCGGGGTGCCCCTGTCGGACAAGGGCGACCTGCTTGTCGGCGCGACCCGCACGATGGCCGAGCACGGCGCGGACCTGGCCGAGGGCCTGTACCAGATCTGGGACACCGCGAAGTGGTTCGTCTCCAGCGAGGGCCACCGGATCGACCAGCGGATCCGCGAGTGCGGTGGCGGCATCTCGGCCACCTCGATCGGCGACGGTGAGACGCAACGCCGGTCCTGGCCGAGCTACCGCGGCCAGTACGGCACCACCGGCTGGGAGCTTGTCGAGTCGCTGGACCTGGCCGCGCACGCCGCGCAGATCGCCGAGGAGTCCCGGGCGCTGCTCACCGCGCCGCAGTGCCCGGCCGGCGAGACGGACCTGATCCTCGGCGGCGAGCAGCTGGCCCTGCAGATCCACGAGTCGGTCGGGCACGCCATCGAACTGGACCGCATCCTCGGCTGGGAGGCCGCCTTCGCCGGTACGTCCTGGCTGGACCTGGCCCAGCTCGGTTCGCTGCGCTACGGATCCGAGCTGATGAACATCACGATCGACCCGACCATCCCCGGTGCGCTCGGCAGCTTCGGCTTCGACGACGAGGGTTCCCCGGCGGTCAAGCGGGACGCGGTCCGCGACGGTCGCTGGGTGGGGGTGCTGGCCGGCCGGGACTCCGCCGCCATGGCCGGCCTCGACTACGGCGGCAGCGTACGCGCGGACGGGTGGGCCCGGCTGCCGATGGTGCGGATGACGAACGTCGGCCTGGAACCCGGCCCGCACACCCTGGAGGAGATCATCGCGGCCACCGACGACGGGGTGTTGATGGACCTCAACCGGTCGTGGTCGATCGACGACAAGCGGCTCAACTTCCAGTTCGGCTGCGAGGTGGGCTGGGAGATCAAGAAGGGGCGGCGGGGACGGATGTTGCGCAATCCGACGTACACCGGGATCGGCCCGCTCTTCTGGCGCTCGATGGACATGCTCTCCGGCGAGACGGTCTCCTGGGGCACTCCCAACTGCGGCAAGGGCCAGCCCGGCCAGATCGGGCACACCGGTCACCCGGCCGCGCCGGCCCGGTTCCGCAACGTCCGGGTCGGAGTGTCCGCGTGAGCGCGAGGAGTGAGCCGGGTCTGCGAGCCCCGCAGTCGCGAACGGAAGGTGGCTCGGCGAGCGCGAGGAGTGAGCCGGGTCTGCGAGCCCCGCAGTCGCGAACGAAAGGTGGCTCGGCATGACCGAGTTGGAGCTGGCTGGGCAGGTCATCGAGCTGGTGCGCCGCCTCGGTGGGCCGGCGTCACAGGCCGAGGTGGTGGTGACGCGGGCGGATCTGGCGCTCACCCGGTTCGCCAACTCGGCGATCCACCAGAACGTCGCGGAGTCGACAGTCGGGGTCCGGCTACGGCTGCACGTCGACGGGCGGACCGCCGCCGGCAGCGGCAGCGTGGTCACCACCGACGGGCTGAGCGCGCTTGTCGAGCGCACCCTGGCCGCGGCGCGGCTCGGCCCGCCCGACCCGGGCTGGCCGGGCCTGGGCGCGCCCGTGCCCGTGCCGGCCGCGCCGGCGGTCGACGAGGCCACCGCGCAGGCCGAGCCGGACCAGCGGGCCGACCGCGTCGGCGCGTTCGTGGCCGCCGCCGGCGGCCTCAGCACGGCCGGCTACTGCCGCACCGCGCACCGCTCGTCGGCGTTCGCCAACTCGGCCGGGCACTCGGCCTCCGGCCGCTCGGCGGAGGCGGCGATGGACGGCATCGCGCGCCGCGACGGTGCGGACGGGGTTGCCCGTCGCCACGCCGACCGGCTCGCCGACCTCGACGGCGCCGAGCTTGGCGCGCAGGCGGCGGCGAAGGCCCAGTCGGCGGCCGACCCGGTCGAGCTGCCGCCGGGGCGCTACGAGGTGGTGTTCGAGCCGGCCGCGGTGGCCGACCTGTTGCAGAACCTCTCCTTCTACGGCTTCAACGGCAAGCGGTACGCCGAGCGGCAGTCGTTCGCCGAGCCGGGTACGGCCCAGTTCGATCGGGCGGTGACCCTGGTGGACGATCCGCTGGGCGGGTCGGGGCTGCCGTTCGACGCGGAAGGCACCGGTCGGGGGGCGCTGACCCTGGTCGAGGCGGGCACCACCCGGGCCGTGGCGCACGACCGGCGGACGGCCAACGAGGCGGGCGCGCGGTCCACCGGGCACGCGGTAGCGGGTGGCGCCACCTGGGGGCCGATGGCCCGCAACCTGCGGCTGTCCGGTGCGACGGCCGGCCCGGCCAGCGCGACCGGCCGGAGCACGACCGGTGGGGCGGCCGGCGCGGTGGTCGACGCGGACACCGCGGCGCTTGTCGCTGAGGTACGCCGGGGGTTGCTGGTCACCGACCTGTGGTACACGCGGGTCCTCGATCCGAAGAGCCTCGTCGTCACCGGGTTGACCCGCAACGGCGTCTGGCTCATCGAGGACGGCACTGTCGTGCGGGCGGTACGTGACCTGCGGTTCACCGAGTCGTACCCACGCGCGCTCGGACCCGGGGCGGTGCTCGGGCTGGGCGCTCGGGCGGTGCGGCAACCGGATCGGGTGGACGGTGTGTGGTGGGCGGCCCCCTCGCTGCGACTGGCGTCCTGGCACTTCACCGGTGGTGCCTCGGGGTGACCGCGATGGTCTGCCGCCGGTGCCCAACGCGGCTTTTTCGCAGGCCAGACACACGGGACACTCCCTTGCGCGGACGGCCCGCAGAGATCGGCGTAACGTGTGTCACTTAGCTGCGTCGGTCGATCCGGCGTGGTCGTTGGTGTGCGCAGGATGTGGCAGCGGGTGCGGGTTCGCCGGTCCGCGTGCCGACCGGAGAAAGATCAGCCCGCCCGTACGGGCCCGTCGAGGAGACGACTCGAATGACTTCAACGGCAACGAAGCCGCGGGGAGCGCGGGCGCGCGCCGCGATCGCGGCGAAGACGTTGCGTACCGACCGTTGGTGGTTCGCCCCGCTGATCACCGTGATCGGGCTCAGCGCCTGGGTCGCGTACGCGACGGTCCGGGTCTTCATGCACGACAACTACTGGGTGGACGCGTACCACTACCTGACCCCGTTCTATTCCCCGTGCGTGACCGACCGGTGCGTCGAGGCCGCCTCGCATTTCGGCCGGTTCCTGCCCGGCTGGTGGATCATCCCGGACGCGGCGCTGACCCTGCCGTTCCTGCTGCTGTTCCGGCTCACCTGCTACTACTACCGCAAGGCCTACTACCGGTCGTTCTGGCTGTCGCCGCCGGCCTGCGCCGTGCCGGACGGCCACAAGGAGTACGCCGGGGAGACCCGCTTCCCGCTGCTCGGTCAGAACCTGCACCGCTACTTCTTCTACGCGGCCGCGATCATCTCGCTGATCAACACCTGGGACGCGATCCTCGCCTTCCACTCGCCGAAGGGCTTCGGCTTCGGGCTCGGCAACATCATCCTGGTGCTCAACGTGGTGATGCTCTGGGCGTACACCATCTCCTGCCACTCCTGCCGGCACATCATCGGCGGCCGGCTCAAGCACTTCTCCAAGCACCCGGTGCGGTACAAGGCCTGGACGGTCGTCTCGGCGTTGAACGTCCGGCACATGCAGCTCGCCTGGATCACCCTCGGCACCCTGGCGCTCGCCGACTTCTACATCATGGCGCTCGCGGCTGGCTGGTTCTCCGACCTGCGGTTCATCAACTAAAGGGCCCCTGACATGACCACTACCACTCGTATCGAACGACACCACTACGACGTCGTCGTCATCGGGGCCGGCGGCGCCGGTCTGCGCGCGGCGATCGAGGCCCGGCTCGCCGGCAAGAAGACCGCGATCATCTCCAAGTCGCTCTTCGGCAAGGCGCACACGGTGATGGCCGAGGGCGGCGCGGCAGCCGCCATGGGCAACGTGAACAGCCGGGACAACTGGCAGGTGCACTTCCGCGACACCATGCGCGGCGGCAAGTTCCTCAACAACTTCCGGATGGCCGAGCTGCACGCGAAGGAGGCACCGCAGCGGATCTGGGAGTTGGAGACGTACGGTGCGCTCTTCGACCGCACCAAGGACGGCAAGATCTCGCAGCGCAACTTCGGTGGCCACGAGTACCCGCGCCTGGCGCACGTCGGCGACCGGACCGGCCTGGAGCTGATCCGCACCCTGCAGCAGAAGATCGTCTCGCTCCAGCAGGAGGACCAGCGGGAGTTCGGCTCGTACGACGCCCGGATCAAGGTGTTCTCCGAGACCACCATCACCGAGCTGCTGCTCGACGGCGACCGGGTGGCCGGCGCGTTCGGCTACTACCGCGAGTCGGGCGAGTTCATCCTCTTCGAAGCGCCGGCCGTGGTGCTGGCCACCGGTGGGGTCGGTCGCTCCTACAAGGTCACCTCGAACTCCTGGGAGTACACCGGGGACGGGCACGCGTTGGCGTTGCGCGCCGGGGCGACGCTGATCAACATGGAGTTCCTCCAGTTCCACCCGACCGGCATGGTCTGGCCGCCCTCGGTGAAGGGCATCCTGGTCACCGAGTCGGTGCGTGGTGACGGTGGCGTCCTGAAGAACTCCGAGGGCAAGCGGTTCATGTTCGACTACGTCCCCGACGTCTTCCGCAAGCAGTACGCGGAGACCGAGGAGGAGGCGGACCGCTGGTACACCGACCCGGACAACAACCGGCGTCCGCCGGAGCTGCTGCCCCGCGACGAGGTGGCCCGCGCGATCAACAGCGAGGTCAAGGCCGGTCGGGGCTCCCCCGCCGGTGGCGTCTTCCTGGACATCGCCAGCCGGCGTTCGGCCGACGAGATCCGCCGGCGGCTGCCGTCGATGTACCACCAGTTCAAGGAGCTGGCCGACGTCGACATCACGGCCGAGCCGATGGAGGTCGGGCCGACCTGTCACTACGTGATGGGTGGCGTCGAGGTCGACCCGGACTCGGGTGCCGCCTTCGGCCACGTACGCGGCCTGTTCGCCGCCGGTGAGGTCTCCGGCGGCATGCACGGCTCCAACCGACTCGGCGGCAACTCCCTGTCCGACCTGCTGGTGTTCGGCAAGCGGGCGGGCGGGCACGCGGCCAGCTACGCGGACGGGCTGTCGGCCCGGCCGAAGGTGGCGGTGGACGCGGTCGAGGCGGCGGTGGACACCGCCCTGGCCCCGCTGCAACGGGACACCGGTGAGAGCCCCTACACCCTCCAGCAGGACCTCCAGGTGGTCATGGGGGATCTGGTGGGGATCATCCGCCGGGAGGGTGAACTGGCCGACGCCCTGGTGCGGCTGGCCGAGCTGCGCGAGCGGGTGGCCAAGGTGAGCGCGGTCGGCGGTCGGCGCTACAACCCCGGCTGGCACCTCGCGCTGGACCTGCGCAACATGCTCGTGGTCTCGGAGTGCACCGCGAAGGCGGCGCTGGAGCGGCAGGAGTCGCGCGGCGGGCACACCCGGGAGGACTATCCGGCGATGGAGCCGAAGTGGCGGCAGGTCAATCTGGTCTGCTCGCTCGACGGCGACAGCGTACGGCTGACCCGCAAGCCGCTGCCGAAGATGCGGCCGGAGCTGATCGGCCTCTTCGACCGTGCGGAGCTGGCCAAGTACCTCACCGACGAGGAGTTGGCCGACTTCGACGCCCTCGTCGCCGACGCTGGAGAGGCGGACAACCGATGAGCGCGAAGCGTCAGTTCCGGATCTGGCGGGGCGACGAGACCGGCGGAGACCTGCAGGACTACATGGTGGAGGTGAACGAGGGCGAGGTGGTCCTCGACATCATCCACCGCCTCCAGGCCACCGACGCGCCGGACCTGGCCTGCCGGTGGAACTGCAAGGCCGGCAAGTGCGGCTCCTGCTCCATGGAGATCAACGGCAAGCCGCGGTTGGGGTGCATGACCCGGATGTCGACCTTCGGCGACGAGGAGACCGTCACGGTCACCCCGCTGCGGACGTTCCCGGTCATCCGGGACCTGGTCACCGACGTCTCGTTCAACTACCAGAAGGCGCTGGAGACCCCGGCGTTCGCCCCGCCTGCGGACGTTGCCCCGGGTGACTACCGGATGCAGCAGGTCGACGTCGAGCGCTCGCAGGAGTTCCGCAAGTGCATCGAGTGCTTCCTGTGCCAGACGGTCTGCCACGTGATCCGCGACCACGACGAGAACAAGCAGGCGTTCTCCGGCCCCCGGTACTTCATCCGCGCGGCCGAGCTGGACATGCACCCGTTGGACACCCGGACGGACCGCAAGGAGTACGCGCAGGCCGAACAGGGCCTCGGTTTCTGCAACATCACCAAGTGCTGCACCGAGGTCTGCCCCGAGCACATCAAGATCACTGATAACGGGATCATCCCCATGAAGGAACGGGTCGTCGACCGCAGGTACGATCCCCTTGTGTGGCTTGGTAGCAAGATCTTCCGTCGGGGCGAGACGCCCCAGACCAGCGTGACCACCGCCCGTCAGGGCTCGACGACGTCGGGCCCGACGCGGGCCGGGGTGCACTCGCACGCCGGTGGTTCGCACAACCCGAGCGCCGAGGCGCAGGCGCAGAGTGGCGTGAACTGGGACCGGGAGGTGCCCCACCCGACCGCTCCGGCGGTGGACGACCGGGGCAAGCTGCCGCTTACCGAACTCACGTTCGACCGGGCCGCAGCGCCGTCGCCGTTCGGTGACGACGTGACCTTCCCGCTGCCTCCGGAGCACCTCAACTTCGCCCACCCGGACCAGGACAAGCAGCACTAACCACCCGAACGAAAGCGGGGGCCGTGGCTATCGCCACGGCTATCGGGTGGGCGCTTTCGGTGACGACAAGCGGGGTGAGCCGGTCGCGGCTGGTGACGATGGTGAGGC
>NZ_JBEZEY010000023.1:0-113826 GCF_040649135.1 Micromonospora sp. NPDC049047
CGCGGCCCCACCCCCTGCCCCGTCGATCATGGAGTTGTGGTGGTGGACAGAGGCCCGCAAATACCCGTACAACGGGCACCACAGGTCCATGATCGACGGGTGGGGACGGGGGCGGGGGTGGGGGCGGGGGTGGGGTTCAGCCTCGGCGGTTCAACCAGCGTTCCAGCGGGGACAGCGGGTTTTCGTTCTGGTTTTGGGGAGGCTGCGGGGTCCTGGGGCGCTCTACCGGGCGGTGCGGGTCGCCGGCCAACTCGTGGCTCGGTGCGGCGAACGCCTTCTCCGGCTGGCCCTTGACGGCTGTCGCGATGACCCGGGCGACCGCGTCGATCACCTTGGTCTGCACGGCCGACCCCACCGAGTCGGCCGGGTCGTCCGGGTTGGCGGCGATGCCGGCCACCGCGACCTGCGGGGTGAAGCCGACGAACGTCTCGGTGGAGTTCTGCTCCGAGCTACCCGTCTTGCCGGCCACCGGCCGGCCGTCGAGGATGTCGTTCACCCCGGTCGCGGTACCACCGTTGCACTGCCCGAACGCCGACTGCTGACCCACCGGGCAGCGCGCGGCATCGGTGGCGGCACGGGCGACGTCGGGGTCGAGGACCCGCTTGCAGGCTGGCTGACCAACCGGCACCTTCGCACCGTTCGCGTCGGTCACCGAGACCACCGGCACCGGGGCGCAGTAGGTGCCGTCGGCGGCCACCGTGGCGTACGCATTGGCCAGGTCCAGCGGGGTGGTGGCGGCCACGCCGAGGGTGAACGAACCCCAGTTTTCGGCGTTGTTCTTGGCGAAGGCGGCATCGGAGTCGGCGCGGAAGGTGATGCCGAGCCGCTGCGCCATCTCGACCACCTTGTCCTGGCCGACCTGCTCGGCCAACCAGACGAAGTAGGTGTTCACCGAGCGGCCGAAGCCGTCCCACATCATCCGGTACCCGTCCATCCAGTCCGGGTTGGCGTTCGCCGGGCACCATTTGCCGTCACAGCTGCCCGGCCCCTCGGCGGCGTACCGGGTGGGCAGCTTGGCCGGCGCGTCGAAGCCGGTGGAGAGGGTACGGCCCGACTCCAGCGCGGCGAGCATGGTGAACAGCTTGAACGTCGAACCCGCCTGGTACCCGTCGACGCTGGCCCCGCCGGAGATCAACGGGTTGACGGTGTTCGGGTAGTTCGGTTGTCCGGCCGGGTTGTCAGCCAGGCTGTAGTGCCGGTTGACAGCCATCGCCAACACCTGGCCGGTGCCGGGCTGGACCGCCGCGATCGGCAGGGCGCGCTTGTTGTCGTACCCGTAGACCTTGGTGGCCTGCTGCTGCGCGGTGGCCTGGATCTTCGGGTCCAGCGAGGTGATCACGGTGTAGCCCCCGGAGCGCAGCGCCTGCTCGCGCTCCGCGACGGTCGCCCCGAACGCCGGCTGGGCCACCCACCACCGCCGCAGGTAGTCGCAGAAGTAGCCCCAGTCGTCGTGCCCCTGGGACACGGCGGTGCAGCCGTTGGGCTGCGCGGTGGGGTGCAGGGCCAGCGGCTCCGCCTTGGCCTGGGCGGCCTGCGCGGCGGTGATCGCGTTGGTGGCGACCATCGAGTCCAGCACGTACGACCGGCGGGCCAGCGCGTCGTCCTTGTCTCCGCTGATCGGGCTGTACGCGTCCGGGGACTGCACCAGGCCGGCGAGCAGCGCCGACTCGGCGAGGGTCAGCTGCGCCGGTGCCTTGCCGAAGTACCGCTGGCTGGCCGCCGCGATCCCGTAGGCGCCGGAGCCGAAGTAGGCGATGTTCAGGTACCGGTCGAGGATCTCGTCCTTGCCGAGGCTCTTGTCCAGCGCGCTCGCGTACCGGATTTCCTGGATCTTGCGACCGACGGTGGGGTCGGTGGCGGCGGCCCGCTCCTCGGCGGTGCGGGTGGGGTCGGTCTTGAGGACGTTACGGACGTACTGCATGGTCAGCGTCGAGCCGCCCTGCTCGGTGCCACCGCCCTTGACGTTCGCCACAAGTGCCCGGGCGAGGCCGCGCAGGTCCGCCCCACCGTGGTCGTAGAAGCGCCGGTCCTCGGCGGCCACGATCGCCTGCCGCATCACCGGGGCGATCTCCGACAACGGGACGTCGGTGCGGTTCACGTCGTAGAACGTGGTGATCAGCGTCTTACCGTCGTTGGCGTAGAGGTACGAGCGCTGCGGGGTGGCCGGGGTCTTCAGGGAGGCCGGCAACGCGGCGTACGACCCGAGCGCGGCGCGGGCGCCGAGCCCGAGCAGCAGGTTGCCGGGGAGCGCGGCGACGGCCAGGACAAGCCCGGCCAACACGCCGGCGAGCAGCACGGTGAACAGCCGCGACAGCGGCGAGCGGGGGGCGGCCATGTTTCCCAGGATTGCCACGGAGTTCGGAAAACGGCCAGCGTGGGCGGCGATTGTCAGGCAATTCACCGCCAACCGTGGCAGCGGCCCGACCGTCAACCCCCCAGTACGCCGCTCCAGCGGATGAACCCGGGCAACAGGAGCACGGCGCACACAAGCGCCAGAACCGTCATCGTCAACGGCAGCCGGGCGCGACGCAACGCCCGGCGCAGGTACTCCTGCCGGATCTCGTGCTTCTCGGGCTCGCTGAAATCACGGTCGATGTAGAGGTCGGCGTCGCGTTCAGCCGCCTGGAACAGGTGCGCCGCCCAGGTCAGGAAGCCGGCGGCGACCACCCAGAGCGCCGAATCCAGCGCGATCTTGCCGGTGGAGACGTCGCTGCCCGGTGGGCCGGTGGAGACGGAGGTGAGCATGTTGATCCCGGCCCCGGCGAAGAGCCCGGCCAGGAAGTTGAGCGTTGACGGCGCCGGCACCGCGATGCTCACGCGTCCTCCTCCGGCCCGAAGTCCGGCCACGGCAGATCCGGCCAGGCGACGCCGCAGACAGTGCTACCGAGCGCGTCGATCTGCTCCAACAGCTCCCGATCGGCGTGCTCGTCGAGCCGACTGCTCAGCTCCGTGAGCTGAGCACGGTAGGCCAACTGCTCGCTGATCACCTTTTCCACGGCGGGCGTCCGCATCGGTCCGTCGCGCTTGCTGATCTTGTCGCGGATGGTCCCCTCGATCTGCTCGCAGCCGCGCTGCCAGGCGCGCAGAAGACGCCTGGACATCGTCGCCCCGTTGGCGGACGACTCGACGGTTTGCGGCGCCACGGCCACCTCCGACAGCTCGGACGGCTCCGGCCGACCTGGGTTGATGACGTCGGCGAACAGTTTCAGGCTCTCCAGCTGCACGATGCGCCACACGATGTCGGCGAGTTGGGCGGCCACGAAGGGAATGCGTAGCCGCTCCTCGGGCGCGGTGCGCAGCAGCGTCGGGCTCCTCCGCTCGGTGGTGATCCGCTGGACCAGCGTCTTCAGGTGGTGCGGGGCGTCACTGGCGGCTTCGGTGCAGAGCAGCGTCGCCTCCAGCGCCTGAGCCATGTCGATCTCCCGGCCCTGGGTGGCCCACTCCCGTTCCCGCCCCAGCAGCCAGGCATAAGCGGTATTCATCCCCGGCCGCATCGGCACCCCGGCTCGCCTCAGGGCACTGAGGCTCATGGCGGTGGTGGCCTCGTCGCGGTTCCACGTGCCGGTGCCGCTGCGCCACCAGTTGTCGAACGGCCCGCCCTCGGACACCTGCAGCTGGAGCCATTTGCAGGCGTCCTCGACCACCGGGTGGTCCACCCGCAGGTTCGCCTGGCACAGGCCGAGCACCACCCGCGCGGTCACCCAGGGCACCCTCGCCGGGTAGAAGTTGCCGTCGTCCTCCTGTGCCCGGCGGGCCACCTCGATCAGGAGGTCGATCCGCTGCTGGTCCTGGTACTTCGCCGGCGCGGCGCCCTCGAAGCCCAGCAGCAGACCGAGCACCCAGTTGCGGTACATCCGATCGGTGTCCAGCTCGTCGGCGCGGATGCCGGCCAGGTGTGGCGCCGCCCCGAGGATGGCGTCCTCCTCGGCCATCGACTCCTGGATCTTGACGAAGTCCTCGTAGTCGGCGGTCACACCACCCACGGGCTCGGGCAGCTTGCAGTCGGGAGCGTCGTAGCTCCAGCGGGCTCGCACCTTGTCGGCGATCTCCTGCCAGGATTCGACGTGGTTGAGCTGAACGAGCGCACTCGCCGCGAAGACGGCGGCGCCGAGATTGTCCCCCCAGGACGGGTCCTCGGCGCTCTGCCGCCGCATCGACCGGCCGTGCCGGATCAGCATCTCCCAGGTGGTGAGCAGGTGCAGGCTGTCGGTACGGGCCATGTCCGGCGAGACCAGCTGGTCGAGCCGACCCAGCGTCGCCTTCATCAGGCGCTCTCCACCGCGCTGCAGATGCAGCCACACGTTGTGCTCCGGGCGCTTCCACAGGTCGGCAGCCTTCCAGTGCTGGAGGGCGTGGTTCATCACCAGCTGAGCCCGACGGCGGGAGCCGATCAGGTAGGCGCCGTCGACCTGGAAGATGAGGCCGTCGTCGCGCAACTGCTCGAGTGTCGTCCGCAACTGACCCGCCTCGCGGGTCGCCATCTGCAGCTCCAGCACGCCGAGGCAGGCCAGGCGGTAGAGCATCTCCCGCTGGTCGTCGGTGGACACCTGCCGGGTGTAGTAGGCCTCCAGGTCCGCCTCGGTGGGCACGCCACCGCGCAAACCGTAGAGGTCGATCGCGGTCAGCGCGATGTGGACGTCGTCCTGAGCCAACCGCCGGATCGTCGGCCAGTTTGCCTCGCTGATGCCGCTCTCGACCAACAGTTGGCTGATCAGCGACTTTCCCTCGGCGAGGACCTGGCGCAGCTCCCGGGTGGGTTCGCCGCCGGCGAGTCTGGGGCCGGCCGACTTCCAGCTCGTGGCGAGCACCTGAACGTCCAGCCCGAAGTCGGAGCGCAGCCGGTTGAGGCAGTCGAACATCTCGTTGAGCACCGGCGGGTTCGCGTGCAGGTTCTCCAGGACCACCAGGTAGTGGCCGGTGTTGCTGCGCCCCTGCTCCAACAGCGCCAGCATGATGGACTCCGGGCCGTCGGCCGGGTCGGCGAGGTTGAGCCAGACGACGCCGTCGCCGGCACCGGAGCGCTTGTCGGCGACGTTTGCCACAAGCGCGGACTTCCCGCAGCCGTGCTCGCCGATGACCACCACGTCGCGGCCCTCTTCGAGCTGAAGCTCGACCTTCGTGGAGCTCTCCGTCAACCGGTCCAGCTTGGCGTAGTACTCCATCGCGGCGGCCGAGGGCCGCTCGGCGTGCCCGACCCGCTTGGGCCGCCAGCTCGGACCGAACGGGTCCTTCTGCAGCGCGTACGCGAGTAGCACCAGCGGCGTGACACCGTGCGTGCCGTCGGTGTCCTCGGTGGTGGCCCGGACGGCATCCTCGGAGAGTCGCACCTCGGTGGGGCGCCCCATCGCCTCGACCCGGACGACCAGCTCGTGCCCCACCCCGTCGAGGAACTCCGTCGCCGCGCTGACGACCCGCAGCGCGGCGGGTCGCTTGTCGAGCATGGCCGTCTGGGCGGTGAGGTCCTTGTGGGCGGCGGTGAGCAGCTCGTACGCGCTCGCGTTGGGGCTGAGAGCGTTGACGGCCAACCAGGGCGAATAGTCGGGCACCGACCCCCCCTTCGGCGATCACCGTGGGTCAACCACATCACCACGACATGTTGATGCTAACCGCCAATCCTCGTGCTGTCGCAGGGCAGGTCCACCCGCAGCCGGAGGTACTGGGTCCGCACCAGTTCGCCGTCGACCGACTCGACGTCCGAATCGGACACCCGGAATCCCGCTCGGTTGAACGCCGCCCGCACGTCGTCGGCGTCCCCGAGGTCGTGGCTGGCCATCCGGGTGGCGTACCGGCGGGCCGCGTAGGCGAGATCGTCCAGCTCCACCGAGAGCAGCCCCCGCCAGCCCGCGGCCCGCTCACGGAAGCGCAGCTCGAAGTCGTCGACGAGATCGGACACCCGGTGCCGGTCGTCCTGCTCCTCGTCATCCCTGGGCCACTCGTTGCCCGGGTGCAACCGGACGGTGGTGATCACCGAACCACCCGGGTTCAGCAGCGCCGACCAGCTGCCGAGCACGGTGTCCGCCGAGTCGCGGTTGAACCGGGTCAGGAACGCGTCGGCCAGCACCAGGTCGAACCGGCCGTCCTCGACGAGCCGGGCGACCGCGTCGGGACAGGTCACGTCCGCCTGGTGCACCTGGACCCGGGAACCGACCTGCTTGGCGTACCAGTCGCAGGCCAGCAGCGGCGTCTGACACATGTCGAGCACGTGCACGTCCAGGTCGGTGGGGAGGACACCGACCGCCGACCGGGCCGCCTCCAGGATGTAGGCGAGCAGGGTGTAGTCGGCGGTGCCACTGATCAACACCCGGCGGGCGCCCTGGCGGAACGCCTCGGCCAACTGCCTGGTGTAGAACTCGGCGTGCCATTGCGGGCTGCTGACCATGTCGAACAGCCGCAGGTACTGCCAGGACTGGTGGTACCAGGAGCAGCCGGTCCGGTCCAGGTGGGACGGTCCGCAGGACATCGGGGCCATCGCGTACAGCATGTTCGCCGACTGGAGCAGCCAGCGGGTCAGCTCCAGGCCGGGCCGGCGCGGTCGACCACGGTCGGGGAGGCATGCCTGGCTGCGCAGCCGATCCCAGAGCAGGCGGGCCTGACTCACCTCGTCGGAGTGACCACTGACCACCCAGGACGCGAGGCCGTCGCCGCCCACCTCCTGCCGCACCACCACCTGACCGTCGATCAGCCACATGTCGGTCATCGGCGCCAGCGGCGGCTCACCGGCGATGAACACCGGCACCATCACCGCGTCCAGATCATGCTCCAGGTCCTCGGCCAACTGCTTGTCGACAGCGCCGGTGCCCACGTCCTCCCCGGGCACCAGGTACATGCGGCGTACCGTGGCCCGCTGCGCCAACTGGCGGAACATCGCCCGGGAGAACGGGTCGACGGACCGGCTCGCGGTGGTGTACGGGACTATCTGGCACAGCTCGTCGTGCACCCCGGCGACCAACCCCTGCACCAACTCGTCCATCGCCGCGCCGGGTAGCCGCACCGAGTTGGGGTCGGTGCCCTCGTAGGAGGCCCGGTAGAAGAGGCTGGCCCGCCGCGCCCGGTCGATCAGGTCGGCTGGCGTGACCCTCCCCGGCGCCCCCTTTCGCTCGGTCATCTCGACCACTCCCTCACCCTCGCGACGCCGTGATCACCAAATGATGGCTCCCGGGCACCAACTCGGCGTGCCGGATGAGCCACCCTGATTCCCTGACGGCGGCGATGGCGTCGGGATAGTGGAACCTGCGGGACTGGAAACAGCGGACGCGATGGCCCGCCTGCACCTCTGCGCCACCCAGGACGCCCGGTCGGAGCAGCACTGCTTCGCCGGTCACCGCCCCGTCGCGCCACTGCAGCACGAAATCCAGGTCGACCTCGGGCAGACCGGCGGCGCGCAGCGGCTCCAGGGCCGCGGCGCGGAACTCCGGGCAGCGGTACGGCGCAAGCACCGTCTCCGCCGGCTCGTCCGGCCGACCGACCACCACGCTGAGCACGAGCACGTCGTGCGGGCGCAGCGAGGCTCGGATGTTGGCCAGGGCAGCGGTCGGGCATTCCAGGTTGCCGAGTGTGTGCCCGAGCAGGCAGACGACCACCGGTTCAGGACCGGGTCGCCACCGCTCGACACCCTCGGACACGCCGGACTCGATGTCCCACACGTGAGAGTCAACGCTCATCCGGCCGGCGGCGAAGCGGGCCAACCGGTGACAGGCGATGGCGAGCAGGGTGGCGCTGAAGTCCAACGCGAGGTAACGCTGGCAGGGGTGACCGAGGCTGGTCAGGTGGCCGAGGAAGGCGCTGCTGCGCCGGCCGTTGCCGGGGCCGATCTCGGCTACCGCGAGCGCGTCGGCGGTCAGCGCCTGGGCCGCCAGCAGGGCTTCGGCCTCGTGCCGGGCAGAGGTGAGCATGCTCAGGTAGTCGTCGGTGCTGGCGTACGCGTCGTGCGTGTGGGCGGCACTGCCGGCGTAGGCGAACTTGAGTGGCAGCTGACCGGCGTGGATGGCGGCCAGCGCGGCTCGACGATGCCGCTCGCACTCGAAGTGTGGTGACGGGCAACGGCTCGCGTCACCTGTCGGATCGGGCTGTGGTGGCAGGTTGGTGGCGCCTGTGCCCACCGCGCCGATCGCTTCCGCCACAATGCCCTCCGACGAAGTCAGAGCTGCCGCCGACCTGATAGTAGGGCAATGACGCATGACAATGGCTCGTGTACGCCTGGATTGTTTCAGGATCTGCAACCACAGCACCTCATTCGCCACTAGTAGCAGACCAATAAGCTGATCGCCACCGACCATCGGCCGGACATTCAAGCCGAACGGCTGAATTGCGCACCGGGCGACTCAGTCGGGCCGGCCACTGCGTTTACGCAACTGTTGCACGGCGGCGCGGGCCGCCGTGGTGAACGTCGGCGCGGTGAACTGGTGCCGTTGCCAGTCGCCGTGCAGCCCGCCGATGTCGTCCACCCCCTCCTCCACCAGCAGCACCATGTACTTGCTGAAGGCGAGGGCGGCTCCCTTCTCCTCGATCAGCCAGGCGCTTGTCGCGAACTTCTCCCCGGGCTCGGCAAACTGCCGGGCCCGGGTCATCAACGATACGAAGTACTCGCACTCCCGAATACGGTTGAGCACCGCCATTCCGACGTACCCGTCCGCGGCCCGGCCGGTGATCACGGTGAAACCCTGGTCCTCCAACAATCCGGTGAGACCCCGGACGAAGCCGTCCTCCTCCTTGAAGCGGTAGGACAGGAAAACGGTGTTGCTGGCGACCTTCGGTCGCACCAGGCCCGGTTCCGGCCGAACATGCTCCAGAATCCGCACCTGGTCGACGTCGTCGACCAGGCGTTCCAATTCGTCGTCGCCAGTGCTGCTCGCCCGCTCGCGCACCTCGCCGAGGAGCCGATCCGCCCGGGATCTGCCGGTGGCGAGCAGCCGGAACGCCTGACACTTGGTCAGGACCACGTCGGCCTCGGCCCCCAACATCTCCGGCGGAGTGCGCTTGTCGAGGGTGATGGCATCGCGCAGCCGGGTGCGGTCTCCGTGGTAGAACGTCACCGCTTGTTCCTCGACCCGGGCCAGGTCCACGTAGAGCACCGTCGCGATGCCCTCGTCCGTCCGGGCGAGAACGAACCGGGCGGCCTGAGCCAGATCGGTGCTGAGTGGATCGACGATGAGCACGTCGAATTCCGTCGCGCCCGCGACCCGCGCTGCGGCGTCGGCAAGGGTCTCGACCGCCACCACCCGCTCCACCAGAGGGCTGGAGGTCAGTTCCTGGTAGAGCCGGCCCGCAGCGGAACTATCGTTATCGCAGAGCAGCACGGTCAATCGGGGAAGCGCAGCCACGATATTGCTCCATGAATGTCGACATCGCCGGGAATTGAGCACCAATGGTGGCACGATCCCGCGGCGAGACGCCTCCGCGTTGCGTCCGCCGACAATGGCCAAACGGACCCGTGCCGCGCCGTTGGGACGGGGCGCCATGGGCTGTGTGCTTTCCGGGGCCACACAGTCGGACCTCGGGCGGATCACCGCCCGACGGAGCCGGGGCGCGTCGACCGGATCGGTGCCCGGCCGCTGCCCAGCCGCGCTCTGAGCCCGCGAACTGGGCCGTCACCAGCGGCGGCGCACTGTCGAGTGCCGAGGCTACGTCGACGAAACCGTTGTCCGCCCCGACGTCACCAGCCGCCTCACCGCTATCGACGAGTGGCGGTGACGATGTCGGCACAGGCCGACCACGGCTCGACCCGACCAACCCGAAGGTCACGGATCCGACAGTTCCGTGGAACCGTCTTTCCCGCCGCCGTAGGCCCGCGGGACAACCTCATTTCGTCGTATGGGCTAACCCGCGGCAGGTTTATCGCCGGCACGAATCAGGCGGCGGAAATGGGGCCACCCGGGGCGGTGGGCGGCCCGGCCGGAGTGGAGAGGCTGGCGCTGGCCGCGTCGCGGGCGGTTTCCCGGGGCATCAGGCGGCCGGAACGGTAGCCGATACCGATGCCGGCGATCAGCACGAAGATCGCGCCGAACGTCTGCAGCGAGCCGATCAGGGCACCGCCCAGGCCGAGCAGCGGCGCGGCGATGATCAGCATGACCCCGTCACCAAGACTGAAGGTGCCCGAGCGGGCCACCGCCCACCCGGTGAGAAACCAGCCCACGCTGTAGAACGTCGCGCCGAGCAGGACCAGCGACCGTGCGGTGGTGCCGAAGACCGGCGTCTGCTCGGCGAGCCCGGCGAAGGGCAGCATCAGCACGGTGCCGGCGATGCTCACCAGCAGCCCGGCGGCGGCCACCCGGCGGCTGCGGGTCGCCGCCAGCAGCCCGGTGAGGGCCAGCAGCGCGAGCAGGCCGAGCCAGACCGCGGCCACCCAACCGATCAGGTACGCCGCCCGGCCGTCGGCCGGATAGGGGTCGTTGCCCACCCCGCCGTCGCTGGCCATCGCCACCACGCCGTAGAGGATGGCGTACGCGGGCAGCAGCCACACGGCCGCCCGCGCGAACCGGCGCACCGACCAGGCCCAGCTGGCGTTGGTGGCCGGGCTGCCCGGCGTCGGCTCGTCGACGAACGGCAGTACGCCGAACCCGCCACCGGTGCTGCGGGATCCCAGCGGGGCGAGGGGGTCGTGCGCGCCGGGCACCGGGGCCGAGGACCACATCCGATTCGCCGGATCCTTCATGCGTCACCTCGCTCGTCCGCGAGTGGTGCGGAACGCGCCGGGGCGCCCCGATTGCCTGGTCACCACCCGTCCTAGGACCGATCGTGGCAGGCTTCGGAGCGCCCCATGAGTCTTTCTCGCATTTATCCGGTCGGGCGACCGGCGTCCTGGATCAGCCGCGCTCGCGCTTGTCGGCCGGATCCTCGGTCAGGCTGGCCGGCGACACCGGCTCCGGCGCGGGCAGCCCCTGCGGCTTGTTGCCGCCGGTGGCCTGCGCCTCGGCGACGCGTACCTCGTCGTGGATCTGCTGGGCGGCGGCGGCCGCGGCCTGCGCCGCCTCCGCGGCCTCGCGCTCCACCTGGCTCGCGTGGTCCGCGGCCTCCGGTGCGGGCAGGTCCCCGACCATCTGGCTCAACCCGCCGAGCGCGCCACCCATCCCCTCCAGGGCCTTGGTCAGCTCGGCCGGGACGATCCAGACCTTGTTGGCGCTGCCCTGCGCGATCTGCGGCAGGGCCTGGAGGTACTGGTATGCGAGCACCTTCTGGCTCGGGTTCGCCTGGTGGATCGCGTCGAAGACCGTCCGGATCGCCTTCGCCTGACCCTCGGCCTGCAGGATCCGGGCCTGCCGGTCACCGTCGGCCCGCAGCACCGCCGACTGCTTCTCACCCTCGGCGGTGAGGATCTGCGACTGCTTGTGTCCCTCCGCGGTGAGGATCGCCGCCCGGCGGTCCCGCTCGGCGCGCATCTGCTTCTCCATCGAGTCACGGATGCTGGCCGGCGGCTCGATCGCCTTGATCTCGACCCGGGTCACCTTGATGCCCCACCGGCCGGTGGTCTCGTCCAGCACCCCGGAGAGGTGCCGGTTGATCTCGTCCCGGCTGGTCAACGCCCGCTCCAGGTCGAGCGAGCCGATCACGTTACGCAACGTGGTGACGGTGAGCTGCTCGATGGCCTGCAGGAAGCTGGAGATCTCGTAGGTCGCCCGGACCGCGTCGACCACCTTGAAGTAGAGCACCGTGTCGATCGAGACCACGAGGTTGTCCGAGGTGATCACCGGCTGCGGCGGGAAGCTGACCACCTGCTCCCGCATGTCGACCTTCGTGCGCACCGCGTCGATGAACGGCACCAGCAGGTTGAGGCCCGGGGTGAGCGTGCGCTTGTACTTGCCAAGCCGTTCCACCACGTCCTGGCGTTGCTGCGGCACGATCCGCACCGCCTTCGCCAGCGTTATCACGGCGATCAACGCCACCGCGATCACCACCACCCCGATTAAGGTCATCCCGTTCACCCTCTCGCTTCCGGCAGCTCGCCGGCGGAAGAAATATCGTCCTGCCAGACCAGGGCGGTCGCGCCCCGGACTTTGATCACCCGAACCCGTTGACCCGGGTCGAACGTCTGCGTCGTGTCATACGAGCGGCCACTCCACAGCTCACCGTCGATCTTGACGAGGCCGTGGTCGGCGTCCACCCGCTCCAGCACCAAGGCCGTGGAACCCACTATCGCCTCCAGGCCGAACGGCTGGTCGCCGCTCTCCAGCGCCGAACGCTGATGCCGCCGCAGGGCCGGCCGGGCCACCAACAGACTCAGCGCCGACACCACCGCGAAGACAAGCGCCTGTACCGCTACCGACGCACCCAGCGCGGCGGCACCGCCAGCGGCGAAGGCACCAGCCGCGAACATGATCAGAAACAGCGTCGTCGTGAAGATCTCGGCGACGGCCAGCAGCACACCCAATACGATCCACACCACGGCGTCCACCCCACGATCGTGACACGCAAATGCACGCGCGGCCTCCTCTGGAAGATCAGTAGGCTCGGCGCCGCCCAGTTTCGACCACGATCCGAAGGTCCGACCCCGAGGAGATCCCGTTGACCCTGCTGCCCGAGACCGCCCGACGGATCGACGCCCAGGTCGCCCAGGCGCAGCTGGACGGGCACGCCCCGTCGCTGGTACTCGGCGTGGTCCGCGACGGCGCGCTGGTCCACCTGGCCACCGCCGGCGAGCACCCCCGCCCGGACGCCGACCTGCAGTACCGGCTCGGCTCGATCAGCAAGACGATGACCGCGACCCTGATCATGCAACTGCGTGACGCCGGCCGCCTCGCCCTCGACGACCCGCTCGAGGAGCACCTCCCCGGCACCGGCGTGGGCTCGCTCACCCTGCGCCAGCTCCTCGGGCACGCCAGCGGCATCCAGCGCGAGCCCGAGGGCGAGTGGTGGGAGCGGACCGCCGGGGTCGACCTGACCACCCTGCTCGCCGGGGTCGATCCCGACAAGATCGCCTATCCGCCGCACGCCACCTACCACTACTCCAACCTGGCGTACGCGCTGCTCGGCGGGCTGCTCGAACGGCTCACCGGGACCCCCTGGGTGGACCTCCTCGGCGAGCGGATCCTCACCCCGCTGGGCCTGCCCCGCACCACCTACGCGGCCATCGAGCCGTTCGCCCGTGGCTACGTCGTCCACCCCTGGCACGACACAGTGCGCGAGGAGCCGCGGACCGACACCGGTGCGATGGCCCCCGCCGGGCAACTCTGGTCGACGATCGAAGACCTGGGCCGCTGGGCCGCGTTCCTCGCCGACCCCGACCCGTCGGTGCTGGCCGCCGACACCCTTACCGAGATGTGCTCCCCCGTGGTGATCAGTGACCTGAAGTCCTGGACCCACGGGCACGGTCTCGGCCTCGAACTCCACCGGGAAGGCGACCGCGTCTTCGTCGGCCACGGCGGCTCGATGCCCGGCTACGTAGCCTCACTGGCCGTACACCGGCCCAGCCGCACCGCCGTTGTCGGCTTCGCCAACTCGTACGGCTTCCGCAGTGGTCACATCGGCGCGCTCGGCCGGCGACTGCTCACGCTGGTCCTGGACGCCGAGCCCGCACCTGTCACCCCGTGGCGGCCGGCCGAGGCCGCGCCGCCCGCCGACCTCGCCGAACTGACCGGCCACTGGTGGTGGATGGGCACCTTCATCGAGGTGTACGCCGACGCCGCAGGTGACCTGCACGCCGGCCCCGTCGGCGCACCCGACCTCCGCTTCGTGGCCGAGGGGCCGGACAGGTGGCGGGGGCGCGCCGGCGAGCAGGACGGCGAGATTCTCAGCGTGCGCCGGGACGAGCAGGGCCGGGCGGTCGCGTTGGACATCGCGACCTTCGTCTACACCCGCACCCCCGACCAGGAGCCCTGAGTCGCGCCGCTCCGGCCGAGGCGGACCCCTCCGTCGCACCCGACAGCCCGCGCAACCGCGCCGAGCCCCCGGGCGCCTGCCACGATCCGCGAACCTTGCCTGATGTCGCTCCCCCCAGCGCCCCGAAGGCAGCCGTCGCGGATCGTGGCGGAGGCGGGCGCGGGACCGCGCGGGTGGGTCAGGTTGGTTCGGTGACGAAGTCGATAAGGCGTTCCATCGCGTTGATCAGCGGCGTCTCCACGTCGGCGAAGCTGTTCACCCGGGACAGGATGTGCCGCCACATCGCCGCCGGCTCGGCCACCCCGAGGGCGGCACAGACCCCCTCCTTCCACGGCTGCCCCGGTGGCACCACCGGCCACGCCGCGATGCCCAGCGCCGCCGGCTTCACCGCCTGCCAGACGTCCACGTAGGGATGGCCGGTGACGAGCACGTACGGCGAGGTCACCTGGGCGACGATCCGGCTCTCCTTGCTGCCCGGCACGAGGTGGTCGACGAGCACGCCGAGGCGTCGGGTCGGGCCGGGGTCGAAGCCGCGTACCTCGGTGTCGAGGGCGTCGATGCCGTCCAACGGCTCCACGACCACACCCTCGATCCGCAGGTCGTCGCCCCAGATCCGCTCGACAAGCGCGGCGTCGTGGATGCCCTCCACCCAGATCCGGCTGGCCTTGGCCACCCGGGCCTTCACGTTGTCGACCGCCACCGAACCGGAGGCCGTCCGTCGCCGGGCCGCCGGCACCGCGGCCCGGCTCGGACGGCGCAGGGTCACCGGGCGGCCGTCGAGCAGGAACGCGGCCGGCAGTAGCGGGAAGTTGCGCCGCCGGCCATGCCGGTCCTCAAGGACCACGGCGCCGGCCTCGAAGCCCACCACCGCCCCGCAGAACCCGGAGTCGGCATCCTCCACGACGAGATCCGGTTCGGCGTCCACCTCGGGGGTGACCTTCCGCCGCCGCCAGTCCCCCGCCAACACGTCCTCGCTGTATCGCCCCGCCATGACGATCACGCTAACCTCCGCGGCTCCGCCCCCGGCCCCGACACACCGCCCACCCGCCCCCACCCGCCGGCCGGGCCGGGGCCCGGCAGCGTGGCAGAAAATCGGGGCGAACAGGGTAGTTCGGGGCAGGCCGGGCGACCGGAGCGGCAGTCGAGACAGGGCCGGTCAGGACCACGTACCCTTTCGGCATGTCCACCCCCGCAGCGGGCGCGGCCACACTCACGCCGCGCCGGTCGAGCCGGTTCGTCGCCTGGGTGCGCGCGTGGCGCGCCGGGTTGGTGCCCTACGACGAGGTCGCCGACGCCATCGCCGGCGACGAGGAACACCTCGTCGCGGACGCCCCCGGCACCTGGACCGACATCCCGCTGGGTGCCGCGCTGCCCACCCTGGCCAAGCTCTCCCCGGACGACATCCGCCTGGTGCTGCCCGCGCCGGGTGACCCCCGAGGGCTGCCCGGGCCGGGCGACTTCGCCGGGGCGGCACTGGTCACGGGCGAGGCGGTGGTCGCCGGCGGGCTCGGTCTGATCCCCCAGGTGCGCTCGCACACCTCCGGCTCGGGAGACTGCTTCGAGACGGTGCTCTGGCGGGTCTATCCGCTGCCGGCAAACGCGCCCGCCGCGTCACTCTCGTTGCCCGGCGCCGCCGAGGCGGAGGCCGAGCTGGCCGCCGCGCTGGCCGAGACGACCGCCGCGCTGACCCGACTCGACGTGGCCCAGTGGCGGCCCGAGTTGGCCGGCGCGCTGGCCGCGCTGCGCCGCCCGGACGGCGCCACCGACCTGCCACCGGGCTTCGATCCGCGAGCCCGCCGGCTCTTCGCCCGCGCCGCGGTGCTCGATCGGGTGCTCGCGTTGGCCGGGCACGCCGCACCCGGCGGCGCGATAAACAACTACGAGGCCCAGCAGCGCGACGCGGCTCTGCGTCCCCTCACCACGGCCTGCCGTCAGGCGCTGGTGGCCGCCTGCAACGCCCCCCTGCGCCCCTGACCCGATCACCCCGCGCCACACCACGAGGACCCGCGCCACGCCGCCAAGGCCCGACGCGCCAGCCGCCGGTCCGATGCGCCCGCCGCAAGGCCCGACACGCCCGCGCACCGGCCCGACACGCCCCGACGCCGGCCCGACACGCCCGCGCACCGGCCCGACACGCCCGCGCACCGGCCATGATCGCGCTCGAACATGGATGTAGTGGCCTTCGGCGCAGCTGGTGACCACTACATCCTGGATAGAGCGCGATCATCACAGGCCGCGCGATCATCACAGGCCGCGCGATCATCACAGGCCGCGCTCGGCAGCGCGCGGCAGCGTCAGCGGCACGGGCAAGCGCCGGCAGCGCCGTGCGGTCAGATCTCGTCGAGCAGGTCCGCGACCGAGTTGATGATCCGGGACGGGCGGTACGGGTAACGTTCCGCCTCGGTGCGGCTGCTGATCCCGGTGAGCACCAGGATGGTCTCCAGCCCCGCCTCCAGACCGCAGAGGATGTCGGTGTCCATCCGGTCACCGATCATCGCGGTGCTCTCCGAGTGCGCGTTTATCGTGTTGAGCGCCGAGCGCATCATCATCGGGTTGGGCTTGCCGACGAAGTACGGCTCCACCCCGGTCGCCTTGGAGATCATCGCGGCGACCGAGCCGGCGGCGGGCAGCGCACCCTCCACGGACGGGCCGGTCACGTCGGGATTGGTGCAGATGAACCGCGCCCCGTCGTTGATCAGGCGGACCGCCTTGGTGATCGCCTCGAAGCTGTAGGTGCGGGTCTCGCCGAGCACCACGTAGTCCGGGGCGAAGTCGGTGAGCACGTAGCCGACCGCGTGCAGCGCCGTGGTCAGTCCGGCCTCACCGATGACGTACGCGGTGCCGCCCGGCCGCTGGTCGGCGAGGAACTGGCCGGTGGCCAACGCGGACGACCAGATCGACTCCTCCGGCACGTCCAGCCCCATCCGGCTCAGCCGGGCCGTCAGGTCACGCGGGGTGTAGATCGAGTTGTTCGTCAGCACCAGGAACGGCTTGCCGGAGGCACGCATCCGGTTGATGAACTCCGGCGCCCCGGGCACCGGCTGCCCCTCGTGCACCAGCACGCCGTCCATGTCGGTCAGCCAACTCTGCACGGGCTTACGGTCATGCATCGGTGCTCCCAGCAGGCGTCGGACGGCGGGTCGGTACACAGCAGACGGTCGGGCAGGAGTCCCACATCGGCAGCTCACCGAGGCGACGGCGCAGCTGCGCGCCGTCCGGTTCGGTCCGCTCGGTGATCAACTCCCGCACCATTGTCACGAAACGCGGGTCGGTGCCCGGGGTGGCGGCCCGGACGAAGTCCAGGCCCAACTGCTTGGCCGTCTCCAGCGCCTCGGTGTCCAGGTCCCAGACGACCTCGAGGTGATCGGAGACGAACCCGATCGGGCTGACCACCACAGCTGTGGTGCCACCCTGCGCGAGGGCGGCCAGGTGGTCGTTGATGTCCGGCTCCAACCACGGCACCTGGGGTGGACCGGAGCGGCTCTGCCAGACCAGGTCGTACGCGAGGTCGGGGGCGGCGGCCGCGGCCACCAGGCGGGCGGTTTCGTGCAGTTGTGCCTCGTACCGGCCGCCGTGCGGGCCGGCGTTGGCCGCCATGGAGCTGGGGATGGAGTGGGCGGTGAAGACCAGCCGGGTGGTGTCCCGCCGCGCCGGGTCGAGTTGCCCCAGGGCCGCCCGGACCGCGTCGGTGTGCGGCTCGACGAAACCGGGGTGGTCCCAGAACTGGCGCAGCTTCTCGATCACCGGGGCGTCCGGGCCGACCGCGGCCCGCGCGGCGGCGATGTCCTCCTGGTACTGCCGGCAGGACGAGTAACCGCCGTACGCGCTCGTGACGAAGGCGAGCGCCCGGGTGATGCCGTCGTCGCGCATCTGGGTCACGGTGTCGGCGAGCATCGGGTCCCAGTTGCGGTTGCCCCAGTAGACCGGAAGGTCGAGCCCGTGCGCGGCGAAGTCGGCGCGGATCGCGGCGAGCAACTCGCGGTTCTGCTTGTTGATCGGGGAGACCCCGCCGAAGTGCTGGTAGTGCTCGGCGACCTCGGCCAGCCGCTCCGGCGGCACGCCTCGACCCCGGGTCACGTTCTGCAGGAACGGCATCACGTCCTCGGGTCGCTCCGGGCCACCGAAGGACACCAGCACCACCGCGTCGTACGACATGGTGTCATTCTTGCCGGTCGGCCGGGACCACCCGGCGACGCCCCCTGGTCCGGCCGTGTGGGTCACGTCGGCGGCGGTCGGGGGCGTCGTCGGGGGAACGTCAGGAGCCGATGGCGTGGTAGCCGCCGTCGACGTGGACGATCTCGCCGGTGGTGGCCGGGAACCAGTCGGACAGCAGCGCCAGGCAGGCCTTCGCGGCGGGCACCTGGTCGCCGAGGTCCCAGCCGAGCGGGGCCCGCTCGGACCAGGCGTCCTCGAACTCGTCGAAGCCGGGGATCGACTTCGCGGCGATGGTGCGCAGCGGCCCGGCGGCGACCAGGTTGCTGCGGATGCCCTGCTTGCCCAGGTGCATGGCGAGGTAGCGCGACGCCGACTCCAGACCGGCCTTGGCCACGCCCATCCAGTCGTAGACCGGCCAGGCCACCTTCGCGTCGAAGGTCAGGCCGACCACCGCGCCGCCGGGGGACATCAGCGGCAGCGCCGCCATCGCGAGGGACTTGTACGAGAAGGTGGAGACGTGCAGCGCGGTCGCCACGTCCTCCCAGGGGGCGTCGAGGAAGCCGCCGCCCAGGCAGCTCTGCGGGGCGAAGCCGATCGAGTGCACGACGCCGTCGAGGCCGTCGACGTGCTCGCGGACCCGGTCGGCGAGGCTGGCCAGGTGGTCGGGGTTGGTGACGTCCACCTCGATGACCGGAGCCGGCTCGGGCAGCCGCTTGGCGATCCGCTCGACCAGGGAGAGCCGGCCGTAGCCGGTGAGCACGACCTGCGCGCCGTTCTCCTGGGCGAGCTTCGCCACCGAGAAGGCGATCGAGGCGTCGGTGATGACACCGGTGACGAGCAGCCGCTTACCGGCGAGCAGTCCGGACATCCGGGAGTTCCTCCGTACGTTGTTGAGATGCGCTGATCAGTGGCCCATGCCGAGGCCGCCGTCGACCGGGATCACGGCGCCGGAGACGTACCCGGCGCTGTCGGAGGCCAGCCAGGTGACCACCCCGGCGACCTCGTCCGGGCTGGCCATCCGGCCGGCCGGGATCGTCTTGCGGATCTCCGCCTTGCGGTTCTCGGGCAGGCCGGCCGTCATGTCGGTGTCGATGAAGCCGGGCGCCACCACGTTGGCCGTGATGTTGCGGCTGCCCAGCTCCCGGGTGATCGAGCGGGCCACGCCGACCAGACCGGCCTTGCTGGCGGCATAGTTGACCTGCCCGGCGCCGCCGGCGAGGCCGACCACCGAGGAGATGAAGATCATGCGGCCCCACTTGGCGCGGAGCATCTTCCCGGAGGCCCGCTTGGCGACCCGGAACGCGCCTGTGAGGTTGGTGTCCACCACACCGGTGAACTGCTCCTCGGTCATTCGCAGCAGCAGCGTGTCGGCGGTCATGCCGGCGTTCGCGACAAGCACCTCGACCGGCCCCAGCTCGGCTTCGACGGCGTCGAACGCGGCGTCGACGGAGGCGGCGTCGGTGACGTCGGCGCGTACGCCGAACAGCCCTTCGGGGGCGTCGCCGCTGCGGTGGGTGACCGCCACCCGGTCGCCCTGCTTGGCGAAGGCCTGCGCGATGGCCAGGCCGATCCCCCGGTTACCCCCGGTCACCAGCACGGTACGGGCCACGGTTCCTCCTTGCGGATGGTCAGCACGGACGCGTCGGAGCCTAGGCGTTACCGGCAGGTAAGCGCTAACGGGAGTCGTGTCACACCGAGGTACGACACCGGGATCAACCCCTGGTGGCACGCCCCGTGACGGCCTCGGCCCGTAGCCTGCGGGTGATGAGACGGCAACCTGTCGTCGTGGCCCTGCGGGCGCTGCGGCAGACCCTGCTGGGCCCGGACGCCCCGCCCGGCCGGCCGCTGCTGGCCCGCTGGCCCGGGCTGGCCCGCCATGCCGGGCCGGTCGGCCTGCTCGCCGCCCTCGGTCTCTTCTGGATCACGGTGACGGTGGAGAGCGACTGGGGCCTGCCGACGCCGATCGCGGTCCTGTTCGCGGCGATGACAGTGGCGCCGCTGCTGGCGCTGCCCCGGCGTCCGCTGCTGGCCTGGCGGCTGACGGTCCTGGCCCTGCTGGTGTGCACGTTCAACGCGCCGGCCGACCAGCCGTGGCCGTGGACCCCGCCGCTGGCGCTCGGCTCGGTGGCGGTGCTCGCGGGGGTCGTCGCGCGTGTCGACCGGCCGGTGCTGGCCTGGGTGGTGGCGATCAGCACGGTGCCGGTGCTCACCCTCGTGCACCCCGACAACCGGCCGGCCGTGCTGGCGCTACTCGGCGCGTCGGCGATCGGCGGCGACCTGATCCGGCGCAACCGGTTGTCCCGGCGGGCGCTTGCCGCGCAGACGGAGCTGAGCGAACGGGAGCAGGAGCGTCGGGCGGTGCTTGAGGAACGCACCCGGATCGCCCGGGAGATGCACGACGTGGTGGCCCACCACATGTCGCTGATCGCGGTGCAGGCGGAAACGGCTCCGTACCGGCTGAGCGACGTGCCGGCCCCGGCGGCCGCCGAGTTCGTCGCCATCGCCGCCTCGGCCCGCGACGCGCTCACCGACATGCGGCGGCTGCTGGGGGTGCTGCGCAGCGAGACGACCGGACCGCAGACCGCGCCGCAGCCGGACCTGACCGACCTGGGCGCGATGGTGGACGCGGCGCACCGGGCCGGGCTGCCGGTCACCCTGGACGCCGAGCTGGTGGACGACGACCGGGTGCCCGCGCCGGTCGGGCTGGCCGCGTACCGCATCGTGCAGGAGTGCCTGGCCAACGCGGCCCGGCACGCGGTCGGGGCCGCGGTGCGGGTCACCGTCCGCGTCGGTCCGTCCGGCCTGGAGGTACGCGTCGAAAACTCGCCGGCCGACGTCCGACCGACCGCCGACGGCGGCTCCGGGCACGGCCTGACCGGCATGCGGGAGCGGGCCACCTCGCTCGGCGGTACGTTCACCGCCGGGCCGCTGCCCGACGGGGGTTACGCGGTGGCGGCCGAGCTGCCGTACGAGCCGGAGGGCGGGGACGCGTGATCAAGGTGCTGATCGCCGACGACCAGGCGATGGTCCGACAGGGCTTCGGGGCGCTGCTGGCCGCCCAGCCGGACCTGCTCGTGGTGGGTGATGCCGCCGACGGCGCGCAGGCCGTCGCCGCCGCCCGCCGGCTCGACCCGGACGTGGTGCTGATGGACGTGCGGATGCCGGTCCTGGACGGTCTGGCCGCCACCCGCACGCTGCTCGGCGACAGGTCGGCGCAGCGCCCCCGGGTGCTCATCCTCACCACCTTCGACCTGGATGACTACGTGTACGAGGCGCTGCGCGCCGGGGCCAGCGGTTTCCTGCTCAAGGACGCCCCGGCAGCCGATCTGGTGCAGGCGGTACGGGTGGTGGCGGCCGGGGACGCGCTGCTCGCCCCGGCGGTCACCCGACGGTTGATCGCCGAGTTCGCGGCCCGCCCGGACCGTCGCCGGCCTCGCCCCACCGACCTGGCCGGGCTCACCCCACGGGAGACCGAGGTGCTGCGGTTGATCGCCCGAGGTCGCAACAACGCGGAGATCGCGGGTGACCTGGTGGTGGCCGAGCAGACGGTGAAGACGCACATCGGGCGGATCCTGGCCAAGCTGGGGTTGCGCGACCGGGCCCAGGCGGTGGTGCTGGCGTACGAGACGGGTCTGGTGGCCGCCGGCGAGTAGTCCCGTGGAGCCACCCCGCAGACGGCTCCCCGGCATGACGATCACGCACCCCCCGCCCGCGCACTCTCCCTCCGGACGACATTCCGGAGGGAGAACGAGATGCGACGACGAGGTGCCAGCCGGCTGGCGCTGGCCGCACTGCTCGGCGTGAACCTGGTCCTGCCGACCCGACCCGAGCCGGTCGCGGCGGCGGGGTTCGTCGAGGCGTACCCCGTGATGGCGGCGGCGATGCGCGCGGCCGGCCCGCCGTACGCGGACTGGGCGGCCGACGGACGCCGGTTCCTGCTGTTCGACGCGCGCGGTGACGGCCGGGCGGTCGAGGTGCTCGGCGACCTGGCCACGGCGGACCGGATCGCGGTGCTGGTGCCGGGGGTCGGCAGCACCCTCGCCGACTTCGACAGGGGGTTGGGTGGGGTGGCCCGGCGGGCGCCGGCGGTGCAGGCCGGGCGGCTCTACCGCGAGTTGCGGGCGAGCGAGCCGTTGGCGCGGGTCGCGGTGCTGGCCTGGCTCGGTTACGACCCGCCCGACGGGGTGTTGACGGCCGCCGGTGGCCGTAGCGCCCGGCGCGGCGCGGCCGGGCTGGCCGGGCTGCTGCGGGAGCTGGCCGCGCGTCGTCCGGCGGCGACGATCACGCTGGTCGGGCACAGCTACGGGGCGCTCGTGGTGGCCCTGGCGGCGGCGGACGCCCCGGCCCAGGTCACCGACGTGGTGAGCCTCGGCGGTGTTGGTGCCGGCGTGCAGCGCGCCGACGACCTGCCCGGCGGGCGGCGGCTCTGGGCGGCGGAGGCGAGCACCGACTGGATCCGTCGGGTTCCGTCGGTACGACTGCCCGGTATCGGCTTCGGCCGCCGCCCCGGTGACCCGTCGTTCGGCGCCCAACCGCTGCCGGTGGGCGGGGTGAGCGGGCACGACGGCTACCTGGCGCCGGGCAGCGCCACGCTTGTCGCGGTGGCGGCGGTCGTGCTGGACAGCGCCGACGCCGACCGGCTCGGAGACGCGCGGTGAACCGGGACCGTGCCGTCGACGCGCTGCGGGCGTACGCCATCGGCGGGGTGGTGCTGGGGCACTGGCTGGTCACCGGGTTGGTGCTGACCGGCGACGGCGGGCTGCACCAGGCCAGTCCGCTTACCGCCCTGCCCGGCCTGGCCCCGATGACCTGGGTGTTGCAGACGCTCGGGTTGTTCTTCTTCACCGCCGGGTTCGGCTCGGCCCGGTCGTTGGCCCGCCACCCGGACGGTACGGGCCGTTGGCTGGCCGGCCGGCTGCGCCGGCTGCTGCTGCCCGCTGTGGCGCTCCTCGGCGTGGGCGCAGCGGTGCTGCTCGCCGCCACCGTCGTCGGCACCTCCGACGACACGCTCGCTGTCGCGCTGCGGCTCGCGGTCAGCCCGCTGTGGTTCCTGGTGCCGCTGGTGTTCCTGGTCGCGGCGACCGGCCCGCTGCGCGCCGCCGTACGCCGGTGGGGGGCGGCGCGTTGTGTCGTACCGGGGGTGGTCATGGTCGCCGCGGCCGACCTGGCGGTGCGCCTGCTGCCGGGCGGCACCGACCTGCCCCCGCTCACCGTGCTGGCGGCCTGGTCGGTGCCCTACCTGCTGGGGGTGGCGCACGCCGACGCGCGGCTGGACGGCCGGCGGGCGGGCGGCACGTTGGTGGCGGGTGGGACCGTCGCACTGGCGGCGCTGCTGGCGCTGGGCTACCCGGTGAGCGCGGTGGGGGTGCCCGGGGCCGGGGTGTCCAACCTGAACCCGCCGTCGTTGTTGGCCGTGGCGCTGGCGGTGGTCCAGGTCGGGCTGGGGCTTCTCGCCCGGCCGGCACTGGAACGGTTGCTGGCCCGGCCGTTGCCGGGCCGGGCGGTGACCGAGGTGAACCGGTTCGCGTTCCGGATCTATCTGTCCCACCAGCCGATCCTGGTGGGGGTGACCGCGCTCACCGCCCGGGGCGGGTTGGCGTTGCCGGGTCTGCACACCGCGCCGGACGATCCGGGCTGGGTGCTGGCGCGCCTCTGCTGGTTGCCGGTGCTCGCCGCGGCGCTGGTCACTGTCGTGCGGACGGGCCAGCCGCGGGTGCGACGCCGACCGGGCGGCGGAGGGGTCGCCGGCCGGTCGGCCGAGTGCGTTCCGCCGGCACCGCGGGTGTACGATCATCGACGTTCCGGCCCGCCCGACTTGCAGGAGGTGATCGCTGTGCGAGATAGCGATCCTCCCAGTCGTGGCCGGGCCGATGGTCAGCCCCGCTGAGCCACGACTCAGTCTGGTGAGCTGACCCCGCTCCGCTCCCCCACCCTCGGCCCACGCCGAGGTGTGTGCCGCGCCGTCGGTTCGCCGACGGTCGCCGGGAGTCGCCCGGTCACGACTTCGTGTGCGCGTCCCCACCCCCTGCGGTCCGCCCCCGCACGCGGACCGTCCAGCCGCCACCCGGAGCCGTCCATGAGCCGCTACGTCGCCCCGCTGGGCTTCACCCTCGCCGCCGTCTGGGTGGCCATCGTCTTCGTGCTCGCCGGCGGCGGCCACTGAGGTGGTGCCGACCGGCGGCGGTCGGTGACCGCCGCCGGTCCATCGCTCAGAGCATCCGCGACGACCACAGCAGGCTCAGCGCACCGGCGCAGAGCGCCAGCAGCAGCGCCAACCCGGCGTACCACTGGGTCACCTCCCGCGGCTCGGTCCGGAAGCCGATCGAGCTGCCCATGTCCTGGTAGACCTGCTTCAGCTCGCTCACCGACGCCGCCTCGTAGAAGTAGCCCTCGGTGGTTTCGGCAAGCTCGGCCAGGGCCAACCGGTCCACCGGCACCCGCTGCAACTGCCCGCCGATGTCGACCTGACCGGTGTCGGTGCCGAACGCGATGGTGGAGACCGGAACGTTTGCCGCCTGCGCCGCTGCCGCCGCCTCCTCCACCGACCGCCCGGAGGTGCGGAAGCCGTCGGAGAGCAGCACGATCCGGGCCGGCGGGATGCCCGCCGCACCGTCGGCCGGCACCGACCGGATCGCCTCCAGACAGGTGAACACCGCCTCGCCGGTGGCTGTCGCCTCGGCCAGCACCAGACCGTCGATGGCACTTGTCACCGACTCCCGGTCCTTGCCCGGCGGCACCAGCACGTTCGCCGCTTTGGCGAACGACACCAGGCCCAGGTTGTAGCTCTCCGGCAGCTCACCGACGAACTGCTTGGCCGCCTCCTGGGCCGCCTCCAGCCGGTTCGGTGCCACGTCGTCGGCCTGCATCGACAACGACACGTCGATGGCGAGCATCACGGTGGCCCGCTCCAGCGGCTCCCGGGTGTCCACAGCGGGCCGGGCCAGCGCGGTGGCCAGCACCAGCAGGCAGAGCAGGAACGCGGTCGCCGGAACGTGCCGACGCCAGCCGAGCCCCTTCGGTGCCACCGTCCGCAGCAGGTCCACATTGGTGAACCGCATCGCGAACGACTTGCGGTGCAGCTGCCGCCACACGTAGAACGCCGCGAGGGCGAGCACCGGCAGCACCGCCAACAGCCACCACGGTTGCATGAAACGGATCATCGTGTCGTCCCCCGGGTACGCGCGTGCCGCTGCGCGGCCACGAAACGCACCATGTCCAGCAGCCAGTCTCGGTCGGTACGCAGACGCAGGTGGGCCGCGCCCGCACCGCGCAGGGCGGCGGCGATGGCGGCCCGTTGGGCGGTCGCGGCGTCGGCGTAGCGCTGCCGCAGTCGAGGGTCGGCGGTCTGCACCTCGTGCAGCTCGCCGGTCTCCGGGTCGACCACCGGCAACACACCCACGTCCGGCAACTCAAGCTCGCGCGGGTCGATCACCTCGATCGCCAGCACGTCGTGGCGGACCCGCAGCTTGCGCATCGGCCGGGCCCACTGCTCGGGCGGCGCGAGGAAGTCGGAGACCACAACGACCACCCCGCGCCGGCGCGGTGGCCGGTTGAGCATCTCGATGAGGGCGCCCAGGTCACCACGGCCCGGCTGGATGGCGGTGCCGGCGACGGTCCGCAGCAGGCCCTGCGCCTCCTTGCGACCGGAGCGCGCCGGCAGCCGGGTGAGCACCCCGGGTCCGGCCGGCGGCGGTGGTCCGACCCGCCAGCGGCGGGCCGGTGCGGACCCGCCGCCGGTGCCGATCACCGCGCCGATCCGGTTGCCCCCGCGCACTGTCAGGTGGGTGATGGCGGCCACCGCGGCCACCACCACCTCGCGTTTGAGCCACTTTCCGGTGCCGAAGTCCAGGCTGGCGGAGAGGTCCACCGCCAGCCAGGTCTCCAACTCCCGGTCGGCGACCGTACGCCGCACGTGCGGGGTGGTGGTGCGTGCGGTGACCGGCCAGTCCATCCGGCGCACGTCGTCGCCGGGGCGGTACTCCCGGGACTCCCCCGCCTCGCTGCCCGGCCCGGGCAGCAGGCCGGCGTAGTCACCCTGGAGCAGACCGTCGAGTTTGCGGGTGACCAGCAGTTGCAGCCGGGACAGCACGGCCTCGCTGCGGTCGGGGACGGGACGAGGGGTGGGTGAGGTCACGGCCGCTGCCCGGGCCAGCCAGCGCCCGGCGGCGGCGCGGTCGACGGCGCGGTGGCCTGTTGCCGGGGGGCGACCGCCGGCAGCGGAATCGTCGACATCACCCGGTGCACGATGTGGTCGGCGGGCACGTCGTCGGCGAGCGCGTCGTAGCTGAGCACCAACCGGTGCCGCAGGATGTCCGGCGCGATGTCCTGCACGTCCTGCGGCAGGGCGTAGTCGCGCCCGCGCAGCAGCGCCAGTGCCCGGGTCGCCCGGACCAGGCCCAGTGACGCGCGAGGGCTGGCCCCGTACTGGATCAGTTGGGCGACGTCGGGCATGCCGTGCTCGGCGGGGGCGCGGGTGGCCAGCACCAACCGGACCGCGTAGTCGACAAGCGCGTTGTGCACGAAGACCTGGTCGGCCTTGCGTTGCAGGGCGATCAGCTCGGGGGTGTCGAAGACCGCCGTCGGCTCGGGCGCGGCCACCCCCATCCGGTAGACGATCTCGCGTTCCTCCGCGTCGGTCGGGTAGCCCACCACGATCTTCATCAGGAACCGGTCCCGCTGCGCCTCCGGCAGCGGGTAGACGCCCTCCTGCTCGATCGGGTTCTGGGTGGCCATCACCAGGAACGGGTCGGGCACCCGGTGACTCTCGCCGCCGATGGAGACCTGCCGCTCGCTCATCACCTCCAGCAGCGCCGACTGCACCTTCGCCGGTGCCCGGTTGATCTCGTCGGCGAGCAGGAAGTTCACGAAGACCGGGCCCAACTCGACGTCGAACTTCTCGCTTGACTGCCGGTAGATGCGGGTGCCCATGATGTCGGCCGGCACCAGGTCCGGGGTGAACTGCACCCGGGCGAAGGACCCGCCGACGACCTTGGCGAGGGTCTCCACCGCCAGGGTCTTGGCGACCCCGGGCACCCCTTCGAGCAGGCAGTGACCACGAGCGAGCAGCGCGACGAACATCCGCTCCACCATCCGGTCCTGCCCGACGATCACGCGTTTGATCTCGAACAGCGCCCGCTCCAGCAGGGTGGCGTCCTGCGCGGGGGTGGTCACCGCCGCGGGCGTCTGTGGTGCCGCCCCGTTCGGCGTCGGGGCGTCGGGCATGGTCGGCTGGGCCACCGGTCCTCCACAGCGTTTGTCGGTCGTCGCGGCTCGTGCGGTATCAAGACTCGCATGCCTTGCTGAGTGTCGAGGTGGGGAGAAGCCGATTTTCGCCGCGCGGTCCTCAGCAGCAGAATCGCCCGGTGAGGGTGTACAAGGACCCACCTACCGCGTGTACGATTCACCCCGTCGCCGGGCGGCTCCCCCCGTGGTCGCCCGGCGATCAAACTTCCGTCCGGCTGCCCCTAGACTGGCCCGGATGAGCACCCTCTCCAGCGCCGACGACCCCCTCGTCTGCTCGGCCCGTGGCTGCCGGGCCGCCGCTGTCTGGGCCCTGGAGTGGAACAATCCCCGGCTGCACGACGCCGACCGACGCAAGACCTGGCTGGCCTGCGCCGAGCACCGGAGCAGCCTCGGTGACTTCCTGGACGCTCGCGGCTTCCTGCGTGCCGTCACTGCGGTGCCCGGATCGCCTACGCTCGACACGTGAGCACCCCCGGCGCCCCACCGCCTTCCGGATCCGACACCCCGACGGCCGCGCCGCTGGGCCGGGGGCCGCTGGAGCCCTGGCCCGACACGGTCCACTGGCAGCCGATCTCCACCGACCTGATCTGGGTGCAGCTGATCCGGCTGGCGGTCGTGGTCGCCATCGGGCTGGCGGCGACCGGTGTCGGCTGGGCGTTGAGCGGGCACCTGTTGTTCGGGATCGCCCTCGCCGTCGTGGTGCTGCTCGGCGGGTGGCGGGCCGTGGCGATCGTCCGCGCCGTCCGGGCCTGGGGGTACGCCGAACGGGACAACGACCTGCTGGTCCGACACGGGCTGCTGGTCCGCCGGCTCTCCATCGTGCCGTATTCGCGGATGCAGTTCGTCGACGTCAGCGCCGGCCCGCTGGAGCGCGCTTTCGATCTCGCCACCGTGCAGTTGCACACCGCCGCGGCGGCGAGCGACGCCCGGGTGCCCGGGCTTCGCCCGGCCGAGGCGTCCCGGCTCCGCGACCGGCTGACCGCGCTCGGCGCGGACCGGGCGGAGGGGTTGTGAGCGCGGGAGCGGGCCACCGGTGCCGCCCGCACTGCGACAAACCGGTCACGTCCGGCGCGGGGCAGCGGCCGGGCCGGGGGCCGACCCTATGACCGACGGTCCCGCCGAGCCGAGCACCGTACCGCCGGCCGACCCGACACCGCGCGGGCCGGTGCCGACGGCGCCGCCCGCCGCCTGGCCGGCGCCGCCGGGCGACGGCGCGGGCGAGCCCCGGCAGCGACTGCATCCGCTCAGCCCGCTACTGCACGGGGCCAAGTCCCTGGCCGTGGTCATCGCCGGGTTGTCCTGGTCGACGCTGTCCCGGGTGGGCTTCGGCTGGTTCGCCGCCATGGTGGCGGTGCTGGCGCTCGGCGCGACAGTGCTGTCGGTGATCAGCTGGTACAACACCGGCTACCACGTGGTGGGCCGCGAACTGCGCGTCTACGAGGGGCTGCTCTGGCGGCGTACCCGGGCCATCCCGTTGGAGCGGCTACAGGCCGTGGAGGTGGTCCGGCCACTGCTGGCTCAGCTCAGCGGTCTGGCCGAGTTGCGCCTGGAAGTGGTCGGCGGGGGCAAGACCGAGGCGCCACTGGCGTACCTCGGGGTGGCCGACGCGGCCCGACTGCGCGAGCGGCTGCTGGCGCTGGCCGGGCCGGTGACGCAGCCGACCGCGCCGGGCGACCCGACGCCCGCTGTGGTCCCGGGGGCGGCACCACCGACCAGGCCCGCGCCGGGCCGACCACTGCACGCGGTACGCAACAAGGACCTGCTGGTCAGCCAACTGCTCACCCCGCAGGCGTTCCTGCTGCCGTTCGGGGTGGCCTTCGTCGTCGTGCAGTTCGTCACCGCCGGGTCGTGGTCGTTCGTCGCGGTGGCGAGCACCCTCACCGCGATGGCGGGCGTGCTGCTGCAACCGATCCGCCGGGTGCTCGACGACTGGAACTTCCGGCTGGCCCGCGACGGCGGCACGCTGCGGGTGCACAACGGCCTGCTGGAGACCCGGGCGCAGGCGGTGCCGCTGGCGCGGGTGCAGACCGTGCGGGCCACCTGGCCGCTGCTCTGGCGGGTGAACGGCTGGCTGCGGCTGCGCCTGGAGGTGGCCGGGTATTCCCTCGCCGACGCCGACGACCGCAACCGGCCCGACCGGCTGCTGCCGGTCGGTGACCTGCCGACGGCGACGATGATCGTCGCCGAGGTGCTGCCCGGGGTACGCCTCGACGCCCTGATGCTGACCCCGCCACCGACCCGCACCCGGTGGCTGCACCCGCTGGGCCGTCGCGCGTTCGGTGCGGGGCTGTTCGAGGAGGTGTTCGCCACCCGGTCCGGGCGACTCACCCGGCAGTTGGTGATCCTGCCGTACGCCCGCATCCAGAGTGTGCGGGTGGTGCAGGGCCCGGTGCAGCGCCGCCTCGGGCTGGCCTCCGTGCACGCGGACACCGCTGGCGGTTCCGGTGCCACCGCCCAGGACCGCGACCTGGCCGAGGCCTGGGCCCTGGCCGCCGAACTAACCTCCCGAGCCCACCAGGCCCACAACCCCACCTAACCCAACCCCCAACCCCACCCCCCGCGCGCCCCGCGCCCTCCTCGCGCCCTCCTCGTTGATCATGAAGTTATTGCCCGTCCGAACGGCGTGTCGCGGCAATAACTTCATGATCGACGGGCGGGGTGGGGGTGGGTCCGGGGGGTGGGGTGGGGGTGGGTTTTGGGTGGTGGGTTCGCCAGGTTGTCCAGGCGCGCTCGGCCAGGCCGACCACCAGGAAGGTCAGCCCCACGTACGTCCAGCCGACAAGCACGTCGATCACGTAGTGCTCACCCGAGTAGACCAGGGTGAAGGTCATCGCCAGCGGGTACGCGAGCAGCAGCGGCCACCAGCGGCGGCGGGTGCTGGTCAGGAAGAACAGGACCACGAACAGCGCCCACGCGGTGTGCAGCGACGGCATCGCGGCGACCGGGTTGGAGGCGATCTGACCGGCGTTGAGGACGTTGCCGGCACCGTGCATGCCGAACGCCTTCCAGCCCCGGGTGGAGATCCGGGCGACCTCGGTCAGCAGTCCGTTCTGCGCCGCCCACCAGGGCGGGGCCGCCGGGTACACGAAGTAGGTCACCAGGCCGGCGGCGCACAGGAAACCCCAGCGCCGCATGTACGCGGCCCAACGGTGCCGGTCGCGCAGCCAGAGCACCGCGGCGGCGGCCAACGCGACAACGAAGTGGGAGAAGTACACCCAGCTCGCGGCGACATCCCACCAGTGCACCTGCGGGCGGTAGAGGTGCTGCTGCAACCAGACGGTGGGCACCTCACCACCGGTGGCCCAGCCGAACATGAACCGGTCGGCGACGATCAGCTCCATCGCGTGCGGGGTGGCCCCGTTGTCGGCGAACCCGCGCGAGAGGTTGTAGACGACGAACAGCAGCACCACCGGCACCCAGTCCCGGGCGAAGCGCAGGTGACTGCGCCACGGCCGGTCGCTGTTCCAGGCGATGGTCGCGAGCCAGATCCAGACGAAGGCGTACGCGGGGTCGGTGGGCAGCCCGATGGCCAGCCACGCGGCGACGAAGGCGACCGCCCAGACGGTCATGGCGACGACGCGCCGACGACCCCCGTCGCCGGACGCGGGCGGGTCGGTCCGGGCGGGGGGCTGGGGGTCAGTCACGACGGCCATCGTCGTCAAGGTTAACGACGGGTACGCATCGACCGACGGGGACCACCCGTCGGCCGTTCGGGGTGGGTGCGCCCGGATCGCCGGGCGCGTGCCCGACGCCGTCAGCGAGCACCTAGGCTGACGACCATGCAGGAGCAGCCCGAGCCGGCCTTCGCGCCGGGTCTGACCGCCCAGGTCGAGTTGACCGTCACCGACGCGGACACCGCCCAGGCGGTCGGTTCCGGGGACGTACCGGTGCTTGGCACTCCCCGGGTGCTCGCGTTGGCCGAGGCGGCCACCGTCGCGGCGACGGCGACCGGCCTGCCGGCGGGATCGACGACAGTCGGGACGCGGGTCGAGCTGGAACACCTGGCGCCGACGGTGGTCGGTCGCACGGTGCGGGCGCAGGCCCTGCTGGCGAGCGTCGACGGCCGCCGGCTGTCGTTCGAGGTGACGGTCAGCGACGGCGACCAGACGGTGGCCCGGGGCCGGGTGGATCGGATCCTGGTGGATCGGCAACGCTTCGTCGAGCGCGCCGGGCGGTCGTCGTGACCACCGGTTTCGTCGAGGTCGCCGACCGGGTGCACGTGCTCCGCGAACCGTTGCTACGGGTAAACGTCACGCTTGTCGTCGGGGCCGACGAGGCGCTCCTGGTGGACACGCTCTCGTCGGCCGCGCAGGCCACCGAGCTGGCCGCCGCCGTCCGGGCGGTCACCGACCGTCCGTTGACGATCGTCAACACCCATCACCACTACGACCACTGCTTCGGCAACGCGGTCCTGGCCGGCGACCCACCCCGCCCGGTGTACGCGCACGAGCTGGCCGCCACGGCGCTGCGCACCGATCCGCAGCGGCTGCGCCGGGAGGCGTACGCGGAGCTGCGCGAGGAGCATCCGGCGCTCGCCGCCGAGCTGGCCGACACTCCACTGCTCGCCCCGACGCACACCGTGCACACCGAGACGTCGCTCGATCTGGGTGGTCGGCGGGTGCTGCTGCGTCACCCGGGGCGGGGGCACACCGACGCGGACCTGGTGGTGCACGTGCCGGACGCCGACCTGCTCGTCGCCGGGGACCTGGTGGAGCAGAGCGGCCCGCCCGCCTTCGAGGACGCGTACCCGTTGAAGTGGCCGGACGCGGTCGCGGACCTGCTGCGGCTGACCACCTCGCGCACCGTTGTGGTGCCGGGTCACGGCGAGTTGGTGGACGTCGACTTCGTCCGGGCCCAACATGCCGACCTGGTGAAGCTGGCCTGGCTGATCCGGGCCGCGCACACCGGCAGCGCACCGCCCGAGCGGGTGGCCGCGGAGGCACCCTTCGGCGCCCGCGCCGCGCTGACCGCCGCCCGCCGCGGCTACGCCGAGCTGGACGGCGAGGCCTAGACCCCGAAGCGACGCTCGACGTCCGCGCGGGTGGGCATGGCGGTGGCACCACCGGGACGTTCGCAGACCAGGCCGGCCACCCGCAGCGCGAACGCGACCCGCTCGACCCACCCTGCCGGGGTGTCCGGTTCGCCGTCGTCGAGCAGGTCGGCGATCAGTGCGGCAAGCACCGAGTCACCGGCGCCGGTGGCGTCGATGGCGTCGACCTTCGGGGCCGGCACCCGGACCGGGTCGGCCTCGGCGGCGGCGAGCACCGCGCCGGCCGCGCCGAGCGTCACCACGACCGTGGCGGCGCCCAGCTCGCGCAGGTACGCGGCCACCCCCTCGACCGGTTCACCCGGGTAGAGCAGCCGGGCGTCGGCGGCGCTCAGCTTGACCAGGTGCGCGCCGGCGGCGAACTCGGCCACCACCTGGCGTAGCCCGTCCAGCGGGCCCGGCCCGTCCAGCAGTCGGGGGCGCACGTTCGGGTCGAAGACCCGCAGGCCCGCGGCGAGCGACCAGGCGCGTCGGGCGGCGGCCAGCGGGCCGGGTTGGAGCAGCGCGATCGAGCCGCAGGAGAGCACGTCGGCGCCCTCGAGCAGCGCGAGGTCGAGGTCGTCGGGGCCGAGCAGGCCGTAGGACGGGGGTTCGCCGTAGAAACGGAAGTCGGGTTCCGGCCCGGCGTACGTGACCACCGCCAGCGTGGTCGGTGCCGGCACCGTCACCGCACCGGCCACCCCGACGTCGGCGGCGCTCAGGAAGGCGCGGATCCGGCCGCCGAGCACGTCGTCGCCGAGGGAGCCGACGAACTGTGCCGCGCCGCCGAGTCGGGCCACCCCGACGGCGACGTTGAGCGGGCCACCGCCGATCGTCTGCCGGTAGACCCGCTCCCCGTCGCGTTCGCTGTCGAGCAGGTCGACGAGCGCCTCGCCGAGCACCACCGCGTACCCCATGTCGGTCCTCTCGTCGTCACCAACCACCGGCCGCCGCGCGCCGAGCCGATCGCCGTGCCCTCAGGCTGGCACAGCGCACCGCCCGGTGGGCGCCGAAGGCGGTGCACCGACGCCCGTCACCCCGGCCGGTGGATCGCCCCGTCGAGCGCGGCGAGGGGGCGACCGCTGCCACCCCAGCGGGCCGCGACGATCTGCGCGGCCACACTCACCGCGGTCTCCTCCGGGGTACGACCACCGAGGTCCAGCCCGATCGGGGAGGCGAGCCGGGCCAGTTGCGCCGCACTGAGCCCCGCCGCGCGCAGCAGCTTGTGCCGCTCGTCGTGGGTGCGCCGCGAGCCCATCGCGCCGACGTAGGCCAACCGGTGGCGTAACGCCAACTCCAGCACCGGCACGTCGAACTTCGGGTCGTGGGTGAGGACGCACACCACGGTCCGTTCGTCGGCCCGGCCCGCGGCCAACTCCGTGCGCAGGTAGCGGTGCGGCCACTGCACCACCACCTCGTCGGCCTCGGGAAAGCGCCGGGCGGTGGTGAAGACCCCTCGGGCGTCGCAGACGGTGACCCGGTAGCCGAGGAACGCACCGATCCGGGCCACCGCGGCGGCGAAGTCGATCGCCCCGAAGACGATCATCCGGGGCGGGGTGGCGTACGCGGTCACGAAGAGGCTGACGCCGCTGCCGCGCCGCTGCCCGTGGTAGCCGTACCGGAGCACCCCGCTGTGCCCGGCGGCGAGCAGTCCGAGGGCGTCGACGCGGGCGGCGTCGTCGAGCCGGTCGGCACCGAGCGAGCCGATCGACAGCTGGCCGGTGAGCACCAGCCGCCGGCCCAACCGCCGAGCTGGGTCGGTCGGCACCGCGCCCGGCGGATCGCTGGCGTCGGCGGCCACGCAGGTGACCATCGCCGCCGGTCGCCCGTCGCGGCGGGCGGCGGCGACCGCCGCCAGCTTCGGCAGGGCGTCGGGGTCGACGCGCTCGACGAACACGTCGAGGATGCCACCGCAGGTCAGGCCCACGGTGTACGCGTCGTCGTCGCTGATGCCGTAGCGGATCAGCTCGGCGGCACCGGTGTCGAGCACCTGGCGGCACCGTTCGTAGAGGTCCGCCTCGACGCAGCCGCCGGAGACGCTGCCGGTGACCGTGCCGTCGATCGCCACCGCCATCGTCGCGCCGGGCGGTTGTGGCGCGGAGTGCCAGGTGGCCACGACGGTGGCCAGCGCGACCGGCTCACCGGCGCGGCACCGGCGGTGCACCTCGTCGAATACCTCCGGCACTGGCCGCCGCCTCTTTCGGTACGTCTCCCCGTCCGCAGGATATGGCGTTCGACGGCCGCTGGTGGGTCAACTCATCCATCGAGCAACGACTATTGCGCGGTGGCTGGTGGCGTGCTGAGATGGTGGGTACCGGGCGGTGCGAGGGCTGCCGCGCCACCGGTTGCCGGGTTCGTCACACGCGAGGGCGCCGGTCCCTGACAGGACCGTTGATGGCGTGCGTCCACCGGCCATTCTTCCGCCGGGACACGTCGCCGTGATCGTCGCACCGCTCACATCAGCGGGGCGAGCAGGCCACGTCCCACCCGGTTGCGGCGGGGCGGCTCGGGCGGCGCGCCTCGCGAGTCAGGAGATCCCGTGAACCGTTCCCGTATGGCCGCATTGCTCACCGCGGCCATGACCCTCGCGCTGGGCGCTGTCGCCCTGGCGTCCAGTCCCCAGCCGGCCGCCGCGCACGGTGCGGCGATGACCCCGGGCAGCCGCACCTACCTCTGCTGGCAGGACGGTAAGAGCCAGACCGGCGAGATCAGGCCGAACAACCCGGCGTGCGCCGCCGCGGTGGCCCAGAGCGGGGCGAACTCGCTCTACAACTGGTTCAGCGTGCTGCGCTCCGACGCGGGCGGCCGGACCACCGGCTTCATCCCGGACGGGCAACTGTGCAGCGGCGGCAACACCGGCTTCCGCGGCTACGACCTGCCCCGCACCGACTGGCCACTGACCCACCTGACGTCCGGGGCCCGGCTGGACTTCAAGTACAGCAACTGGGCGCACCACCCGGGCACGTTCTACTTCTACGTGACGAAGAACAGTTGGAGCCCGACCCGGGCGCTGGCCTGGAGTGACCTGGAGGAGCCGTTCCTGACGGTCACCAACCCGCCGCAGCAGGGCGCGGTCGGCACCAACGAGGGGCACTACTACTTCAGCGGCAACCTGCCGTCGGGCAAGAGTGGCCGGCACATCATCTACTCCCGCTGGGTGCGCTCGGACTCGCAGGAGAACTTCTTCGGCTGCTCCGACGTGACCTTCGACGGCGGCAGCGGTCAGGTGACCGGGGTGGGCCCGGGTAACGGCTCGCCGTCGCCCGACCCGACGACCCCGCCGCCGGACCCGACCACCCCGCCGCCGAACCCGACCACGCCGCCGCCGAACCCGACCACGCCGCCGCCGAACCCGACCACCCCGGCACCGGGCGGTGACTGCATGGCGGTCTACAAGGTGAGCAGCACCTGGCAGGGCGGTTTCCAGGGTGAAGTCACGATCATGAATCACGGCAGTACGCCGTTCTCCGGCTGGACCGCGAGTTGGACCTGGCCCAACGGGCAGTCGATAAGTCAGATCTGGAGCGCCACCCAGACGACGTCCGGCTCGACAGTGACAGCGACGAACGTCTCCTACAACGGCACTGTCGCACCGGAGGGCAGCACCACGTTCGGCTTCCTGGCCAGCAGCACGGGAACGAACGGACTCCCGACTGTCACCTGCGCCCGCAAGTAGCCACCACCCCCTGAAATGATCAAGAGGTTTGCGTCACCGGATTGCTCCGGCTGACGCAAACCTCTTGGTCACTGTGGGTGTCAGCGCACCATCGAGCCGACCACCGGCTTGGTGAGCAGGGCGGACTGGTTGCGCTGGATGCCCGGGTCGAGGGTCTTCGCCACGAAGATGGCGTGCCAGATGCAGAAGATCAGCACGGTCCACACCTTGCGGGAGTGGTCGGCCTCCTCCCGCTTGTGCTCGTCGAGCAGCCGCAGCGCGTACGACAGGTCGAGCAGGTCACCCGCGCCCGAGGTGCTGAGCACGTGCCGGGCCCACTCGTACATCTCGCCGCGCAGCCACACGCGGGTCGGGGTCGGGAAGCCCAGCTTCTTGCGGTTGACGATGGCCGGCGGTACGACACCCTGCAACGCCTGGCGCATCGCGTACTTGGTGGCGTCGGAGCGCGGCGGCAGCTTCAGGTCCACCGGGATCTTCGCCGCGACGTCGAACACCTCGCGGTCGAGGAACGGCACCCGCACTTCCAGCGAGTGCGACATCGAGATCCGGTCGGCCTTGACCAGGATGTCGCCGCGTAGCCAGGTGTAGAGGTCGACGTACTGCATCTTGGTGACGTCGTCCAGCTCGGTGCACTCGGCGTAGATCGGGGCGGTGACGTCGGTGTAGCGCACCGAGGGGTCGTAGCGGCGCATCAGGTGCTGCTTCTCCTCCTCGGTGAACATCCGCGCGTTGCCGTAGTAGCGCTCCTCGATCGGGGTGGTGCCGCGCTCCAGGAAGCTCTTGCCCTTGACCCCCTGCGGGATCGCCTTGGAGACCGCCCGCAGGCCCTTCTGCACCCCGCCGGGCAGGCCGTTGACGGTGCCCAGCGACAGCGGCTCGCGGTAGATCGTGTAACCGCCGAAGAACTCGTCCGCGCCCTCACCGGAGAGCACCACTGTGACGTGCTCGGCGGCCTTCTTCGCCACGAAGTAGAGCGGCACCAGCGCCGGGTCCGCCACCGGGTCGTCCAGATGCCAGACGATCTTCGGCAGCGCGTCGATCATGTCCTGCGGACCGATCTTGGTGGGGATGGTGGTGACGTCCAGGTGCCGCGCCGAGTCCTGCGCGACGTCGATCTCCGAATATCCCGGCACGTCGTAGCCGACGGTGAAGGTGAGGATGTTCGGGTTGAACTCCCGGGCCAGCGCCACCACAGCTGTCGAGTCGATGCCGCTGGACAGGAACGAGCCGACCGGCACGTCGGAGCGCATGTGCATGCGCACGCTCTCCCGCAGGGTCTCCCGGATCTCGTGGTACAGCTTCTGCTCGTCGTCGACCGGCGCCGGCCGGAACACCGGCCGGTACCACCGGCGTACGTCGATGCGCCCGCCCGGGGTCCAGTTCAGGTACTCCCCCGAGCCGATCCGGCTGATGCCCTTGTGCAGGGTGCCGGGCTCCGGCACGTACTGCAGCGTCAGGTAGTGGCTCAGATTGGCCGGGTCGACACCCGCGTCACCCTGGTAGCTGCTGTGCGCGAACGGCAGCAGCGCCTTCTTCTCCGAGGCCAGGTAGAGGCCGTCGGCGGTCTCCAGGTAGTGCATCGGCTTGATGCCGAAGTAGTCGCGGGCGCCGAACGCGCGCCGCTCCTGCCGGTCCCAGATGACGAAGGCGAACATGCCCCGCAGCCGGGTGAGCACCTGCTCGCCCCAGAAGTGGTAGCCCGCCACGATCACCTCGCCGTCACCGGCGGTGGCGAACTGCGCACCGAAGTTCCTGATCAACTCCTCGCGCAGCTCGATGTAGTTGTAGATCTCACCGTTGAAGGTGAGCAGGTAACGACCGTTCGCGTAGGGCAGCGGCTCGTGGCTCGACGCGACGTCGATGATGGCCAGCCGCTTGTGGGCGAACACGCCGTCCGCGTACCGGCCGGAAGCGTCGCCGACCACCTCGACCCCTGTCTCATCGGGGCCGCGGTGGTGCAGGCATTCCAACGCTCCGGCGATGTGGTCGCGGTGCGCGGCGGCATTGCCGTTCGCGCTGAAGAAGGCCAGAAGTCCGCACATGGTCGTCATCTTTCCACGCGTGCTGTCGGCCCGTCGCAGCCGTCCGTCGATCCGGCCGCCGGGGGCGTCGGCGCGAACCGGGCGCGCGGTACCGTCGGGATCAGCAACGAAGCGGAGGGAGCGGCGCAATGACCGAGGGACAAACCGGCGGTACGCCGACGGACGGCACGGAATCACACGATCCGGACTTCCCGGAGGCGTTCCTGTCCTTCATGCGGCAGGGCTGGCGCGACACCGCGCTCCCCGTGGCACCCCGGCCGGAGACGCCCAACTACGCCAAGCGGCGCGCCGCGCTCTCCGCGGCCTTCCCCGGCGAGACGCTCGTCATCCCCACCGGCACCGAGAAGGTCCGCGCCAACGACACGGACTACCCGTTCCGGCCGGGCAGCGACTTCGCCTACCTGACCGGCGACCATGACGCCGACAGCGTGCTGGTGCTGCGCCCCAACGGTTCCGGGCACGACGCGACGCTGTACATGCGGCCCCGATCCTCCCGGGAGACCGACGAGTTCTTCCGCAGCCGCAACGGCGAGCTGTGGGTGGGCCGGCGACACACCCTCAACGAGAAGTCGACCGAGCTGGGCCTGCCCACCGCCGACCTGACCGGCCTGGAGGCGACTCTCGCCGACCTGGCGCCGGGGCGTACCCGGGTGTTGCGCGGTTTCGACGCCCAGGTGGACGCGGCAGTGCGCCCCTACGACGGCCCGCGCGCCGACGGGCAGCCGGCCCGCGACCGGGAGCTGGCCATCGCCATCTCGGAGATGAAGCTGGTCAAGGACGAGTGGGAGATCGGCCAACTCCAGGACGCGATCGACGCCACCGTCCGCGGCTTCGAGGACGTGGCCCGGATCCTGCCGGCCGACCGGGCGGTCTCCGAGCGGCTCCTCGAAGGCGTCTTCGCGCTGCGTGCCCGGCACGACGGCAACGACGTCGGCTACAGCTCGATCGTCGGCGCGGGCGAACACGCCACGATCCTGCACTGGGTGCACAACCACGGCGCCACCCGCCCGGGTGACCTGCTGCTGATGGACATGGGCGTCGAGGGCCGCAACCTCTACACCGCCGACGTGACCCGGGTGCTCCCGGTGAACGGGCGGTTCACCGCCCTGCAACGCCAGGTCTACGACATCGTGTACGCCTCGCAGCAGGCCGGCATCGAGGCCATCCGCCCCGGCGTGAAGTTCAAGGACGTCCACCTGACCTGCATGCGGGTCCTCGCCGAGGGCCTGTCCGACCTGGGTCTGCTGCCGGTGAGCGTGGACGAGGCGATGGACGAGAAGTCGACCGTCTACCGGCGGTGGACGCTGCACGGTTTCGGTCACATGCTCGGCATCGACGTGCACGACTGCTCGAACGCCCGCAAGGAGACGTACCGCGACGGCGCGCTGGGCGAGGGCTACGTGCTCACCGTCGAGCCGGGTCTGTACTTCCAGCCCGAGGACGAGTTGGTCCCCGAGGAGCTGCGCGGCGTCGGCATCCGGATCGAGGACGACGTGCTGGTCACCGCGACCGGCGCGGTGAACCTGTCGGCCGGGCTGCCGCGCACCTCCGACGAGGTGGAGACCTGGCTGGCCGAGCAGCGCGAGGCCGGCCCCCGCCTGCCCGGCTGACCAGCCCGCCAGATCACCGCCCCAGCTTTCACCGCCCCAGCTTTCACCGCACCAGCTTTCACCGCCCCAGCTTTCACCGCCCCAGCTTTCACCGCACCGGCGTCGCCGGCCGACCAACGGCCAGGCGGCGCCGGTGCGTCGTCGTCGACAAGACCTCCGGCCCAGCCGGAGGCGGCCGGCCAAGCACCCTCCCCCGTGATCCACTCGGGCGTGATCCACTCGGGTTCACGGAAACCGCGCTATCCAAACCCCGCCGACACCACGGTTTCCATGAAACCCGAGTGGATCATGCTTTCGGCGGGCCTGCGGCGCGGGCGTCGGGCGGCACGCGGGCCGGATGGGTGGTCTCCGTTCCTGCGCAGCGCGGTCGCGCAGGTTGCTTGCCAGCCGAGCCGCAGCTGGCGGTGACATTCACCCGCCAGCGTCACCGCTTTGCGCTGCTCACCCCCTTTTCGCCAGCCCGGGACCGCTTGCCCGGCGACATCTAACCTGCGCCGAATGCGGGGTTATCTCGGATACGTCCGCATCGCGAAGATGGTTCTCATACGGTGGGGATCAGAGGCTGCAACCCATTTGTAGCTGGTCGTGGCGCCTCAGGCGGTGCGACCCCGTCTGGTAGCAGGAAAGGGCGGAAGGCTCTGATGTCCAACGACGTAACGAGTACCGACGGCGGGGCCTCAACAGCTCCGCCGACACGACGACGGCGGGCGCTGTGGGTCGCCGGCGTGGCCGGGCTGACCGGGGTGGTCGGTCTGGCGGCCCTCGGCGGAGTGGCCGCCAGGGATGACAAGCCCAAATCCGACCAGGTCTCCGACGCGCAGCCGTCGACCAACCGGCAGAACGCCAGCGACGCTGGCGGCACGGACGAAGGCGGCGCCAAGGAAACCGACGCCCGGGACGACGAGTGGAGCGGCGACGACTGGAGCGGCTTCGACGACCGGTCCGGCAAGGCCGGCAAGCGCGAGGACGACAAGCGCGACGAGAAGGACCGCGCCCAGCAGGTCCCGTGCGACACGGACAAGCTGATCCAGGCCATCACGTTCGCGAACAACGACGACGGCGGCGTGCTGGAACTGGCCAAGGGCTGCACCTACACCCTGACCCGCAACCAGGGCGGCAACGGCCTTCCCGTGATCACCCAGCCCATCACCCTGAAGGGCGAGCACACCACCCTGGGTCGTGAGGCCACTGCCGACTACTTCCGCATCCTCAACGTCGGCCCCGGCGGACACCTCACCCTCAAGGGTCTGAGCATCAGGGGTGGCCAGACCCTTCAGGCCCCGATGGCCGCTGACCCCGCGACGGTCTGGGCGCCGTACTCGACGGTGATCGGGCCCACCGCGGCCGACCCGGCGGCGAAGCCGGCCGCCACAACGGCAGCAAAGCCCGCAGCCACAACGGCAGCGAAGCCCGCAGCCACAACCGCGGCGAAGCCCGCAGCCACAACGGCAGCGAAACCCGCAGCCACAACGGCAGCCAAGGCAGGCCAGGCGACCACGGCAACAAAGGCCGCAGCAACAAAGGCCGCAGCAACAGAGGCCGCCAAGCCCGCAGCGAAGGCGACGGCGACGGCGGCAGCCGCCAAGCCGATCGCCGCGGCGGCGAAGCCGGCCGGGACCTCGGTGGCGCCTCTGGTCGAGGAGCCCGGGTTCAACGACGGCGCCGGGGTGTTGGTACAGCCCGGTGGACAGGCGGAGATCCTGGACAGCGAACTGCTCTACAACCAGTCCGGCGGCAACGGCGGCGGGTTGGCCAACTTCGGCAGCACCAGGCTCAGCAAGACGACTGTCGCGCACAACACCGCCTTCTTCTTCGGTGGCGGCATCTTCAACGCCGGCGTACTCCAGGTCGACGAGTCGAAGATCAACGACAACACCGGGATCGTCGGCGGCGGTGGCATCGCCAACGGTGCGCCGCGGATCGTCACCGAGGAGGTCGACGGCGGCTCGGTCTGGGTCTACAAGAGCGAGGTCACCGACAACGAGACGCTCGGCTTCGGCGGCGGTGTCCTGGACGTCGAGGGCACCACGACCCTGCACGACACGAAGGTCACCGACAACACGGCGGTCCTCACGGGCGGCGGCGTGGCCGTGGCCGACAGCCAGCTCACCCTCAAGCACGCCACGGTGGCCGGGAACAGCACCGCGCGCGATGGTGGCGGTGTGGCGGTCGTCTCGGACAGCACCGCGACGATCGAGGACACCGCCATCAAGGACAACAAGGCAGGGTTCTCCGGTGCCGGCCTCTTCAACGACGACAGCGTCACCACGTTGCGCGACAGCGAGGTCGTCGGCAACCGGGCCCTCGGCCCGTTCAGCCGTGCTGGCGGCATCCTCAACACCGAGGGGAGCCTGGTGACGCTCCACCGGACGACAGTGGCGCACAACTTCTCCACCCTCCCGCCGGGGGGCATCTTCAACAGCCTCGGCGGCACCGTGACGCTTGACGACGAGTCCGCTGTCACTGCCAACCGCCCGACCAACTGCTTCAACGTTCCGGACTGCTTCGCCTGATCGGGTGGGGCTGATTCACATAGAGGGCGCGCCCCTCCGAGCCGGTCACGGTTCGGAGGGGCGTACCCATTTGGGCAGGTCACAGGCGTCGCGGCCGGCTTGGGCGGTGGTGTGGGGGTCCGGCCCCAGCTGGGCGCAACATGAACCGAATGTGGGCTTCTCTCGGATAAGCCCGCGAGGCGAGGAACCTTCTCATACGGTGGTTTTGGGAGCTACAACCGATTTGTAGCAGGGGACGCCCGTCTGACGGCGGCGACCCTGTCTGGTACGAGGAGAGGGCAGAGAGCTCCGATGTCCAACTACCTAACGAACAACGAAGCCTCCGGGCGGGCGACGGCCAAGCGCCGCCGCAAGCTCTGGCTCGCCAGTGGCGTGGCCGGTTTGACAGGCGTGATCAGCCTCGCGGCGGTGGGCGTCGCGGGCAGCGCCGGAGCGGTCGGCCTGAACTGGAACACCACGCAGGTCAGCAAGGACGGCGACCAGCACGGTGACTGGGACAAGGACCAGGGCCGGGACAAGGACCGGGACAAGGACAAGGACCGGGACAAGGACCACGAGCGCGGGAAGGAGGTGCCCTGCGACACCGACAAGCTGATCCAGGCGATCGTGTTCGCCAACAACAAGCACGGCGGTGTGCTGGAGCTGGCCAAGGGCTGCACCTACAACCTGAGCCGCAACGACTACCAGGGCAACGGCCTCCCGGTGATCACCGAGAACATCACCCTCAAGGGTGAGCACACCACGATCGCCCGGGAAGCCACCGCCGACTACTTCCGCATCCTCAACGTCGGCGCTGGCGGTCACCTCACCATCAAGGGCCTGACCATCAAGGGTGGCCAGACCCTCGAACTGTTCGAGGCCGTCGCGCCGGCCGCCGTCTGGGCGTCCTACTCGGACTCCGAGGCGATCGCCGCGCAGGTGAAGGCCGGCACCCCGCTGGCCCAGGCGCTGAGCACCCGACAGGCCAACCCGAAGGCGGGTCTGAAGGCCGCGCCGAAGGTCACCCCGAAGGCCACGCCGGGTGTCGTCACGCCGCTCGTCGAGCAGCCGGACGACAACGACGGTGCCGGCATCCTGGTCCAGCCGGGCGGCACCGCCGAGATCCTGGAGTCCGAGATCGTCCTCAACCAGTCCGGCGGCAACGGCGGTGGCGTGGCCAACTTCGGCACCACGAAGATCTGGCACAGCACCGTCACCCGCAACACCGCCTTCTTCTTCGGTGGTGGCGTCTTCAACGCCGGCCTGCTCAAGGTCGAGGAGTCGAAGATCACCGACAACACGGCCGTGATCGGTGGTGGCGGTATCTCCAACGGTGCCGCGCCGATCTTCACCGACAACGTCGACGGCGGGACCGTCGAGTTGAAGAAGGCCGAGATCACCGACAACGAGACGCTCGGCTTCGGCGGCGGCTACCTCGACATCGAGGGCAACACCACGGCGTACGAGACGAAGTTCGCCTCGAACACCGCGATCCTCGCCGGTGGTGGCCTCGCCGCGGCGGACAGCCAGCTCAACCTGCACCACGTGGCGATCGAGAAGAACAGCACCGCAGGTGTCGGTGGCGGTGTGGCCATCGCCTTCGACAGCGCTGTCACGTTCGAGCAGAGCAGCATCAAGGACAACACCGCCGGCTTCTTCGGCGGCGGTGTCTTCAACGCTGGCAGCGTCACCACGCTGCGCGACAGCGAGGTCGTCGGCAACCGGGCCATCGGCCCGATCGGGGTCGGCGGCGGCATCTTCAACATCTTCGGCGAGGTCAACCTGTCGAGGACGAAGGTCGCCAACAACTTCTCCACCTTCGCGCCGGGCGGTGTCTTCACCTTCTTCGGGCCGGTGAACGTGGACGACAAGTCCGCGATCACCGCGAACCGCCCGACGAACTGCCTGGCCATCCCGGGCGGCGCCATCGAGAACTGCTTCGCCTGATCACCGACGACCCAACCGGCCGGCCCCCTTCCGCGCGACGCGGAAGGGGGCCGGCCCCTGTCACTTCCCGACGAACACCGCCACACTGCGCGCCGGTACGGTGAACGTGCCGGCGGCCCTGTCGAACGAGGCGGTACGCAGCGCCTCGTCGACCGACTCGACAAGCACCGGGTGCAGTGCCACGTCCGCCCCGCGCAGCTCGGCCACCGTCTGCTTCGCCACCTGCGGGGTGCCGTTGAAGACGACCGTCACCGACCGCCACGCCCCGCCCAGCCCCCGGGCGTCCAGCGTCATCGTCAGCACACCCGGTGTCTCCTGCGCCCCGGAGAGCGGGAACGCCACCCGCCGCTGCACCTGCTCGGCGGTGGCCAGCCCGAACACCGGCGACGACGCCCGGATGCGCAGCAGTTCGGCGTACCTGGCGTTCGTGGTGGTGATCGCCGCGCAGTCCGGCACCAGCGCCGGGTCCGCCAGCAGCGGCTTGGCGTACTGCCACTTGTCCTCGTTGTCCGGCGCGGGCGGCAGACCGACACCGAACCCGTTGCCCCGTGCGCAGTCCCAGCGGATCTGGTTGAACCAGTCACCGGAGTTGTACGAGTTGCGGTCCAGCGACTTCGAGCGCAGCCGCTCGGTGCCGGCGGTGACGAACCCGGTGCCCTGACCCAGCACCACGGTGCCCAGGGCCAGCACCTGCATCCGGGAGCGGTCCGCCGCAGAGGTGGCCTGCGGCAGCTTGTACGCCAGCGCGTCGTACAGAATCTCGTTGTCGTGCGCGTCGACGTAGCTGACGGCCTCCCCCGGCGCGGCGGTGTAGCCGGCCGGGGAGCCGTTGTAGTCCACCTGCGCCCCGGTGACCTGCCGCCCATCGGTGTCGGTGAACCGGTACCCGCGCAGGTTGCCGGTCAGACCCACCTTGATCAGGTCGTGGGCGTGCAGCAGGCGGGCCTTCTGCTCGGCCGGTGACCCGTTGACGTCGTCGCCGTTGGGGTCGGTGTAGAGCCCGGACGCGAAGCCCTGCGCCCGCGGGTTGGCGTCGAACGGCCCACCGCCGCGCACCGCGTCGCGCAGCCGGTCGTTGAAGGTGCCGATGCCGGTGCCGGCCAGGTTGGCCTGGGTGGCCTGGACGAACCGGGCGTCGTTGGCGACCTCGCCGAAGTTCCAGCCCTCGCCGTAGAGCATGATCGACCGGCCGTCCACGCCGTCACGGGCGACGGTCAGCCGGTCCAGCGCCGCACGCACGGCCAGGACGTTCGCCTTCGGGTGGTGACCCATCAGGTCGAACCGGAAGCCGTCCACCCTGTACTGCCGCGCCCAGGTGACAAGCGAGTCCACGACCAGCTTGCCCATCATGGCGTGTTCGGGAGCGGTGTTGGCGCAACAGGTGGAGTTGGCGACGGTGCCGTCCGCCAACAGCCGGTGGTAGTAGCCGGGCACCACCTGGTCGAGGACCGACTTCGCGTCGGTGCCGGCCGCCGCTGTGTGGTTGTAGACCACGTCCAGCACCACCCGCAGGCCGGCGCCGTTCACCCCGGCCACCATCCGCCGGAACTCGGTGGTCCGCGCCGCACCGACCGGGTCGACGGCGTAGCCGCCCTCCGGCACCGTGTAGTGCAACGGGTCGTACCCCCAGTTGTAGCCGTCGGTCTCGGCGACCGCCGCCACGCACTTCTGCTGCTCGGCGGAGTCCGGCGGGAGCGCCGCCAGGTCGCAGGCCGGCTGACGCTGGTCGGCCCGCCGTTCCGGGATCGTCGCGAAGTCGAACGCCGGCAGCAGGTGCAGGTGGGTGACCCCGGCGTCGCCGAGCGCCCTCAGGTGGGCCATCCCGGCCGTTGCCGGGTCGGTGAAGGCGAGATAGGTCCCCCGCCGCTCGGCCGGCACCGTCTCGTCGGCGATGGAGAAGTCCCGCACCGACAGTTCGGTGATCTGCGCCTTCGCCGGGGGCACCGGCGCCGGTTTGCGCAGCGTCCGCCAGCCCGCCGGGGCCAGCGCCGGGTCGTTCAGGTCGACAAACTGGCTGTGGGTGGAGTCCGCCGCCAGGGCCACCGAGTACGGGTCGGTCACCGCGGCGGTGACCATCTTCTGCGCGGCGGGCTGCCACGCCTGCACCTCGTAGCGGTAGTACCTGCCGACCCAGGCGGCGGTGCCGCGCGCCGACCAGACACCGGTGCGGTCGTCGCGGTGCATCGGCACGGTCCGGGGCGACGCGGTGGGCGAGTCGAACACCTGCAACCGCACGCTCCGGGCGGTCGGCGCCCACAGCGCGACGCTCGGCGTCCGCCCGACGAACGTCGGCCCGAGGGTGGCGTCGGTGGCCCCGGAGTACACGTCGTCGAGCACCCCGGGGATCTGCACGCCGGTCGCCGCGAGCAGGGCACCGGCGGCGTCGCGCTCGGTCACCAGCAACTGCCCGCGCAGCGCCGCCGGCACCTTCGCGAGGTCACCTCGATCAAGGGCGAAGCTACGGTACGACCACAGGTGCGGGAACGCCGTGCGCTGGGCCTCGGTGAGCCCGTTGCGCTGCGCCCGCAGCGGCAAGGTGGTGTACGCCCCGGTCAGCTCCCCGTCGACCACACTGACCCCGCCGGTCGGCGCGACGACGAGCGCGTACGTCCTGCCGTCGGTCGGCGGGGTCTGCCACGCCACGGTGGACCTGTCGATCCAGTGCGCCTGCTGTTTGCTGATGTCGGTGTCCCCGCTGGCGCTCGTCGCCGTCGTCGGCAGCAACCGGCCCGGTGTGGCGGCGAGCAGCCACACCTCCCGGCCCACTGTGGCGACATCGAGCCGCTGGTCGTCGGGCAGGTCCTTGGTGTCGCCCTGGTGGATGATGTAGTTCAGCCCGGTCGCCCCGGCGGACAGGGGCACCCGGAACACCGCCCCGAACGCGTCGACGGACGTCGGCCGCAACGGCGTCGACCACTCGGTCGGGTCGGCCGCGCCGTCCCACACGTGCAGACCCCACCCGTCGTAGGTGTTGTCGGCCCGCCGGTAGTGGATGACAGCGGTGCCCTCCTCGACCGGTGGGTCCGGCTCACCGGTGGCCGCCTGCCGGCTCGGATAGATCGCCGGGTCGCCCTGTTTCAGCCAGATCTCCCCGGTGGCCGTGACGTCGATGCTGCGGTCCTGCGCCACGTCCTTGGTGCCGCCGGCGTCGACCACGAGGAAGCTCACCGACGTCGCGCCCGGCTTGAGTTTCACCCAGGCGAACCGTCCGTAGGAGTCCTCCCCCGCGAACGGTTGCCCCTTGGGAAACTCGGTGACGTACGCCGGGTCGAGGTCGCCCCAGGCGTACAACCCCCAGTCGTCGTACCCGCCCGCGGGGCGCTGGTAGTGCACCACCGCCCACTCCCGGGAGCCGCCCAGCGGGGGCGTACCCACTGTGGCGGTGGACCGGGCGGTGGCGGTGCGACCCCGGCCGTCGCGGACCACCGCCTTGTACTCGATGCGGGTGCCGCCGGCCAGGCCGGTCAGGTCGTGTTGCACGGTGTACGGCGCGTGGTCGGCGCTGCCCAGCAACGTCCACCTCCCACCGGCGACCCGGGCGGCGACGGTGACGGTGGCGAGGGGGTCACCTGTCACCTGGGCGGTGACCGCGGCCCGGGTAGCGACCGGCGCGTCCGGGGCGGGCGCGGTGATGGTGACTGTCGGTTTGCCGGCCGCCTGCGCGATGGGGGTGCCGGCCCGGTACACCACCGCCGACAGCGGCGGCACGGTCAGCGCCAGCCTGCCGTCGGTGCCGGCCTTCCCGGTCGAACCGGCCGGGGACGCGCCGCCGGCAGGGTCACCGCCCGCTCCGCCGTAGATGCCGGTGAAGGTGGCGCCGGCCGACCAGGTGTCCACTGTGACAGTCTGCGCGGTGTCGGCGTTGTTCACCGCCACCACGTACTCGGTGCGGTCGGTGGGGGCGATCCGGGAGGCGGCGAACACTCCCGGGCCGTCGGCGGCGTACCGGGTGACCTGCACACCGTCGCGCAGGGCGGGATGCGCCTGACGCAGCCGGCCCAGCTCGGCGATGGTCCGGTACAGCGGGTGGCCGGTGTCGAACTGGTCGCTGGCGTGGGTGCGGTCGGTGCCGAGCAGGTCGTCGTCGAGGTAGTCGGGCACCTTCGAGGCGAACATGTCCTGCCGGGCGTCCTTGTCCCCACCGGGCCCGGTGAAGCCCTGCTCGTCACCGGAGTAGATCACCGGTTGGCCCCGGGTCAGGAACATCAGCTGGTGCGCGAGCTGGTCGCGGCGCAGGTGCGTGGCCGGGTCGGTGCCACCGGCGGCGACGAACGAGCCGATCCGACCCATGTCGTGGTTGCCGAGGAAGGTGGTCAGTCGGCCGGCGTCGGTGTCCCGGGCGGCGTAGAGGTCGTCGCGGGCGTACACGTCGGCGAGCGCCTTCGCCGAACCGGCACCGGTGGTGTAACCGCGGGCGGCCTCCTGGAAGGCGAAGTCGAGGGTGGCCGGCAGCCCACCCTGCCGGACGTAGCGGGAACTGATCTCCGGGTCGGCGCTGTACACCTCACCGAACATGAAGAAGTCCTTCTTGCCGGCCTGCTCGGCGGCCCGCTCGATGCCCTGGCTGAACTGCGGCCAGAACTCCATGTTGACGTGCTTCACGGTGTCCAGCCGGAACCCGTCGACGCCGATCGCGCCGATCCAGTCCCCGTACGCCTTGGTCAACCCCCGAACCACCTCGGGCCGCTCGGTCCACAGGTCGTCGAGGCCGAAGAAGTCGCCGTACTCGCTGTTCTCGCCCGCGAAGGTCGAGTCACCCCGGTTGTGGTACATGGTCGCGTCGTTCAGCCACGCCGGAACCTTGACGCTCGCGTCACCCGGCTCGGCGAACGTCGGCGTGTACGGGAACGACTCGGTGTCGACCGCCGGGAACGCGCGGCTGCCGTCGGCGTAGTTGCGGTCCTCGAACGGCCTCCCCTGCGCGTCGGTGTACGGCGAGGTCGCCTTGTCCACGTACGCGTACTTGTCCTCGGCGTACTTGATGACGTCGGCGGTGTGGTTGACGATCACATCGAGGTAGATCTTGATGCCGCGCCGGTGGGCGAGCGTGACCAGCCGCTTCATCTCCTCGTTGGTGCCGAAGTGCGGGTCCACCTGGGTGAAGTCGGTGATCCAGTAGCCGTGGTAGCCGGCCGAGATGTCGTCGCCGGTGCCCTGCACCGGCCGGTTCTTGAAGACCGGTGCGAGCCAGATGGCAGTGGTGCCCATCCCCTGGATGTAGTCCAGCTTGTCGATGACGCCCTTGAGGTCACCACCGTGGTAGAAGCCCTTGTCGGTCGGGTCGAGCCCGGTCCGCAACCGGTCACCGGTCAGGCCACCCCTGTCGTTGCGGGGATCCCCGTTGGCGAACCGGTCCGGCAGCACGAAGTAGAACTGCTCGGCCCGCGCCGCGTTGCCGCCCGCCGTCAGCAGCGCCTCGGCGGTGGGTTCGGCACGCCACTGGGTGGCGCCGCCCACGGCGAGCGGGACAGTGTCGGACGCCTGGGGAACGGCGGCGACCGGATGCGCGGCGACCGGAGTGCCGGCGAGGGTGAGGGTGAGCAGGGGGACGAGGGCCAGCAGGGCGGTGCGCGGTATCGGCGTGGGTTTCATCGACGCCTTCCTCTGGTCGCTGATGCGCCGCACGCTAACCCTCGCCGAAACAATCTGCAATGCTTTGCAAACACTGTCGCAACACAGCAGCATTCTTGCGGAAGCGTGCGGCGTTAACAGCGCTCAGAACCCGCCGCAGCGCACCCCGTCGACAGTGCACTCCCGGGGCGTGCTGGAGGTCCGTTCCAGGTGGAACCGCAACGACACCGAACCACCGGGCCGCACGTCCACCCCACTGACGTAGGTGAACCCGTCGCCGAACTGGCGAAGCGTCCCCTGCGGCACGCCCTCCACCCAGGCGGTCACCAACCGCCCCCCGGAGAACTCCAACCTGACCGTCCAAGCACGACTCTCACCAGAACGGTTGGTCATCGCCACCTCGCCGATGAAACCCCCGTCGAAGCTCTGCACCACCCGGTACCGCCCGGTCATCGCCGAGGGCTCCTGCGCTGCGCGACTCGGCGACCGCGTCAGCACCGGCCCACCGCCCGTCGCACGGACGGACGCGCTGCCCGACGGTGACCGCGACCCGGCCGAAGCGCTCGGCGGCAGCCCGCTCGCCCGCCCGGACAATCCCGGCCGCACCGGCGGAGGCGACGACGCCGGGCCGGGCACGCTCGGCACCTCCGCCGCCGTCGGCAGCGGCAACACCGGCGGCACCGGTGCCCCGTCAGGTGCGGGACTACGCCCCCGGTACGCGCCCAGAGCCATGAAGAGCAGGACCACCATCACGAGGACACCAGCGCCCACCACGATCCAGGGCGACGACACGATCGCAGCCGGACCGTGCGACAGTCGCGGGGCACGACGCATGCCGGACATGTACCTCCCTCAGCGCACCGTCCGGGCAGCCTAGCGATCGGCAGCCGGAGCCGGAAGCGCCCGAAGACCCGCCCCGCGCGCCACCGACCCGACCCCCACTCAGCCGAGCCGGCAGTCGACCCCGTTGACCGTGCACCGGAGCGGCCGCTGCGCCGACTCACCCCAGCCGACGCGCAACCGCAGCGTCCGGGAGTCCCCCGCCGCCAGCGAACTCGTACCGCGCAGCGTGAACTGGCCGTCCCCCCGACCGCGCAGCGACACACCCGAGTCGTCGACGACCCGCACCGCCCACAGGTCGTCGTCGAACGTCAACTCCACGAGCCAGTCCACCGACCGACTCGACCCGTTCGCGATCGACAGCACCGCCGCGTCGCCGTCCCAGCCGTTCGTGCCGACCTGGTACCGGGCACTCACAGTGCCCTCCGTCGGCGCCACCGGCGCCACCGGCACCGCCGGAGCGCTCGTCCGCCCCGGCGTCGGCGAACCGGTCACCGTGGCCCGCGGCGACGGCGTCCGGCTACTACGCGACGGCCGCGGCGACACCGAACGCCGCTCCACCGCGCCCGGAGTCGGCCCACCGGTGGCCGACGCGGCAGCCGGCACCGTCGGCAGAAACACCGAAGGCGCGGCCAGCGGCCTGGTGTCCCGCTCCCTGGTCCGGAACGACAGCAGCGCGATCACCAGGAGCACCACCAGCGCACACACACCGAGCAGCACCACGATCCACGGCATTGATGCCAACACCCGCGCCGCTCGTGACCCTGCCGCACCATCTGGCCGCACCGCCATCAGGTCTCCCCTCGTCCCACCGAGGCGACAGCGTAGCCAGCACCGTACCCACCGGACACCCGGCGGGTACGGAACGGACCAACCGGCCGGCAGGCCCCGGAAAACGGCTCGACCCCACCGGCGGTCCCGGTCAGTCGGCGCACCCCGTCAGCGCGGCGGCACCCGGACCTCAATTTCGGCACCCAGGCGTGCATCCGCGCCCAGCCCCAGGTCATCCCCGCTCCAGAACCGCCCCGGGTCGTACCAGTTCGGACGCCGGCCCGCCGGCAGCAACCCCATCGCCTCGTAGGTCACCGCCACCACCTCGGCGCAGTACGCCGTCTCCAGCGCCCGGTCCCGCTCCCGCGCGGACCCGCCAGTGGCCGGGGACATCGTCGCCGGGGGCGGCGCGGCCGGGGGCGTGGCGGCCGGAGGCGTCGCAGTCGGGGCCGTCGCGGCCGGGGGCGTCGCGGCCGGGGGCGTCGCACTCGGGGGCGTCGCACTCGGGGGCGTCGCGGCCGATCGGAGTGCCGGGCGGCCCAGCTTCGGCAGCGACGGCACCCGACCGCGCACCCAGCGCCACGCCAACTGGGCCGTCGACGGGAACGGCGTGCCGTCCAACCGCGCGATCGTCCGCAGCACCGCGCGCTCCATCTCCTCGCCGGCCGGCGGGTCGAGCTGCCGCAGCCACGCCCGTTGGCCGTACCGGTTGGCCCAGACGCAGACCGCGTCCCGCAGGTCGTGGAGTTGGACGCCGCGCTGGTGGGTGCCCGACCACAGATCCGGCAACGACCTGCCCAGCTCCGCATGCCACATCAACGGTGGCATGTCGTCGAGCACCACCGCCATCCCGACGTGGTTGACGGGGCTGTTCGTGGTGAACTGGATCGCCCGGTCCGGCACGCTGCGCCCCCGGAACACCCACACGTCACCGGTGCGGGTCAGCTCGACGGCCTCATCCAGGCTGATGCTCATGAGGGACTAGCCTAGGCCGATGCGGCAAGGATTGCGGTGGTGGAAGATCCTCGGGCTGGCCGGCCTCGCCGGCGTGGCGGCCTCCGGCGTGGTCATCGCGCGGGCTGAACGGCGTCGACGCGCGTACACCCCGGAGGAGATCCGGCAGCGCCTGCGCGAACGCCACGCCCAGGCCGGCGACGCCGCGAAGCCCGCTGACACCGCCTGACCACCGACTCTCCCGGGTGGACGTTCACCCCGCGGCGTGACATCGAGGCGGGGTCTCGGGCTCCACTGATCCGCTCGATCCTGGTTGTAGTGGCCTCGTCGACGCATCGAGGGCCTATTTCCTGGACCGAGCACGATCATGTGGAGTGCTTCATCCCGGACGTGCCGTCGGCCGCGCCTCGGCCCTGCTCGTGCTCGGCCCTGCTCGTCCTCGGCCCTGCTCGTGCTCGGCCCTGCTCGTGTTCGCGCGGGTCGGTGCCTGGGCTCGAACGGCGCAGAGCGGCATGATCCACTCGTGTTTTGTGATGTCGGGGTATCCCCGGCATCGGGACAGCGCGGTTTCAAGGAATCCGAGTCGATCAAGCCGCATGGCCGTCGTGTCGGGTCAGGTGGACTGGCTGGCTGGGTGGTTCGCCGGATGTGGCGGGTGCTGTCGGGTGGTCGGGGACCGACGGTGGTATCCACTCCTTCGAGGGTGGGCACTACATCAGCGTCGTCGGCTACCGCGACAACGGCAACATCGTCAAGATCGCCGACTCCGCCAACCCGAACACCGCCTCGTACGAGGTGACCGTCGAGCACCTCGCCGACTGGATCGCCACCCGCGGCTACGCCACCAGCTAAGCAGCACCCACCGCCGAAGGGCCGGACCCCACCACGGGGACCGGCCCTTCGGCGTTGCCCACGTCAAAGAACGAACAAGATCCAGGCTAGTTCGAGCGATCGGGAGCGGCCCGCCTACTACACACGAGTCCTTTGGAGCTGATGCCGTAAACGAGTCACGACGAGCCGAGCCGAGCTGAGCCGAGCCGAACCGAACCGAGCTGAGCCGAGCCGAACCGAACCGAGCTGAGCCGAGCCGAACCGAACCGAACCGAGCAGATGATTCGTTGACGACATCAGCTCGAAAGGACACCCAACCCACAAGCCCAGCCCGTATCCGGTCCGCACGCTCGCGGCACAACTCCGCGCGGCCGCCAGCCCTCAGCCGACCGAACGCCAGCGCCAGCGCCAGCGCCAGCGGTCAGGCACGGGCTCAGCGAGCGCGTGGCCCCAGGGGCTCCGCCGGCTCAACGTCCACCACCGGCTCGGCTGCCTCGATGCGGTGGGCCCGGCGGCGCAGCCACCAGGTGCTGCCCAGACCGGCGAGGACCGCGATGGCCAGCCCGGCCCAGGAGATGTCCTTGAGCCAGTGCTCGGCCGCCCGACCCACGCTGAACAACAGGTAGGTGGTGCCGAACGCCCAGACCAACCCGCCGGCGGCGTTGGCCAGCAGGAATCGCCGGTACGGCACGTGCAGCGCCCCGGCGAGCGGGCCGGCCAGGATCCGCAGCAGTGCCACGAAACGGCCGAAGAACACGGCCCAGACGCCGTAGCGGGCGAAGCTCTGCTCGGCCCGGACGAGTTGGGCGGGGCCGAGGTGGCGGGGGAAGCGCCGGCCCAGTCGGGCCAGCAGTGGTCGGCCCCCGCGACGGCCGACCGCGTACCCGATGGAGTCGCCGACGATCGCACCGGTGGCCGCGGCGGTGGCCACCCACTCCGGTTCGACCACACCCGTGGCGGCGAGCAGCGCGGAGCTGACCAGGACGATCTCGCCGGGCAGCGGGATGCCCATGCTCTCCACGCCGATGACGCCGCCCACAAGTAGATATACCGCGATCGGTGGCAGCGACACGAGCCAGTGCTGGACGTCGAACACGGTGACCCCTTCTCCGGCCGGGCTTCGAACCCTACCCGCGGCAACCGGCCCGAAGTGCCCTTCCGCACCCCGCATAAGGCGTCCTAGGAGGCTAGGTGTTGGCGTGGACCGGAGCCCGGCACTCGGGTTGCGCAAATAGCAAGACGGACGTACGGTTTTGTAGAGCGCGGAATCGGCGGTAAGTGTCACCTAACCTCGGCGGCACCCCGACCGGTGCGACAGACTGCTCAGGACTACTCACGGTCGCTGGTGTGAAGGAGTAGAACGTGGCGAGCCTCGACACCTTCGGTGCGAAGACCCAGCTACGCGTCGGAGACGCGAGCTACGAGATTTTCAAGATCGACAAGGTGGACGGCCACGCTCGGCTGCCGTACAGCCTGAAGATCCTGCTGGAGAACCTGCTGCGGACCGAGGACGGCGCGAACATCACCGCCGACCACATCCGCCAGCTCGGCGGGTGGGACTCCACCGCCGCCCCGAGCGTGGAGATCCAGTTCACCCCGGCGCGGGTCCTCATGCAGGACTTCACCGGTGTGCCCTGCGTGGTCGACCTGGCCACCATGCGCGAGGCCGTACGCGACCTGGGCGGCGACGCCACCAAGGTCAACCCCCTCGCCCCGGCCGAGCTGGTCATCGACCACTCGGTGATCGCCGACCTGTTCGGCCGCGAGGACGCGTTCGCCCGCAACGTCGAGCTGGAGTACGAGCGCAACAAGGAGCGCTACCAGTTCCTGCGCTGGGGCCAGACCGCGTTCAACGAGTTCAAGGTCGTCCCGCCGGGCACCGGCATCGTGCACCAGGTGAACATCGAGTACCTGGCCCGCACGATCATGGAGCGCAACGGCCAGGCGTACCCGGACACCGTGGTCGGCACCGACTCGCACACCACTATGGTCAACGGTCTGGGCGTGCTGGGCTGGGGCGTCGGCGGCATCGAGGCCGAGGCCGCGATGCTCGGCCAGCCGGTCAGCATGCTGATCCCCCGCGTGGTGGGCTTCAAGCTCTCCGGCGAGATGCCGGCCGGCACCACCGCCACCGACCTGGTGCTGACCATCACCGAGATGCTGCGCAAGCACGGTGTGGTCGGCAAGTTCGTGGAGTTCTACGGCCCCGGCGTGAGCGCCGTGCCGCTGGCCAACCGGGCCACCATCGGCAACATGTCCCCCGAGTACGGCTCCACCGTGGCGATCTTCCCGATCGACGCGGAGACGATCCGCTACCTGGAGCTGACCGGCCGCGACGCCGCGCAGGTCGCGCTGGTCGAGGCGTACGCCAAGGAGCAGGGCCTCTGGCACGACCCGGAGGCGGAGCCGGAGTACTCGGAGCGCCTGGAGCTGGACCTCGGCAGCATCGAGCCGTCCCTCGCCGGCCCGAAGCGCCCGCAGGACCGGGTGCCACTGGGTGCCGCGAAGACGCTGTTCCGCTCGGCGCTGACCGACTACGTCGCCGACGACTCGGCCGGCGAGCGTGACCTCAAGCCGGGCGTGGCCCGCGAGCAGCTGCCGGTGGGCGCCAACGGCCCCGCCGACGAGGCGAGCGCCGAGTCCTTCCCGGCCAGCGACCCGCCGGCCAACGAGTTCAGCGACCCGGCCGACGAGCCGCGCGACCTGGAGACGGCTGCTGTCGGCAGCGGCGGTCGGGCCAGCAACCCGGTCCGGGTGACCGGCAGCGACGGAGTCGAGTACGAGCTGGACCACGGTGCCGTGGTGATCGCCGCGATCACCTCCTGCACCAACACGTCCAACCCGCAGGTGATGATCGGTGCGGCGCTGCTGGCCCGCAACGCCGTCGACAAGGGCCTGACCCGCAAGCCGTGGGTCAAGACCACCCTGGCGCCCGGCTCGAAGGTCGTCATGGACTACTACGAGCGGGCCGGTCTCACGCCGTATCTGGACAAGCTCGGCTTCAACCTGGTCGGCTACGGCTGCACCACCTGCATCGGCAACTCGGGCCCGCTGCCCGAGGAGGTGTCCGCAGCGGTCAACGAGCACGACCTGTCGGTGGTCTCGGTGCTGTCGGGCAACCGGAACTTCGAGGGCCGGATCAACCCGGACGTCAAGATGAACTACCTGGCGTCTCCGCCGCTGGTGGTCGCCTACGCCCTGGCCGGCACGATGGACATCGACCTGGCCAACGAGCCGATCGGTGAGGACAGCGAGGGCAACCCGGTCTTCCTGCGGGAGATCTGGCCGAACAGCGCCGAGATCCAGGACGTCATCGCCCAGGCGATCGGCGCGACCGGGTTCAGTGCCGCGTACGCCGACGTCTTCGCCGGTGACGAGCGGTGGCAGTCGCTGCCCACCCCGACGGGTGACACCTTCGCCTGGGAGAACGACTCCACCTACGTGCGTAAGCCCCCGTACTTCGAGGGCATGCAGCAGGAGCCGAGCCCGGTCGTGGACATCGCCGACGCCCGGGTGCTGGCCAAGCTGGGTGACTCGGTGACCACCGACCACATCTCGCCGGCCGGTGCGATCAAGGCCGACTCCCCGGCCGGCACGTACCTCGCCGAGCACGGCGTGCCGCGCCACGAGTTCAACTCGTACGGCTCCCGCCGCGGCAACCACGAGGTGATGATCCGGGGCACGTTCGCCAACATCCGGCTGCGTAACCAGCTGGTGCCCGGGGTGGAGGGCGGCTTCACCGTCAACCACCTCACCGGCGAGCAGACCTCGATCTACGACGCCTCCGTCGCCTACCAGGAGGCCGGCATCCCGCTGGTCGTGCTGGCCGGCAAGGAGTACGGTTCCGGCTCGTCGCGGGACTGGGCGGCCAAGGGCACCATGCTGCTGGGTGTCCGGGCGGTCATCGCCGAGTCGTACGAGCGGATCCACCGCTCCAACCTGATCGGCATGGGCGTGCTGCCGTTGCAGTTCCCGGTGGACGTCACCGCCGAGTCGCTCGGCCTCACCGGCACCGAGACGTTCACCATCACCGGGGTGACAGCGCTCAACGACGGGGAGACCCCGCGCACCGTGCAGGTCAGCACCGACACCGGTGTGGAGTTCGACGCCGTGGTGCGGATCGACACCCCGGGTGAGGCGGACTACTACCGGCACGGCGGCATCCTGCAGTACGTGCTGCGCCGCATGATCGCCAACTGATCGCGTACCGATCGTTGAAGGCCGCTCCCGCTTCGGCGGGGGCGGCCTTCGCCGTTCACGCCGAGGAAGGCGTGCGGTCAGGGCGGCGCGCCCCGTCCACCTCGGCTCAGCGCAGCCGCAGCGCGACAGCACGGGCCTCCTCGTCGGTCAGCGGCAGGAACCAGAGGAAACGGCGAACGATGGCTACCGGGTCGGGGCCACCCGGCTGACCGCGCAGGTCGCGGATCGCCCGGCGGGTGATCCGGGAGAACTCGGGGATCAGGGTGGCCCGACGGACGGCGTCCGTCGGGGTGGCCCGCAGTGTCGGGCAGGGCCAGTCCTGACCGCAGGCGTCGCAGGTCCAGAGTGGGCCGTCGGCGGTGTGCGCGACCGGCGGGCCACACCGGGGGCGCCAGCGTGCTTCGGGTACGACATTCGCGGCGCGACCGGGCCCGTGGTGTGCCGGACCGAGCAGCTCGTTCGGGCGGCGCGTGCCTGGGCGCGGCAGGTTCGGCCTGGCCGGAGACCGGCCGATGGTGGGCTTCTGGTGTTTCCGGGGCTTGTCCTCGCACATGCTGCGCTCCTCCTCGACGCTGTCCACACCACACCCTGCCGAGAGTTGCCAAGCAATCACACCGCGTAGAAGTATTGCCTCCTGACGTTTGGAACGTTCTGGAGGGCCTGGAGATGAATCGAGCCGTGCAGGCCGCGATGGTCGAGAAGGGCTACACGGCGGACAGTCTCGCTGCTGAGATTGGTGTCGATCCGAAGACGGCGGCGAAGTGGGCGAGCCGGGACCGAATTCCGCAGACTCGTCATCGCGCGCGGGTCGCCGAGTTGCTGGGTCGGGACGTCGAGGAGCTGTGGCCGGACGCGATGAAGCGGCGCACGCCGGCCTGGTTCCGGCCCTGGGCCGAGATCGAGCGCGAGGCGCTGTCGCTACGGTCATTTCAGCTCGCGTGGATACCGGGCCTTCTGCAGACGAAGGCGTACGCGCTGGCGACGCTGGTCGGCGAGGCGTTGACAGCGGCCGAGGCCGACGGGCTCGCCGAGGCACGGTTGAGCCGGCAGGCCGTCCTACGGCGGGAGCGCCCACCGCTGCTCGTCGCGGTCCTCGACGAGAGAATCCTCCGGCGCACCCTCGATGGCGACCGGGCCATGATGCGGGAGCAGTGCGAGCGGCTGGCCGAGCAGGCCACGCTGCCCAACGTGTCGCTGTTCGTGGTGCCCGCCGAGACCGGCATGTATCCCGGACTCGGTGGGCCGTTCACCATCGCCGAGATGCCGGACGGGGGACGGGTCGCCCACGTCGACAGCCAGGCGCAATCACAGCTCATCGACAAGACCGCCGACATTGCTACCCTGGACCGACGGTGGGAACGCATTCGCGACGGAGCCCTGTCACGGGCGCAGTCCCTCAACCTCCTCAGAGAAGCGGCAGCATCATGGACCTGACCGGCGCTCGGTGGCGTAAGAGCAGCAAGAGTGGCAACAACGGCGGCGACTGCGTCGAGGTGGCCGACAACCTTGCCGGCGTGATCGGCGTACGTGACTCCAAGGACCGAACCGGCCCGGCGCTGACCTTCGACCCGACCGCCTGGACCCGGTTCCTGGCGACGGTCAAGCGCGGCTGATCTCTCCCCGCCGCCCAGCGTCCCGCCTCAGCTGGCGAGTTCGGCCGCCCGGTCCAGCAACGCGCGGCGCTCGGCGGCAGCGGCGACGGTTGCCGCCGCCTGTCGGAACAGCGCGGCGGCGCGCGGTCGGTCACCCTGGCGGGCCACCAGATCGGCCTCCACCGCCACGGCGAGCGGGTGGCCGTCCAGCCCGCCCCCGGCACGCGCCGCGTCGAGCAGCAGCAACCCGGCGGCCGGCCCGTGTGCGTACCCGTGCGCGACAGCGCGGTTGAGTGCGATCACCGGTGAGGACCGGATATCGGCAAGCGCGTCGTAAGCTGCCGCGATCGCCTGCCAATCCGTGTCGTCGACCGACGCGGCGGTGGCGTGGCAGGCGGCGATCCGGGCCTGCCAGGCGTACGGACCGTCGTGGCGTACCCGATCGAGGGCGGCCAGGCCCTCGGCGATGCCGGCGCGGTCCCACCGCGAGCGGTCCTGCCGGTGCAGGGTGAGCAGGGTGCCGGCGGCGTCGCGGCGGGCGTCCCGGCGGGAGTGCTGGAACAGGAACAGCGCCAGCAACGCGGCTACCTCGGACTGCTCGGGCATCAACCGGTCGAGCAGCCGGGCCAGCCGGACCGCCTCGGCGGCGAAGGCCGGCTCGCCGTCGGCGACATAGCCGCGGGTGAACAGCAGGTACAGCACGGCGAGGACACCGGGCAGCCGCTCGGTGAGCGCCGGCCCGGTCGGCACCCGGTACGGGATGCCGGCCTGCGCGATGCGGGTCCGGGCCCGGGTCAGCCGGCGGGTCATCGTCGACTCGCTGACCAGCAGGAGCCGGGCGATGTCGCCGGTCGGCACCCCGCAGACGGTACGCAGCGTCAGCGCCACCCGGGCCTCCATCGCGAGCGCCGGGTGACAGCAGGTGAAGATGAGCCGCAGCCGGTCGTCGACCACGTCCTCCCCCACCTCGGGCTCGGGCTGCGCGTCGGGCGGCGTGAGCAGCGCCAGGTCGTGCAGCTTGCGGCGCTCCACGGTGGCCCGCCGCAGCACGTCGAGCGCCCGGTTACGGGCCACCGTCATCAGCCAGCCGCCCGGGTTGGTCGGCACACCGTCGCCGGGCCAGCGCTCCAGCGCGACGGCGAGGGCCTCCTGCGCGCAGTCCTCGGCAAGCGACCAGTCCCCGGTCACCCGGATCAGGGTCGCGACGATCCGGGGGTACGCCTCGCCGCTCGCGGCGGCGACGGCCTCCGCCGCCGCGCCGGCCGAAGCCCGGGTACGCATCGGCCGGCGCTGCGAGGTGGACAACGCGGTCAGTCGGGCAGGTCCGCGAGCGGGCGCAACTCCAGACGCCCCTCGCGGGCCATCGGGTGGGCCCGGGCCACCTCGATCGCCTCGTCGAGGTCGGCACAGTCGAGCAGGTCGAAGCCCACGATCACCTCGGTGGTCTCCGCGAACGGCCCCTCGGAGACGAGCAGCTCACCGTCGCGTACCCGGACGGTGGTGGCCGCGGTGGTCGGTGCCAGCACGTCGCCGGTCAGGCGACGGCCGCGAGAGTCGTTCTCGGCCACCCACTTGTGGATGTCCGGCAGCTCGGTGGGGTCGGTGTCCGGCTCGGAGTCGCTGCACACGAACATCATGAACTTCATCTGGTCGCTCCCTGTTTTCTCGGGGTGTCGCCAGCATGACGATCGGCGGACAGCGTTCCGGACACCTCCCCCGAAAAATTCTGCGTCAGTCTCCGTTGGCGGCGCGGCGGCGGGCCTCGCGGGTCTTCATGGCGTGCTCCATCAGCGTGACGAGCACCTCCTTGCTGGACTCGCGCTGCCGGGCGTCGCAGAGCAGCACCGGCACCCCCGGGTCCAGGTTCAGCGCGGCCTGCACCTCGTCGAGCCGATACTTGCGGGACCCCTCGAAGCAGTTCACCGCGACCACGAACGGCGTGCCCCGGCCCTCGAAGTAGTCGATCGACGGGAAGCAGTCGGCGAGGCGGCGGGTGTCGGCAAGCACCACCGCACCGATGGCACCCAACGCCAACTCGTCCCAGACGAACCAGAACCGGTCCTGGCCGGGCGTACCAAACAGGTACAGCACCAGGTCGTCGCTGATGGTGATCCGGCCGAAGTCCATGGCCACGGTGGTGGTGGTCTTACCCTCCACCCCGGACAGGTCGTCGATGCCGACCCCCGACTCCGTCAGCACCTCCTCGGTGCGCAAGGGCCGGGTCTCGCTGACCGCACCGACCATGGTCGTCTTGCCCACGCCGAAGCCGCCAGCGACCAGGATCTTGATCGCGGTGGGCAGTGGGGTCGCTCCCGCCGGCCGGTCAGAGTGCCCGTAGTCCATTGATTACCGCCTCGAAGATGCTGTTGTCGGGAAGGCCGGCCGTGGTCTGCGGCTCGCGGACCTGCACCAGGCTGCGAGCCGCCAGGTCACCGAGGAGCACCCTGATGGTGCCCACCGGCAGGTCGAGATGGGCAGCGATCTCGGCGACGGACTGTATGCGTTGGCACAGCCCGACGATCGCCAGGTGCTCCGGACCGAGACCAACCTCCGGCGTCACCTCGGCTCGGGTCGCGGTGACCAGGGAGATCAGGTCGAACGTGCCGGTGACCGGTCGGGCCCGCCCGCGGGTCACCGCGTACGGGCGCACCACCGGACCCGCATGGTCATCCACCCACTGATGTTCTGCGGACTCTCCCTGGACCGTCATCACCGCTACCTCTCGCCGGCCGGCTGCTCGGTGCGCGACGGCGACGCGACGTACTTGCCGACGCGGGTGACAAGCATCGCCATCTCGTAGGCGATCAGTCCGACATCGGCGTCCTCGCTTGCCAACACCGCCAGGCAGGCGTTGCGGCCGGCCGCTGTGACGAACAGGAACGACGACTGCATCTCGATGATCGTCTGCTGCACCTGCCCCCCACCGAAGCGCTTACCGGCGCCCCGGGCCAGGCTCTGGATGCCGGCTGCCATCGCGGCGAGGTGCTCACCGTCGTCCCGGCTCAGCCCCTGGGAGGAGGCCATCAACAGACCGTCAGTGGAGAGCGCGACCGCGTGCTCGGCCTGCTTCACCCGGCCCACCAGGTCATCAAGCAACCACGTCAGGTCGGCACTCGAAGCCGTCTTCTGCGCCACTTCGTCGTCCTCTTCTCGCCCGGCTCATGCGCCGTACTCGTCTCGGGCTGACCGTCACTTCGTGCGAAGACCGCGTCCGCGGCGGACGGTCAGGTAGCGGTGGGGTCCTCGTCAGTAGGCTCGGACGCTTCCGTCGGCGGAGCACCGGGCGCACCGCCGAGCAGTCGCGCGGCGTCCGTCCGACCTCGCCGGGTGCCCGTCTGGTAGGAGCTCATCATGCGGCGCACCTGCTCCGGCGGACGTACCACGTCATCGTCGTCGGTCTCGCTGGTCGCTGGGTCGTCGCGCAGTTCGGGGACGATGTTCGCCTGCCGAACCCGGACCGGTAGGCCCGAGTTGGTCCGGTCGGCCTCGGCTCCGGCAGGCGCCGGTCCGCCGTCGAGACCGGGCTCGACGGCGCTGTCTGCGTGCTGGGCACTGTCGGCGGGCTCGACGGCGCTGTCCGTCCGCCGGAACGTGTCGACCGCGGGTAGGCCGGTGGGCACCGTGGGAGCCTCCAGGGCGGGTTGTCCCAGACCACGTCGGGCACGGATCGGCAGATCCGGAGAGGCCGACGTCGTTCGCTGTCGGGTGGGCAGGCCGGCCTCCGCGACATCCCCGTCGGCCTGCTGCGTCGGGGTGCTCTCCGCGGCCAGCGGCGCCTGCGCCACCGGATCCGGGCCAGGTGCCGCCGTGCCCGGCACCTGCGGCGCGGCGGCAAGCGCGACCGGCGCGAGGATGGCCGGACGGCTGCGCTTGTCGGCGTCGAGCGCGGCGGTGCCGCTCGCCGTCGACGGCAGCGCGATGGCCGAGGTGCCGGTCCGCAGTTCGCCGGAGTCCTCCGAGCCGGCGCCGGTCTCGGCGACCAGCTCCCGCGGAATCAGCACGACAGCCGTGGTGCCGCCGTACGCCGATTCCTTGAGCCGGACCCGTACGCCGTGCCGCTCGGTCAGCCGGCTCACCACGTAGAGCCCGAGCCGGGCGGCGTTTGCGAGGTTCAGCTCGGACTGGTCGACGATGCGGTGGTTCGCCGCGGCCAGGTCCTCCTCGCTCATGCCGAGGCCCCGGTCCTCGATCTCCAGGGCGAACCCGTTGGCCACCAGCTGCCCGCGCACCTCCACAGTGGTGTGCGGTGGCGAGAACGACAGGCCGTTCTCGATCAGCTCGGCGAGCAGGTGGATGATGTCGCCGACCGCGCGGCCGGCCAGCGAGACCGGCCCGAGTGGCAACACGTTGACGCGCGTGTAGTCCTCCACCTCGGCGACCGCGCCGCGCACCACGTCGACCATCGGCACGTTGCGCCGCCACGCGCGGCCGGGGGTGGAGCCGGAGAGCACGATCAGGTTTTCCGCGTTGCGCCGCATCCGGGTGGCCAGGTGGTCGACCCGGAACAGGTCCTCCAGCTCCTCGGCGTCGTGCTCGCGCCGCTCCATCGCGTCGAGCAGGGTGAGCTGGCGGTGCACCAACGCCTGGGTACGTCGGGCCAGGCTGAGGAAGACCTCGCGGACGTTGCGCCGCAGGTCGGCCTGCTCGACGGCGGTGCGGATCGCGGTCTCCTGGACCGCGTTGAAGGCCTTGCCGACCTGGCCGATCTCGTCGGTGCCGAATTCCAGGGGTGGCGCCTCGGCGGCCACGTCGACCTCTTCGCCGCGACCGAGCCGCTCGACCACGCCGGGCAGCCGCTCGTTGGCGAGGCGGAAGGCGGCTTCGCGCAGCCGTTCCAGTTGCCGCACCAGGGCGCGGGCGGTGGTGATGGACACGATGATCGACGCGATGACGGCGAGCAGACCGAGACCGGTGGCCAACGCCAGGCGGACGATGACGCCGACCGCGACCGGGGTGGCCCGGTCGACGACCCCGTCACCGCCGGCGAGTACGACGCCACTGATCTCGGTCAGCGCGGGGCCGGTGGTGTCGCTCCACTCCGTCGCGGTGACCGTCGGCCGGCCGGCGCCACTGCCCTCCATGAGCTGGTTTTCGAGGGCGGTCAGCCGGCCGAAGGTGGCACCTGTCGAGATCGCCTCGTAGCGACGCTGATCGGCGGCGGGGAGTCGGACCAGTGCCGAGGCGGCGATGAACTGTCGGGCGCCGACGAACCTGGTGAACTCCGCCCGCTCGGCCGGGGTGATCCGTCCGGCGGCGAGCACGCCGGCCAGCAGCGCGTCCTCCTGGGACAGCAACTCCCGAGACCGGTTGAGGTCGATCAGTGCGGCGGTGTCCTCGGCGACCTGGTCGTCGTCGAGGTTGCCGAGCGCGTCGTAGACCCGGAAGACCGACTCGATGACCCCGGTGAAGGTGGCGAGGGTCTCGGCCCGGTCGATGCTCCGCTCGTCGACCGCCGTACGGATCTTGCCCAGGTCACTCAGCCCGGAGGTGAGAGCCTTCATCCGCTGGTCGAGGGCGTCGCTGCCGAGCGCGCCCACCTGCCAGCTCTCGACGGACTTCTGGAACTCCACCCCGAACTGGTCGGTGCGCGCACGTGTCTCCACCAGGGCGGCGCGTTGGGCTTCGTCGGGGCGACCCAGGTACGCCGACGACAACCGGCGCTCCACCTGAAGTTGGATAAGCAGCGGTTCGAGGGGACCGGCGACCTTGCTGTCGAGGGTCTGCACACCGAGCAGGTTGACCCCGTCCCGGACGGTTACCCAGGCCGTGAAGCCCCAGAGCGCGACGAGCGAGACGAGCAGAGCAACGACCTTGGTACGCAGATTCGTACTGCGGGAACCCATTACACCGTCCCTGACGCGGCCTGTGTGAGTGTTCAGTCAGTAATGCGTCATGCATGCATCGACCCCGGCGCACGCTAGCAGCGTCCGGGGCAAATGCTCAAGCGCCGCGGATCATGTGACCGCCGTACAGGTCCGCAGCGGCGGTCGGTCCACATTGCTGACCAGGTCGTCTCTGGCCACTGCCAGTTGTCGGACGCCGAGTACGGCCGCCCGCACGATCAGCACCGGGGTGTAGAGATCCTTATCATGCCACAGTGGAGGGTGCTCGTGCCGATCGTCCACTTCGGCCAGTTGAGGAAACCCGCGAGCGATCGCCTCCGCCACCCCCGGCCGCACCGATCGACGCGTCCCGAGAAGCACGTGCAGGGCGTACGCGGTCTCCTCCACGGTGCCGGCGAAGCGCCCCCAGGTCCCGTCGGCCCGTTGGCTCGCGACCAGCCAGTCGATAGCGCGGTCCACTGCCGGTCCGGCGATGTCAGCCGGTGCGTACCGGTCGAGGGCCGTCACGACGCACGCTGTGGCGTAGTACGGCGACGCGTGCCAGCGGTCGGCCCAACAGCCGTCGGGCTGTTGCTCGTCGGCGAGCCACCCGGCCAACGCTGGCACCCGGCCGGCGTAGCGGCTCGCCCCCGCCGCAGTGTGCCGGGCGTGCCAGCCGAGCGCCTCCAGCACGTGCGCGTTAGTGGTGACCGACCGGCCGTCCTCCCCCCGCCAGGTGCAGAAGTGGGTGCCGGTGTCGAAAAGCAGCAGGCTGGCCGGGTCCACCGGGTGACCGAGTCGGGCGAGCACGTAGAGCGCGACAGAGGTGGTGTCCGCGTCGGCCGGCAACCCCGGGCCGGTCGCGACGCCCTGCGGCCCGAGGGCGGCGACCAACTCGGCGATGAGCTTCGGCGCCGGCCGCAGCGGCACCCCCGCTCGGACCAGGTTGCTCAGGGTCCAGGCGCGCTCGAACACGGTGATCGGCGTGGTGCAGGGCACCGGTCCGTCGAGCGGACCGACGGCCGCCCGCAGATAGGCGAGCACCTCCGGGTCGGCGCCGGGCGTCGCCGGGTCGCCGAGCCAGGCCGCCGTGGCTGCCGGCGACGCCCCGATGGCCCCGGCGACCGGCGACACGCCGGCGTGCCGGTACGCGGCCGGCCCGAGCACCTCGAAGGCGTGCACCAGTTTCTGCGGCACCGGACGTCCGCTGGCCACCAGCGCGTGGACCGCGTCGATCCGCCGCCGGTCGACACCGGCTATGGCACCGGGCCCGTCGGCGAACCACCGGTCGCCGCGGGCGGCGAAGAACGCGAGCTGGTAGTTGATCCGCTGCACCAGGGCCGGCACGATGAGGTCGGCCGCCGGTGTGTCCGGCAGCGACGTGCCCTGGCCGAGCCAGTCGGCGAGCACACCCAACCCGCGGCCGGCGGCGCTGGCCAGCCCGTCCGGGTCGGCGGCCCGGCCGTCCCGCAGCGTGCCGAGCAGCGCCTCGACCGCGCTCGCCGTCGGCACCACCGCGTAACCGCTGGGACCACCCCAACCGCCGTCGGCGCGCTGGGTGTCCAGCAGATAGCGCAGCCGCCGGTCGTGACCGGTGAGCCACGGCGCGTCGGCGACGACCCGGCCGGTCTCGTACACCGACGGGGTGACCCGGCCGGCCGGTTCGAGCACCATCGCGGAGTGCAGTTCCCGGACCGACGCGGCCACCGCCGGCTCGTGGCGGGCACCGGCGTCCGCCACGGCGGTCACGACACGCCCCAGAAGTCGGTCGACCGGTAGAAGCCCGAGCTGAAGCCGATCTGCCGGGCGAGGTAGTCGGCAGGTACCGGACAGCTGGCGCGCAGCGGTTCGAGCAGCTCGCGGGCCTCGGTCACCAGGTCGGCGATCCGGCGCTCGACGTCGGCCCGTTCCGGCACCAGCATCAACGCGTTGAGATCCCCCCACCGCTTGTCGCGTTCGTAGCTGGCCAGGTCGTTGACGAGTCGCAGGATCCGCTGCACCTGGTCGCTGGCCGCGACGAGCGCGTCGAGGTGGGCGAGGGTGGCGGGGTCGTCGGAGCGGATCCAGTGCACGACGTTGACCACCGTGCAGGCGAGATTGGCCGCGTTGGCCAGGTACTCGTCCAGGGTGGGCATCGCGCCGCTGCCGGCGGCCTGCTTCCAGTCCCACTCCCGCGCCATCGCGTCGAACATCGTCCGCAGCTCGGTGCGCCACACCGCCCCGTGGGTCGCGTACGCGGGCACGGCGGCCAGCTCGTCGCGCAGCTCGGCGAGAAAGCGGCCGAGTGGGTCGTCCGCCGCCGGTGGCCCGCCGTCGGCCACCGCGAGGCAGCTCGCCGTCAACCTGTCGATCTCGGCACGGCTACGCGCCTCGTGGTCGACGAGCCAGTCGACCGCGAAGCCCCAGAGCACGGCCCGGTTCGTGACCCGCAACTGGTCGAGGTCACAGCGGGGTGCCCCGAACGCGATCGCCATCGCGACGTTGCCGAACAGCGCCGGGTCGAACGGTCGCGCCGGAAAGAGATCGGGGTACGCCGCGGCCCGCTCGGCCAGGTCACGTTGGCCCTTCGCGGCGAGGGCACAGATCCGGCCGTGTTCGGCGGCGAGTGCCATCTCGTCGCCACTGGTGGTCGGCAGCGACGGGAGCACTGTGGTCATACCGACGCGCTCCGTACCCGCCGCAGGGTCACCTCGACCCGCTCAAGGGGCCGTAGCGCGGCTGCCACCTTGACCCCGGGCACAGCCTGCCGCTGGAGGCGGAACCGGAAGCGGCTCAGCATGGTGGCCACGATCAGCATCGCCTCCAGATAGAACAGGTGCATGCCGATGCACTGGTGCGGGCCGCCACCGAACGGGAAGTACGCGTACCGGTGCCGGTTGCGGATCTGGTCCGGGTCGAAGCGGTCGGGGTCGAAGACCTCGGGCCGGTCCCAGAACGCGGACATCCGCTGGGTGATCAACGGGCTGACCACGACTGTCGCGCCGGCCTCGATGCGTACTCCGCCGATCACGTCGGCCTTGATCGTGCTGCGGGGAATGAGCCAGCCGATCGGGTAGAGCCGCAGCAACTCGTCGAGCACCTGCCGGGTGTAGCGCAGCTCGCGCAGGTGCTCGCGGCGGACCGGAGCGTCGCCGACCACCCGGTCGATCTCCTCGTACAGCCGCTCGGCGATCTGCTCGTTCTGGGCGATGTGCGGCCAGAGCCAGGTGAGGACGGTGATCGTGGTCTCGGTGGCGGTGGCGATCATGGCGACGGTGTTGTCCCGGACCTGTCGCTCGTCGAGCCGGCCACCATCGGCGGTGCGGCCCCGCCACAGCGTGGCGATGATGTCGTCGCCGTCGGACTCGGCGGTGGTGCGAGCGGCTCGGACGATCGGTAGCAGCATGTCGTCGATGAGTTGCACGGCCTGGTGAAAGGCCCGGTCGCCGGGCATCCGCACGGCCATCGGCGCCCACGGCACGATCAGCCGCGGCATCACCGACGAGGCGATCGCGTCCTGGGCGTCGATGAGGCGCATCGCCTGTGGCACCGTGATCTTGTCGCCGAAGAGGACGTGCGTGATCGCCGAACAGACGATCCGGGCCTGCGCGGTGCCCATGTCGACAGGTTGGCCGGCCCGGGCCGGCTCGTCCAACTCGTCGACGGCCTTCTCGATCGTTTCGGCGATCCCGTCCACAAGCGAGTCGATCCGCCGAGCGGTGAACAACGGTTGGAGTATCTCGCGGCCGTTCTTCCAGTGCTCGCCGTCGCCGAGGATGCTGTCGCCGAACAGCCGCTTCAGGGGACGCCACTGCAGGCCGTCGCCGGCCCGGACATAGTTGTCGGAATTTTCCCTCAGCACCCGCTGCAGATGCTCCGGTCGGGTGACCAGGTAGGGCCGGAACGAGCCCAGACTGAGCTTCACCACCTCGCCCTGCGACCGCTCGCCCACGTCGACCAGGGTGCGGGCCGGATCGCGAAACAGCTTGGGCACCACGTGACGCAGCGGGATCAGGCCCGCTCGTCGTGGCTGAACCGGCACTGGGTGAGGTGCTACCACGGAAACCGACTCTCCCTTGTGGAAACTCGGCGTTGCCGAATGACTCTGCTGAGTGAGGTTTTGTGGAGCATGCCATCGCTCAGCCGTCTACCTCTAGGCGCTTTACGTGAAATTTTCACACACAAGGATTGCGTCGCCGTAAGACCGGCGCGCCGCGACGTTCGCCTACCACAGATCTCGCAGGTGGCGGCGGTCCTGACCACCAGTCGACATTATTGATCTTCGATAGTGACAAACATCACCTTTGAGCCCGCCAATCGGGTCCCTCCCGACGTCGCCGACCCGGTCGGGGACCTGTCCCGCGCCGCGCCACCTGCGCCATGCCGGGCGACCCGGCGGAACCACCGAATCCGGGCGATACCCGCCCCCCTGTGCCAGGCTCTTGTCATGGACGACAAGACCATCCTGAACCGGATCACCGAGCTGGTCGACGAGGAACACAAGCTGCGGGCGGAGGCCCAGGCCCACGAGTCGGGCACCGAGGGCGAGGCGAGCGAGCGGCTGCGCGCCCTGGAGGAGTCCCTCGACCAGTGTTGGGACCTGCTGCGCCGCAGGCGGGCCGCCCGGGAAACCCACGGCGATCCGGACGCGCAGGGCGAACGACCCAAGCCCGAGGTGGAGCGCTACCTCCAGTAACCCCCGGCGGGTCGGGCGGCCGGGCCGCCCGACCCGCTCCGATCAGCGCAGGCCCGCCTCACGCAGCAGCTCGGCGGTCAACGCGCCGGGGTCGACCAGCTCGGCGGGCAGCCCACGGGCCGCGAACCAGGTGCCGACCACCCGTACGTCACGGGCCAGGAACTCCGGCCCCTGCGGGTTCACCACCACGTCGACCACCTGCGGCAGATCGATCACCACCAGCCGACCCTGGTGCACGAGCAGGTTGTACGGCGACAGGTCGCCGTGCGCGTAGCCGGCCCGGGCCAGCACCCGCAGCGCCTCCACCAGCTGCGCCCACAGGTCGCGTAGCTCTGCCGGACCGGGTCGCAGTTGGGCCAGCCGGGGCGCCGCCTCCCCCGACGCGGCATCTCCGACGAACTCGAGCATCAACTCGGTGCCCCGCAGTTGCACCGGGTACGGCACGGCGATCCGGCCGTGCCCGGCGCTGAGCTCCCAGAGCCGGGCCAGAGCGGCGAACTCGGCGGCGGCCCACTGCCCGGCGATCATCTGCCGGCCGAACGCGGTCCGGCCGGCCATGGCCCGGTTCTCCCGGGAGCGGCGCACCCGGCGACCCTCCAGATAGCCGGCGTCGCGGTGGAACAGGCGGTGCTCGGGGTCGCGGTAACGCTTGACCGCCAGCAGACAGGACCGGTCGGTGTCGGGCACGGCCCGCCGGACCAGGTGGACGTCCGCCTCCTTGCCGGTCTTCAGCACACCCAACTCGGTGTCCTTGGCGGCCAACTCGGTGACCAGCCAGCCCGGGTGCGGCTGGGGACCGTGGACGGCATCGTCCCAGGACGACCAGCGTTCGCCGGTGTCCCGGTCCGGCTCGCTGTCCGGATCAGCGGGCGGCTCGGTGTGCCGCCCGCGCTTCAGAAACTGCGGTTCGTCGTCGTCGAAGCGGCTCTTGCCGCGGCTCCGGCGCTCCAGCGCCGGAAGGTCGTGATCGCGCACTGTGGTGAGGTTCCCTTGATCGAGACTGAAAGAGGCGGCTGGAAGCGACAGGCGAAGACGGCCATGACCGACCCCCTCTTTTCTCGACCGGGCACACACCCGGGTTGCACCATGCGCCGACAATGCTCACCGCGACCCGTCCCAGGGTCAATCGAATTACCGCAGCTACGCGCCGATCCGGCGGGAAGGTCAGCGGGCGAGAACGGTGGCGACCGCGGCGATCAGGCCGTCCGCGGTGCGGCTGGGCGCGAACCGGGTGTCCGACCAGGTGCGCCCCCGGTGCAGCCAGACGCTTGGCAGCCCGACCGCTGCGGCGCCACCGATGTCCGCCTCCGGGCTGTCACCGACCACCCAGGCGCCGCGCAGCGGCATCCGGACCCGCTGGGCGGCGAGCGCGAAGATCCGCGGGTTGGGCTTGCTGACCCCGCACTCCTCGGAGATCACCCAGTCCGCGACGTAGCGGTCCAGGCCGGTCCGGCGAATCTTGGCGTCGTCGACACGTACCGTGCCGTTGCACACCACCACCGGCACCCAGCCGGCGTCGTCGGCGATCCGCAGCGCGCAGGCGGTCAGCGGGTCCAGCCGGGTCTGCTCCACCACCCCGTCGTGCAGCTCCTCCACCAGGTCGATCGACGGGACGCGCAGCTCGTAGCGGTCCCGGATGGCGTCGGCGAGATCCCAACGGTCGGTGAGCCCGTCGGCGTCGATCGAGACCAGCCAGTCGATGTCGGTGGGGGGCGCGCCGATGCCGTCCAGGAAGCGCTCACCCCAGCGGCGGAACGGCCCGGCCCGGTCCAGCAGGGTGTTGTCCAGGTCCAGCAGGAGCAGTGGCACTCGGGCACCCTACGGGACCGACGTGTCCGCCAACAGATGCAGCGGGTACCGACCTGACGATGTGCTCAGCCGGACATCGACGACCGGGGGCCGCCCTGGTCCGCGAGCCGATCGGCGAGCATCGAATGAGCCGACCGGGTGGCCGCGAGCACCGCCGGGTCCAGCGTCGCCACCAGCACCGCCGTGCCGTCGTCGGCACCCCGCTCCAGCACCCGGCCCTGCGGGTCGTAGATCGCCGCGCCGCCGTTGAACCGCCACGGGTCGACGCCGCCTACCGCGTTGGCGAAGACCACGAACATCGTGTTGTCCAGGGCCCGCGCGGCGTAGTAGAGGTCCCTGCGGTGCTCGGAGCCGGCCAGGTATCCGCTGGGGCACAGGTAACCGTGCGCGCCGTCGAGGGCGGCGGCCCGGCCGTGCTCCGGGAAACATCCGTCGTAACAGATGCCCAGGCCGAGCCGCCAGTCGTCGACGAGCAGCGTGGCACCCCGGTCGCCGGCGCTGAACAGCTCCCGTTCGTCGCCCCACAACTGCTGCTTGTCGTAGCCGACCCGGACCACACCGGACCGGTCGACCACGAGCGCGGCGATGGTCCGCTGCCCGTGCGGATGCCGGGCGGCGGCACCGACAAGCACTGTGACGCCGGCCTCGCGCGCCGCGGCGCGCAGCGGGTCGAGCCGGGGATCCGCGACGCCACCGGCCGGATCGGCCGCGACGTCCGTGCCGGCCGGGTCGGCGGCGAGGGTCGGCGGGTGGTACGCGCAGAGGAACAGCTCCGGCAGCACGGCCACCCGGGCGCCCCGATCGGCGGCTCGGCGCACCAGTTCGGCGGCGGCGACTGCGTTTCCGGCGACGTCTCCCGGCGTGGGTGTGGCCTGGATGGCGGCCACGGTCAGCGGGGCGGTGGGCACGGTGCGGGGCGGGGTCACCGGGCGATGGTAGACGGCGACATTCCAAGCCGTACGTACGGTTTGCATGCCCGGGGGTGACCTGCGACGATCTGGTCGTGCCCAGAGTAAGCCAGGACCAGCTCGACGCGCGCCGGCAGGAGATCCTCGCCGCCGCACGGGCGTGTTTCGCCCGGCTCGGCTACGAGGGAGCGACAGTACGCCGCCTCGAGGAGGCCACCGGCCTGTCCCGGGGGGCCATCTTCCACCACTTCCGGGACAAGGACTCGCTCTTCCTGGCCGTCGCCGAGGACGATGCCGCGGCCATGGTCGAGACGGTGGCCCGCAACGGTCTGGTGCAGGTGATGCGCGACCTGCTGGCCCGCGCCGTCTCGCCGGACACCACCGGCTGGCTGGGCAGCCAACTGGAGGTCTCCCGCCGGCTGCGCACCGACCCGGCGTTCGCCAAGCGCTGGGCCGAGCGGTCCGCGGCGATCGCCGAGGCCACCCGCGACCGGTTGGCCCGCCAGCGTGACGCGGGGGTGCTGCGCGAGGACGTCCCGATCGACGTGCTGGCCCAGTTCCTGGAGCTGGCCTACGACGGCCTGGTGCTGCACCTGGCGATGGGCCGACCCGCCGACGAGATGGGCCCGGTGCTCGACCTCGTGGAGGAGGCGGTCCGCCGGCACTGAGCCCACTGGCTGCGGTCTGTCGAGCGTGGCGACGCTGCTCCACAATGGGGCCGCGGATCCCTCCGGTGACAGGAGCAGTCGATGATCGTTCACGCCGCGTCCGGCGACACCTGGGGCATCCCCGGCCCGACCTTCCTCCGCTTCTACCTGGTGGCGACCGCCGTGGTGGTGGCCGTCGCGGTGTACTACCGGATCCGGCTGGCGGCCGGGTCGAACGCCGCCACGACCGCTGATCCGCTCGGACCGCAGCAGGTCGCATACCTCAACGGTGGGCCCCGGCTCGCCGTACACGCCGCACTCGGCGGCCTGCGCGGCAGCGGCGCGATCGGTGTGCGACCGGACCGTCGACTGACCACCGTCGGTGCCGCGCCGACCGGCCTCACCCCACTGGACCAGGCCGTCCACTGGGCCGCGCACCAGCACGCCCGGGTCGGGGACCTACCGCGGGACGAGCGCGTACGCGGCGCGCTGCAGCAGCTCCGCGACGGCCTGGAGCAGCGGGGCCTGCTGACCGACGACGCGCAACGGGCGCGGGCCCGGTTCTGGACCACGATCCTGATCGCCCTGCTGGGCCTCGGTGTGCTCCGGCTCGTCTCCGGTCTGTTCAGCGGTCACCCGGTCGGTTACCTGCTGCTGACCCTTGTCGCGCTCCTGATCGTCACGCTCGTCCTGCGCCGGCCACCCGTGCTCACCCGGGCCGGTCGGGCCGCGCTGCGCGCCGTGCGCCGCGAGCACACCCACCTCGCCCCGGCGTCCGCGCCGGCCTACGCCACCTACGGGGCGGCCGGTGCGGCGATGGGTGTGGCCCTGTACGGCACCGCCTCGCTCTGGGCACTCGACCCGGGCTTCGCCGAGCAGGCCGAGATCCAACGTCAGGCCGCCGCCAGCAGCGGCTGGAGCGGCGGCTCCGACGGATCCTCGGGCGGTGGCGACAGCTCCGGTGGCAGCTCCTGCGGCGGCGGCAGCTCGTGCGGCGGCGGGGGCGGATGCGGCGGCGGGGGGTGCGGCGGATGACCGGGCCGACCGGGGTGGGCATCGGCTGGCGTCCGGAGATCGCCGGTTTCGTGGCCGAGCTGCCCGGGCTGCGCTTCGTCGAGGTGGTGGCCGAGGCGGTGCCCGCGTCCGGGCCGCTCCCGGCCGGGCTGGCCCGGCTGCGCGAGCGCGCGGTCACCGTCGTACCGCATGGGGTGCGGCTCTCCCTGGGCGGCGCGGAGCCGGTCGACCCGGCCCGGGTCGCCCACCTGGCCGCTGTCGCGCACCGGGTGGACGCGCCGCTGGTCAGCGAGCACATCGCGTTCGTCCGAGCGGGCGGCCTGGAGGCCGGCCACCTGCTGCCGCTGCCACGCAGCCGGGAGGCGGTCGCCGCGGTCTGCGCCAACGTGGCGCGGGTCCAGGCCGAGCTGCCGGTGCCGATCGCGCTGGAACCGATCGCCGCGCTTGTCGACTGGCCCGACGACGAGTTGGACGAGGCGGACTTCCTCACCGAGATCCTCGACCGGACCGGCGCTCTGTTGCTGCTGGACGTGGCGAACGTGCACGCCAACGCCCGCAACCGGGGCACCGACCCGCTGGCGTTGCTGGACCGGTTGCCGCTGGAGCGGGTCGTGTACGCCCACGTGGCCGGCGGCGCGGAGCACTGCGGCTTCTACCACGACACCCACACCGACCCGGTGTCGGCGGCGGTGCTGGAGCTGGTCGAGGCGCTCTGCGCCCGACGGCGTCCACCGGCGCTGCTGTTGGAACGCGACGGCCACTACCCACCGGCCGCCGAGCTGCGCGCCGAACTGGACGCCCTGGCCGCCGCCGCCGACTTCCCGGCCGTGACATGACCAGCGCCGATCCCCGCCCGGGGCTCGCCGAACGGCAGGCTGAACTGGTCGCGGCGCTGGTCGCCGGCGGGTCCCCACCGCCGGGATTCGCCCCGGCCCCACTGGCCGCCACCCGGGCCGCGTTGCTGCGCAAGCGGGCCGGCGACGTGGCCCGGCACTGGCCGCTGCTCGCCGCCGGCCTCGGTGCTGGCTGGTCGACGACCTTCGCCGAGTGGGCCGCCCGGCGACCCACCGCCGGGTCACTGCGCGACGGTTGGGACCTGGCCCGGTCGCTGCGCGACAAAGACGCACTCCCCCCGCCGGCCGCCGAGGAGCTGGCCGTCCGGGAGGCACGCCTGCGCTACGACGGGCGGCGAACGCCGCGCCCACGCCGGATGCCGGCGGTGGGCCGCGCCGGCGGAGCGGTGGCGGTGCAGATCGCCGGCCGGGTACGCCTGTTACGCCCCGCCCCGCGCCCATCGACGGTGGCCTCGGTTGGTGGCGACGACGTGCCGGATGCGGCAGGATCGACCTTATGGATCTAGGGCTGTCCGACCACGTGTACATCCTCACCGGAGCATCCCGCGGCCTGGGCTTCGCGACAGCGCAGTGCCTGGTCGCCGATGGGGCACGGGTGGTCCTGTCGGCCCGCAACCCGGACGCCGTGGCCGCCGCCGCGGCGCAGCTCGGCGGCCCGGAGCGCGCCGTCGGGCTGACCGCCGACCTGGCCGACCCGCAGGCGCCGGGGCAGCTCGTCGCCGCCGCCCAGGAGCACTTCGGCCGGCTCGACGGCGCGCTGATCTCGGTCGGCGGGCCACCGGCGGGCAACGCCGCGGCGATCACCGACGAGCAGTGGCGGCAATCCTTCGAGACCGTCTTTCTGGGCAGCGTCCGGGCGGTCCGCACGGTCGCCGCCGCGCTGCCCGAGGGCGGCGCGATCGGGTTGGTGCTCTCCACCTCGGCGCGTGGTCCGGTGCCTGGTCTCGGCATCTCCAACGGTCTGCGGCCCGGTCTGGTCGGCGCCGCCAAGGACATCGCCGACGACTACGGCCCGCGCGGCGTCCGCGTGGTCGGGCTGCTGCCCGGCCGGATCCTGACCGACCGCAACCGGGAGCTGTTCGCCGCCACCGGTGACCCCGAGCGCGCCCACGCCGAGGCCGAGGCCAGCATCCCGCTGCGCCGCCTCGGCGACCCGGCCGAGTTCGGCCGGGTCGCCGCGTTCGTGCTCTCCCCCGCCGCGAGCTACCTCACCGGGATCACAGTGCCGGTCGACGGCGGCGCGCTCCGCGGGCTGTGACCTCCGACGGGGGCCGACCGGCCCGTGCCGTGACGCCGCCCGAGCGGGCTCAGCCCGACCACCCGGTCGTTGATCGACTCGGCCTTGCCGTTGATCGACTCGGCCTTCAGGAAACCGGGCGGTCGACGCGACCAGGACACCCCGACTTCCAGGAACCCGAGTCGATCAGCGCGCGGCGCACCGGACGGCCGCCGGGACCCGGGGACCGGGCCGATCGTCACCCGACGGTGACGCCCCGGACAGCCCGTCCGACCCGGGCAGAGCTGGCCGCGGCCGCTGACCTGACGATCCCCGACGTCCTCGCGCCGGGGTTGGCGGTGCTCTTCGTCGGCATCAACCCCGGCCTCTGGTCGGCCGCCACCGGCTGGCACTTCGCCCGACCCGGCAACCGGTTCTGGCCCGCGCTGCACCGGGGCGGGTTCACCCCCCGGCTGCTGCACCCCAGCGAACAGGACGAGCTGCCCGCACTCGGGCTCGGCATCACCAACATGGCCGCCCGGGCCAGTGCCCGCGCGGACGAGCTGAGCAGCGAGGAACTCCTCGACGGTGCCGCGATCCTGACCGACAAGGTGGACCGCTACCAGCCGCGCTGGGTGGCGGTGGTGGGGGTGACCGCGTACCGGATCGGTTTTCAGCGGCCGAAAGCCACCTTCGGGCCGCAGCCGGGATCACTGGCCGGCGCCCGGCTGTGGGTGCTGCCCAACCCCAGCGGCCTGAACGCGCACTTCACCCCGGTCACGCTGGGTGTGGCGTTCGCCGAGCTGCGGGTGGCGACCGGCCTGCCGGAACGGCGCTGATCGACTCGGCTTCCAGGAAGTCGGGCTGTCGACGTGACGAGGACACCCCGACTTCCAGGAACCTGGAGTCGGTCAGCGCGCACCGCGACCGCGACGGACCCGGCCCGGTGCCGGCGGGACGTCAGTTGGCGGCGGCGGGCGGCAGGGCTTCGTCGGCGACGTACGTGCCAAGGGGCATGACCACCGGCTCGGGCCCTGTCGCGTCGACGAACGGGGTGGGCGAGTCGGCGACCGCGAACTGGGTGCGGTACAGCTCGGCGTAGAGCCCGCCGACCGCGACCAGCTCGTCGTGCCGCCCCCGCTCGACGATCCGCCCGCCGTCGAGCACCAGGATCTGGTCGGCGTCGCGGACGGTGGAGAGCCGGTGCGCGATCACCAGGGCGGTACGACCGGCCAGCGCCACCGACAGCGCCCGCTGCACCGCCGCCTCGCTCTCCGAATCCAGGTGGGCGGTCGCCTCGTCGAGGATCACGATCGACGGGGCCTTGAGCAGCAGCCGGGCGATCGCGATGCGCTGCTTCTCGCCGCCGGAGAACCGGTAGCCGCGCTCGCCGACAGTGGTGTCCAGCCCGTCGGGCAGCGACCGGACCAGGTCTGCCACCTGGGCGCCGGCGAGCGCGGCCCAGATCTCGTCGTCGGTGGCGTCCGGCTTGGCGTAGCGCAGGTTCTCGGCGATGGTCTCGTGGAACAGGTGCGAATCCTGGGTGACCACGCCGATCTCGTCGCGCAGGGAGGCGAGCGTCGCGTCCCGCACGTCCACCCCGCCGACCAGCACCTGCCCGTCGGTGACGTCGTAGATCCGGGAGATGAGCATCGACAGCGTCGACTTGCCGGCCCCGGACGGGCCGACGAGGGCGACCATCTGCCCCGGCTCGACGCTGAAGGAGACGCCCTTGAGCACCGGTTCGTTCACCGTCCGGTCGAGGGTGGCGACCTCCTCCAGGGAGGCCAGTGAGATCTCGGCGGCGCTCGGGTAGCGGAATCGCACGTCGCGGAAGTCGACCCGGCCGGTGGCCCTGGGCACCGGCACGGCGTCGGGCTTCTCCACGATGCCCGGCTTCAGGTCGAGCACCTCGAAGACCCGGTCGAAGGAGACGAGCGCGCTCATCACGTCCACCCGCACGTTGGACAGTGCGGTGAGCGGACCGTACAGCCGGGTGAGCAGCAGCGCGAGCTTCACGACGGTGCCGGCACTGACCGCGCCGGCGACCGCCAGCCAACCACCGAGACCGTAGGTGAGCGCCTGGGCCAGTGAGGCGACAAGCAACATCGCCACGAAGAAGGTGCGGGAGTACATGGCCGACTGGATGCCGATGTCGCGGACCCGCTCGGCCCGGTCGGCGAACCGGCGGGCCTCGATCTCGGGCTGACCGAAGAGCTTCACCAGCAGCGCGCCGGCCACTCCGAACCGCTCCGTCATTGTCGCGTTCATCTTGGCGTCGAGGTTGTACGACTCCCGGGTGATCTCGGCCAGTCGCCTGCCGACCCGGCGAGCCGGGATGATGAACACCGGCAGCAGGATCAGCGACAGCACCGTGATCTGCCAGGACAGGATCAGCATCGCACCGGCGGTGAGCACCAGTTGAATGACGTTGCTGACCACCCCGGAGAGGGTGGAGGTGAACGCCCGTTGGGCGCCGAGCACGTCGTTGTTGAGCCGGCTCACCAGGGCGCCGGTCTGGGTGCGGGTGAAGAACTGCAACGGCATCCGCTGCACGTGGTCGTAGACCCGGGTGCGCAGGTCGAGGATGATGCCCTCGCCGATGCGGGCGGAGTACCAGCGCTGGGCGAGGGAGAAGAGCGCGTCGGCGACGGCCAACGCGGCGATGACCAGGGCGAGCTTGACGACTGTGGAGCCGGCCTGCGGCCCCCGGTCGGCGATCGCGTCGATGACCTCACCCGCGAGCAGCGGGGTCGCCACCCCGATCACCGCGGCGATCACCACGGTGGCCAGGAAGATGATGATGTCGCGCCGGTACGGTTGGGCGAAGGCCACGATGCGTCGGGCGACGCCGCGCTTGAGACGATGGCCGGAGACCTCGTCGCTGTTGCGCATCGACCGGAGCATGCTCCACCCGGCCATGCCACCGCCGGACATCGGGTTGGACATCGCTCGCCTCCGGGTCGTCGGTCGGACTGCACCGTCAGGCCAATTCTCCCGACGAGTGTGACAACCTCGGTCGTAACCCGGATCTTCCCGTCCGGTCCTTACCTATTCTCCGCGTCCGGCCAGGGCTCGCACTCGGCGGGTCTGCGACTCCCGCTCGGCGCGCTGCTGATCGGCGTGCGACCGCCCGGCCGCACCCGCCAGCAGCGCCTTGATCTCCACCACCGCGTCCCGGGCGCGGGCGAGCAGCGCGGCGGTCAGGTCCTGGACCGCCCCCTCCAGCTCGGCCGGTGGCACCACCAGGGTGGCCAGCCCGATTCGGTCCGCCTCGGCCGCGTCCAGCCGGCGGCCGGTCGCGCAGATCTCCAGCGCCCGCGAATAACCAACAAGCTCCACCAGGCGCTTCGTGCCGGCGAGGTCGGGCACCAAGCCGATAATCACCTCGGCCATCGACAACTTGGCATCCGTGGCCAGCACTCGCAGATCGCAGGCGAGCGCGAGTTGGAAGCCGGCACCTATCGCGTGCCCCTGCACGGCCGCGATGGAGATGACATCCGGCCGGTGCAGCCAAGTGAAGCCCGCCTGGAATCCCGCGATGTGGTCGGCGCACTCCTGCTCAGGCAGTGTGGCGAGATGCGCGAAGGAGCCAGGGCCGGAAGCGCCAGCCAACGTGAGGTCGACCCCGGAGGAGAAAGCACGCCCCTCGCCCCGGACCACCACCACCCGCACGTCGCCGGGCAGCTCGCGGGAGAAGTCGCTCATCGCCCGCCAGGTCGCGGGCGTCTGAGCATTGAACACGTCGGGCCGGCACAACGTCACCGTGGCGACCGGCCCGTCGCAGCTGAACCGAACCCCGGTTGCCTCGGTGGTCACCGAGCGCCCCGAAGCGTTGCGCCGGCTGACGACGCTGAAAGGCGCGTCATGCCTTCTTGCGGCGCCGGGCACCGCCGCGCTGACGCAGCTGCACCCCTGACTCGGTGAGCACTCGGTGGATGAACCCATAGGAACGGCCGGTCGAGGCCGCCAGGGCGCGGATGCTCTCCCCTGACGTGTACCGCTTTACCAGGTCCTTGGCGAGCGTCTGACGCTCGGCTCCGACGATCCGGCGACCCTTCTCAGTGCTGGTGGCTGTGCCAGTGGCTGCCATGCTGTGTCCTCACGTCCCAGACTGTGCGGTTCGGATACGGTCCCACCTATTAGACCGCCTCGAACGATCATGCGCCAGATATCAACTCTTCGCCAACCGACACGCTATGCAATGTCAGCTTCCCGATAGAGTGATCCTGACATTCGACCCCGGGGTGGTGGGCCAGGCGTACCACCGCCGCCTGGTGGTGGCTGGCGGCGACCCGTAGCCTTCGATGGTGATCGACCTGTTGGGCACCGCGGCCGGAGCGGCGGTGGTCTTCGCCGCCACCGACATCGACGACATCGTCATCCTGACTCTGTTCTTCGTCGCGGCCCGCACCACCGGCCGACCCCGACCCTGGCAGATTGTCGCTGGTCAATACCTCGGCATCGGCGCGCTCGCGTTGGTCAGCGCTGTGGTCGCGGCCGGCCTGCTGGTGGTGCCGGACCCGTGGACGGGGCTGCTCGGGCTGCTGCCGATCGCGCTTGGCGTACGCGCGCTGCGGGGTTCCGACGACGACGAGGCCCCCACTGTCGTCACCGGCCTTTTCGGGGTGGCCGGCGTGACGATCGCCAACGGCGCCGACAACGTGGCCGTCTACGTACCCGTCTTCCGGGCCCTCGGCGTGGCCGACAGCGCCGTCTTCCTGCTGATGTTCGTGCTGCTCATCGCCCTGTGGTGCGCCGCCGCCGCCTGGCTGGGCGGGCACCCCCGCGTGGTCCGGCTGGTCGAGCGCGCGGGCCACTGGCTGGTCCCGGCGATCTTCGTCGGCGTCGGGGTGGTGATCCTGGTCAGCTCCGGTGTGCTGGGCCGGGTGGCCGACCTGCTCGGCTGAGGAACCGCCGGACGGGCGGCCCCGGTCAGGCCAGCTCGACCAGCTCGAGCAGGTCGTCGCTCCAGGCGTCCTCGTCGCCGTCGGGCAGCAGGATCGCGCGGTCCGGCTTGAGCGCCAGCACCGCCCCCGGGTCGTGGGTGACCAGGACGATCGCGCCCGGGTAGTTGGCGATGGCGTCGAGCACCTGCTCCCGGCTGACCGGGTCGAGGTTGTTCGTCGGCTCGTCGAGCAGCAGCACGTTGGCTCCGGAACAGACCAGGGTGGACAGCGCCAGCCGGGTCTTCTCGCCACCGGAGAGCACCCCGGCCGGCTTGTTCACGTCGTCACCGGAGAAGAGGAACGCGCCGAGGATCTTGCGCAGGTCGGTGTCGGACTGCTCGACGGCGGCGGCGCGCATGTTTTCCAGCACGGTGCGCTCCACGTCAAGCGTCTCGTGCTCCTGGGCGTAGTAGCCCAGCCGCAGGCCGTGGCCCGCGTGCACCTCGCCGGTGTCCGGGGTGAGCAGCCCGCCGAGCATCCGCAGCAGAGTCGTCTTGCCGGCGCCGTTGAGACCCAGGATGGCCACCCGGGAACCCCTGTCGACAGCGACGTTGACGTCGGTGAAGATCTCCAGCGAGCCGTACGACTTGGACAGGCCGGTAGCGGTGAGCGGGGTCTTGCCGCACGGCGCGGGGTTGGGGAAGCGCACCTTGGCCACCCGGTCGGAAACCCGCACCTCCTCCAGCCCCGAGATCAGCTTCTCGGCGCGGCGGGCCATGTTCTGCGCGGCGACGGTCTTGGTGGCCTTGGCCCGCATCTTGTCGGCCTGCGCCATCAACGCGCCGGCCTTCTTCTCCGCGTTGGCCCGCTCCCGACGGCGGCGCCGCTCGTCGGTCTCCCGCGCCTCCAGGTACGCCTTCCAGCCCAGGTTGTACACGTCGACCACGGAGCGGGTGGCGTCGAGGAACCAGACCTTGTTGACCACCGACTCCAGCAGCGCGCCGTCGTGGGAGATCACGATCAGGCCGCCCTTGTGGTTGGCGAGGAACCCGCGCAACCAGGTAATCGAGTCGGCGTCGAGGTGGTTGGTGGGCTCGTCGAGCAGCAGGATGCCGCCGCCGTTCTCACCGGCGTCGCGGAACAGGATCCGGGCCAGCTCGATGCGCCGGCGCTGACCACCGGAGAGGGTGCCGATGGTCTGGGCGAGCGCCCGGTCGGGCAGGCCGAGGTTGGCGCAGATGCGGGCTGCCTCGGCTTCGGCCGCGTATCCACCCAGGGCGGCGAACTGGTCCTCCAGCGCGCCGTAGCGGCGGACCAGCTTGTCGCTGGCGTCCTCGGCGAGTTGGGCCTCGATCTCCTGCATCTGGGACATCAGCACGTCCAGGCCGCGTGCCGACAGCACCCGGTCGCGGCCGGTCACCTCGAGGTCGCCGGTGCGCGGGTCCTGCGGGAGGTAGCCGATGGCACTGCGCGTGTCGATCTGGCCGGCGTACGGCTGCCCCTCACCGGCGAGGACCTTCAGCGTGGTGGTCTTGCCGGCACCGTTGCGACCGACCAGGCCGATCCGGTCACCCGGCTGTACGCGCAGGGTGGTGTCGGACAGCAGGATCCGGGAACCGGCACGCAGTTCCAGGCCGGTGGCTGTGATCATGTTTTCGGGCTCGCTCTCGGGGTCTGGAAGGCTGACTCGGGGCACGCGAAACGGCCGGCGGGCTCATGGGCCCGACGGCGCGGGGCGGTTCAGCCTTCGCAGCGCAGCACCCGACAAGTGTACCGGGCGCTGTCGGACGGCCCGCCCGGATTACCGATCAAGATCATCGGGTATCGGAACCGCTGTCCGGACCCCGTCCGGCACTTCACGGACACAACGACATCCATACGACATTCACGGCATACGGCGATCGGGGTCAGCATGGAACTCAACGAGCGGGCCGAACTCGACACCTCACAGGCCAACGACCTGGGCCGGGGCGGCGGGTCGGGCGGCGGCGGCTTCGGCATCCCCATCCCCGGAGGCGGTGGCCGGGGCGGCATCATCGGCATCGTGGTGGCCGTGCTCGTCGCCCTGCTCGGCGGCGGGTTCGGCCTCAACGCCATGACCAACGGCGACGACGGAGGCCAGGCCGGGGGCGGCGACCTGGATCAGGTGTGCGGCACCGCCAACCCCGACCGTCTCGACGACGCGCGCTGCCGCAACCTGCTCTACGTCAACAGCATCCAGGCCTACTGGCAGAAGGCGTACCCGGAGGTGGGCAACGGCGAGTACGAGCCCACCATCACCAACTTCTTTCAGGCCGCGGTGAACACCGGCTGCGGGCAGGCCGACTCGGGGGTCGGCCCGTTCTACTGCCCCGCCGACCGGAAGGTGTACATCGACCTGAGCTTCTACGACGAGCTGGCCACCCGGTTCGGCGCCAAGGGTGAGTTCGCCCAGCCGTACGTCCTCGCCCACGAGTACGGCCACCACGTCCAGAACCTGCTCGGCACCAACGCCAAGGCCGGCCAGGGCGACCAGAGTGGCCCCCGCTCCGCCTCGGTGCGGCTGGAGTTGCAGGCCGACTGCTATGCCGGCGCCTGGGCCAAGCACGCCACCGAGAGCAAGGACAAGACCGGTCAGCAGCCGTTGTTCAAGTCGATCACCGAGGCCGACATCAGCCAGGCCGTCGACACCGCCGAGGCGATCGGTGACGACAGCATCCAGGAGCGCTCCGGTGGACGGGTCAACCCGGACCAGTTCACCCACGGCACGTCCGAGCAGCGCAAGCGCTGGTTCACCCAGGGCTACGACGGCGGTGACCCGAAGAACTGCGACACCTTCGGCACCGACCAGCTCTGATCTGAGCTGACCCGCCCCGCCAGCGCCGACCATGCTGGCGGGGCGGTTGTCGCGCTAGTCGAGCCGGGAGACCTGGGTGGCTGTCGTCGCTCAGCCGACCGGTGCCGGATCGCGCAGCCGGATGTGCACCGCACGGGCCGCCACAGCCGCCGCGACAAGCACGGCGTGCCGAGGCTCCGGCACGTCGAGCAGCCGCTCCGCGCGCAGCGGCACGAGCGGAGCCAACCGGCGGTCGGCCAGCACCGTGTCCACCGCCCGCCGATCCCCACCGCAGACCACCGCCGCCAACGTCGCCACCGCCGGCAGGAGCAGGCGTACGGCCAGGTCGGCCGCATCACCGAGCGCCGCCCTGGCCTGGTTGTCGCGCCGCCGGGCGAACCGCTGCTGTGACCACCCGCCCGCGGCGGTGCGCCCCTGCACGTAGCGGCTGTCCACCTTGGAGACGACCAGGTCGCCTCCCTCGGCGACGCCGACGGCCACCGCGCCCTTGCGGGCCAGCAGCAGACCGATCCGGCGGGGCGCTACGGCGGCGGCCACGAACCCGGCGACGTCGTCGCTGGCCGGCGCCCCGGGTGGGGCGTACAACTCGGCGGTTGCCCCGTCGTCGGCGGTGAGCAGCAGCCCGTACTCCCGCGGGGTGGCGGTGTGCGGGCCGTGCCGGTCGGCGAAGCCCTCGACCCAGCGGCCGACGCGGGCCGGATCGACCTCCACCCACCGGCCGCCCCCGGCTGCGGGTCGACTGGTCACCGCCCGACCGTACGGCACGCCCGGGTGGGCGGGGCGCTCAGCCCGGCAGCAACGCGACCACCGCCAGCGCGGCGATCAGCGCGCTGGACACCAGGCCGGTGACCAGCCGCCCGCGCGGACTGCTCAGCGCCCGACCGACCACGGTGCCGCCGCCGGCGATGAGCAGCTGCCAACTCGCCGACGCCAGGAACACCCCCGCCACGAAGAGCACCGCCGCGCCCGGGCCCGCGCTGGCGGTGTCCCGACGGCCCAGCACCAGCGCGGTGAAGTAGAGCACCGTCGCCGGATTGAGCAGGGTCAGCCCGAGCAACGCCGCGTAGGCCCGCCCCGGAGTGCTCAGCCCTCCGCCGACGGGTGCCGTCGGCGTGCGCCGCGACCGGTGCGCCGACCAGGTCCGGAACAGGCCGTGCCCGGCCAGGCCCAGCAGGACGACAGCCGCGACCACCCGCAGCGGCCCGGCGACCGGCGCGACGACCCCGGCCAGGCTGGCGCCACCGAGCGCGGCGACCGCCGCGTAGAGCCCGTCGGCAGTCGCCACCGCGAGCGCCGCGGCAGCACCGACCCGGAACGACGTACGAGCGCTCAGCCCCAGGATCAGGATCGCTATCGCGCCGACCGGGATGGCGACGCCGTACCCGGCCACCAGACCGGCGAGCAGCGCCTCGGTCACGGGAGTCGGTGGCGGGTCGAGGCTCGCCCCCGGACCGGCCGCTGTCGACGCACGGCAGTCGCCGCACGGACCGGGACCTGCATCGGGTACGCCTCAATCACCCAGGCATCCTGCGCGCCGACGCACCACCCCCGCCACCGCTTTTCCGCCCACGCGACCGGAACGGTCCCCTTCCGCAGTGGGAAGCCCGATCCGGTACGCATCGAGCGCGGCACCCCGGACGGGGTACCGCGCTCGACGACTGGCGAACGGGGTCGGTCAGACGTTGAAGCCGAGGGATCGGAGCTGGTCCCGACCCTCATCGGTGATCTTGTCCGGGCCCCACGGCGGGAGCCACACCCAGTTGATCCGGATGTCGTTGACAAGGCCGCCGCCGGGGCCGGTGGTGAGCGCCTGCCGGGTCTGGTCCTCGATCACGTCGGTCAGCGGGCAGGCTGCCGAGGTGAGCGTCATGTCGAGGGTGGCGACGTTCTCGTCGTCGACGTGCACGCCGTACACCAGACCCAGGTCGACCACGTTGATGCCCAACTCCGGGTCGACGACGTCCTTCATCGCCTCCTCGATGTCGGCGATCATGGCCTTGCTGACGCCACCCTCGGGGGCGGCGGCACCGGTGCCGTCGGTCGTCGCGGCGTCGGTCTGCGGCTCCACAGTGGTGTCACCGGCCTCCGGCGTCGCCTCGGTAGCGGTGTTCTCGCTCATGCCGTCCCTCCGCATCGCTTCGTGATGCCACAAGGCACCACAGTGTCATTCGCTCGCTGCCGCACTGTCACGCCTTCACCTCCGGGCTCGCGCCCACACCGGCGCGGGCCGCGGCGTCCTTGAACGCCATCCACGGCAGCAGCGCGCACTTCACCCGGGCGGGGTAGCGGGCCACACCCGCGAACGCCACCCCGTCACCGAGCACGTCCTCGTCCGGCGTGACCTGACCACGCCCGGACATCAACTCCACGAACGCCCCGTGTACCTCGAATGCTTCCCCGGCGCCCCTGCCGCGCAGCAACTCGTGCAGCACGCTCGCCGAGGCCTGGCTGATCGAACAGCCCATGCCGTCGTACGAGATGTCGTGCAGCACGGCGCCGTCGGTGGCCACCCGGACGGTGACCTCGTCGCCGCAGGTCGGGTTGACGTGGTGCGCCTCCGCGACCTGGTCACCCGGGACGTCGGCGTCGCGCAGGCCACGCCCGTGCGGGTGCTTGTAGTGGTCCAGGATGATCTCCTGGTAGAGCTGGTCGAGCTGCACCATCAGTCGAACACCTTCCGCACCTGCTCCAGACCGGCCACCAGAGCGTCGATCTCCTCGGTGGTGGTGTAGAGGTAGAACGAGGCCCGGGTCATCGCCGGGACACCGAACCGGCCGCACACCGGCTTGGCACAGTGGTGACCCACCCGCACCTGCACGCCGAGCGAGTCGAGCACCTGACCCACGTCGTGCGGGTGCACGTCGCCCAGCGCGAACGAGATGGTGCCGCCCCGGCCGACCGGCACTGTCGGACCGAAGATCCGCAGGTCCGGCACCGCGCCGAGAGCGTCGAGCGCGTACGCCGTCAGCTCCTTCTCGTGCCACTGGATGGCCCGCATCCCGATGCCGGTGAGGTAGTCCACCGCGGCACCGAGCGCGACCGCCTCGGCGATCGGCGGGGTGCCCGCCTCGAACCGGGTCGGCGGCGCGGCGAACGTCGAGCGTGCCATGGTGACCGTCTCGATCATCGAGCCGCCGCCCATCACCGGCGGCATCGCCGCCAGCAGCTCACCGCGACCCCAGAGCACACCGATGCCGGTCGGACCGCACATCTTGTGGCCGGTGAAGACGATGTAGTCGGCGTCCAGGTCGACAACGTCCATCGGCAGGTGCGGCACGGACTGCGAGCAGTCCAGCAGCAGCAGCGCGCCCACCTCACGGACCCGTGCGGTGATCCGGGAGGTGGCATTGACGGTGCCGAGGATGTTCGACATGTGCACCAACGAGACGATCTTCGTCCGTTCGGTGACCAGGTCGTCCAGGCCCGACTCGTCGAGGCGGCCCTGGTCGGTCACGGGGAACCAGCGCAGGGTCGCGCCGGTCCGTTCGCAGAGCAGCTGCCACGGGACGATGTTCGAGTGGTGCTCCATCTCGGAGATCACCACCTCGTCGCCCGGCCCCAGCCGGAACCGGTCGTCCGTCTCGCGGGACGGAGCAGCCAGCGGAGAGGCGTCCGGGCGCAGCGAGGCGTTCGAGAAGGCGTACGCCACGATGTTGATCGCCTCGGTGGAGTTCTTGGTGAACACCACCTCGTCGGTGCTCGGCGCGTTGATGAACGCGGCGACCTTGGCCCGCGCCCCCTCGTACGCCTCGGTGGCCTCGCTGCCGAGCGTGTGCACCGAACGTGACACGTTCGCGTTGTGCCGCGCGTAGTGCTCGTCGAGCACGTCGAGCACCTGGCGGGGCTTGTGCGAGGTGTTGGCGCTGTCGAGGTAGACCAGCGGGTGTCCGTTGATCTCCCGGCTCAGGATCGGGAAGTCGGCGCGCACCCGGGCCACGTCGAAACGTGGCACGTCGTCGTACTGCGGCATCCCCTCGGGGATCGCGATGCTGGTCATCTCGGCAGCGCCTCTCCCACTCAGGCCTTGGCCGTGCCGGCCCCGGCGGCGTACCGCTCGTAGCCCTCGGCCTCGAGCTTGTCGGCCAGCTCCGGGCCGCCCTGCTCGACGATCCGGCCGGCCACGAAGACGTGCACGAAGTCCGGCTTGATGTAGCGCAGGATCCGGGTGTAGTGGGTGATCAGCAGCACGCCGGTGTCGCCGGTGTCGCGGACCCGGTTGACGCCCTCGCTGACCACGCGCAGCGCGTCCACGTCGAGGCCGGAGTCGGTCTCGTCGAGGATGGCGATCTTCGGCTTGAGCAGCTCGAGCTGGACGATCTCGTGCCGCTTCTTCTCACCGCCGGAGAAGCCCTCGTTGACGTTGCGCTGGGCGAACGCCGGGTCCATCTGCAGGCGCTCCATCGCGCCGCGCAGCTCGCCACCCCAGGTGCGCAGCTTGGGCGCCTCGCCGTCGATGGCGGTCTTGGCGGTGCGCAGGAAGTTGGCCACCGAGACGCCGGGCACCTCGACCGGGTACTGCATGGCCAGGAAGAGGCCGGCGCGGGCGCGCTCGTCGACGGTCATGGCGAGCACGTCCTCGCCGTCGAGGGTCACCGTGCCGCCGGTGATCTCGTACTTGGGGTGACCGGCGATCGAGTACGCGAGGGTGGACTTGCCGGAACCGTTCGGGCCCATGATCGCGTGCGTCTCACCGGACCTCACGGTCAGGTCGACGCCGGCCAGGATCGGCTTGAGCTCACCCTCGGGCAGCTTGACCGACACCTTCAGGTCGCGGATCTCCAGGGTGCTCATTATCGGGTCACTCCATTACTCGGCGTCAGGCTGACGTAGATGTCGCCGTCGCGGACTTCGACGGGGTAGACGGGGACGGGTTCGGTGGCCGGCAGGCCGGAGGGCTGCCCGGTGCGCAGGTCGAAACGCGAGCCGTGCAGCCAGCACTCCAGCGTGCAGCCGTCGACCTCCCCCTCGGACAGGGCGACCGCGGCGTGCGAGCACTCGTCGTAGGCGGCGTAGAACTCGCCGTCCTCACCGTGCACGAGCGCGATCGGGGTGCCGTCGACGTCCGCGCTGATCGCGGTGCCCTTCGGCACATCCTCCGCGGAACAGATCCGGATCATCAGGCGCCGGCCTTGGTGAGCCGTGCCTCGATCGCGTCGCCGAGGCGCTCGCGCAGCTCCTCGACGGGGATCTTGTTGATCAGCTCGGCGAAGAAGCCACGGACCACCAGGCGGCGGGCCTCGCTCTCCGGGATGCCCCGGGCCATCAGGTAGAACAGCTGCTCGTCGTCGAAGCGGCCGGTCGCGCTGGCGTGACCGGCGCCGGCGATCTCGCCGGTCTCGATCTCCAGATTGGGTACGGAGTCCGCCCGCGCGCCGTCGGTGAGCAGCAGGTTCCGGTTGATCTCGTACGTGTCGGTGCCTGTCGCCTCGGCCTGGATCAGCACGTCACCCACCCAGACGGTGTGCGCGTCCTCGCCCTGCAGGGCGCCCCGGTAGCCAACGTAGCTGCGGCAGTCCGGCACGTTGTGGTCGACCAGTTGCCGGTGCTCCAGGTGCTGGCCGGAGTCGGCGAAGTAGACGCCGTACAGCTCGGCCTCGCCGCCCCGACCTGTGTACTCCACGCTTGTGAACTGCCGGACCAGGTCGCCGCCGAGGGTGACCTGGATGTGGATGACCTTGGCGTCCCGACCCAGCTTGACCTTGAGGTGCTGGGCCTGCACCGCGTCGTCGGCCCAGTCGGCGACGGTGACCAGGGTCAGCTTCGCCCCGTCGGCCACCGAGACCTCGACGTTGTCGGCCAGGGTGCCACTGTCCACGTACTGCAGCACGAGGACCGACTCGGAGAGCACGCCCACGTCGACGAAGGTGTGCGTGAAGGCCACCACGTCCGACGGACCGCCGTGCACGGTGACGATCACCGGCTCGGTGACGACGGCCTCCCGGGCCACCTCGATCAGCGTGCCGATTTCCGACTCACCGTAGGCACGCGCGCTGACCCGGTCCACCGGGGTCAGCACGCTGCCCCGCCGCGGGTCGTCCTTCGCCAGCGGGCCGACGGTGACGCCAGCGGGCAGCTTCCCGTACTCCAGCGCCGGCCAGTGCGCCGACTCGTCTGAGACGGCACCGTCGAGCAGGCCGCGCAGACGCTTGAGCGGGGTGAAACGCCACTCCTCCTCCAGGCCGGTGAGGGCCGGGAAGTCGGCGACGTCGTACGAGCGCAGCGCCTGCGACTTGGTGCTGGGCGGCGGCGCGGAAGCCTGGGTAGTCATGTCTTCCTTGGTCTGTCATGAATCGGTGGGTCAAGGCGGGCCGGGCCGGACCCGGCGTACCGGGTCCGGGCCCGCCCGTGGCCGGGCGGAGGCGGCGTCAGCCGACTGCGCCCTCCATCTGCAGCTCGATCAGGCGGTTGAGCTCCAGGGCGTACTCCATCGGGAGTTCCTTGGCGATCGGCTCGATGAAGCCGCGCACGATCATGGCCATCGCCTCGTCCTCGCTCAGGCCCCGGCTCATCAGGTAGAAGAGCTGGTCGTCGCTGATCTTGGAGACGGTCGCCTCGTGCCCCATCGACACGTCGTCCTCGCGGATGTCGACGTACGGGTACGTGTCGGAGCGGGAGATCGTGTCGACAAGCAGCGCGTCGCACTTGACGGTGCTGCGGCTGTGGTGCGAGCCCTCAAGCACCTGGACCAGGCCACGGTACGAGGTGCGGCCACCGCCCCGGGCGATCGACTTGGAGATGATGGACGAGGAGGTGTGCGGCGCGGCGTGCACCATCTTGGCGCCGGCGTCCTGGTGCTGGCCCTCGCCGGCCATCGCCACCGAGAGCACCTCACCCTTGGCGTGCTCGCCGGTCATGTAGACCGCCGGGTACTTCATCGTCACCTTGGAGCCGATGTTGCCGTCGACCCACTCCATTGTCGCGCCCTCGTGGCAGACGGCGCGCTTGGTGACCAGGTTGTAGACGTTGTTCGACCAGTTCTGGATGGTCGTGTAACGGCAGCGCGCGTTCTTCTTGACGATGATCTCCACGACCGCGCTGTGCAGCGAGTCGGAGGAGTAGAGCGGCGCGGTGCAGCCCTCGACGTAGTGCACGTACGCACCCTCGTCGACGATGATCAGCGTCCGCTCGAACTGGCCCATGTTCTCCGTGTTGATCCGGAAGTAGGCCTGCAGCGGGATCTCCACGTGCACACCCTTCGGCACGTAGATGAACGAGCCACCGGACCACACGGAGGTGTTGAGCGCGGCGAACTTGTTGTCGCCGACCGGGATCACCGTGCCGAAGTACTCCTTGAAGACGTCCTCGTGCTCGCGCAGCGCGGTGTCGGTGTCCAGGAAGAGGACGCCCTGCTCCTCGAGGTCCTCACGGATCTTGTGGTAGACGACCTCGGACTCGTACTGCGCCGCGACACCGGCGACAAGTCGCTGCTTCTCCGCCTCCGGGATGCCCAGCCGGTCGTAGGTGTTCTTGATGTCCTCGGGCAGGTCCTCCCAGCTGGTGGCCTGCTTCTCGGTGGACCGCACGAAGTACTTGATGTTGTCGAAGTCGATCCCGGTGAGGTCCGCACCCCAGGCCGGCATCGGCTTGCGGCCGAACAGCCGCAGGCCCTTCAGCCGCAGGTCGAGCATCCAGGCCGGCTCGTTCTTCTTGGCCGAGATGTCCCGCACCACCGCCTCGTTGATGCCGCGCTGGGCGACCGCCCCGGCGGCGTCCGGGTCGGACCAGCCGTACTCGTAGCGACCCAGGGCGGCGAGCTGCTCTTCCTGGGTCAGGGGCTGGACGATCTGCTCGGTCATCTATCTGTCCTCACAGTGGTGACGGGATTACCGGATGGAACGCGGCCCGGCTGGGTCGGGATGTGCGTGGTGCACACCCCGTCGCCGTGCGCGATGGTGGCCAGGCGCTGCACGTGGGTGCCGACCAAACGGGAGATCACCGCGGTCTCGGCCTCGCACAGCTGGGGAAACTCGGCGGCCACGTGCGCCACCGGGCAGTGGTGCTGGCAGAGCTGGCCGCCGGAGGCGATAGTGGTCGCGTTGGCAGCGTAACCCTCGGCGGTGAGCGCTCCGGCGAGTGCCTCAGCCCGCGCGAGCGGGTCGTCGCCGGCGTCCTCCATGGCGGCCCGGCAGCGTGATTCCAGGGCGGACACCTGCTCGGCCGCGAACGCCTCGACCGCGTCCGGACCACCGCTGCGGGCGATCCAGCGCAGCGCGGCGGTGGCCATGTTGTCGTAGTGATGGGTGCCACAGCGAACCCGGCCGGCCTCGGTCAGCATGAACACCTTGGCCGGACGCCCCCGCCCGCGGCTGCCCCGAATGACCTGCTCGCGGGAGTACACATCGCCGTCGGCGAGCATCGCGTCGAGGTGCCGGCGGATCGCCGCCGGGCTGAGCCCGAGAGCCACCCCGAGCTGCGCGGCGGTGGTGGCCCCCCGCTCCAGCAGCAGTTGGGTGACCCGGTCGCGGGTGGAGATCTCCGCCGCCGTGGCCCCGGCGGTCGGCGTGGGCGTGGTCGGGGCCGGGACGGACGCGGACGCGCCGACAGCCGGAACAGCCATCGGCTGGTACCCGGGGAGTGCCGCCGCGTTTTTCACAACGCCAACGTTACGTAATTACCCGGAGGGTGGCAAACCCGGGCCCCGGTGATCCGAACCACCGAGCCGGCGGAGTCGGACGAACCTCGATCACTACAGTGCGTAGGATTTGCGCCGTGAACCGAATCGTCCGTCCGGTCCCCGACCTCCTGCTGCGCCGCCTCGCGCTCGCCTCGATCATCGCGAACCTGGGCATCGTCGTCACCGGCGGGGCCGTCCGGTTGACCGCCTCGGGCCTCGGCTGCCCCACCTGGCCCCGGTGCACTGACGACTCGTACGTCACCACCCCGGAGATGGGCGTGTACGGGGTGATCGAGTTCAGCAACCGGATGCTGAGCTTCGCGGTGGGCCTGATCGCGCTGGCCACCCTGCTGGCCGTCCTGACGCAACGGCCCCGCCGAGCCGGGCTGCTGCCCCTCGCGGTCGCCGTGTTCCTGGGCATTCCCGCCCAGGCGGTGCTCGGTGGCATCACCGTGCTCACCAACCTCAACCCGTGGGTGGTCGGCCTGCACTTCCTCGCCTCGATGGCGGTGATCGCCGCCGCGTACGCCCTTTGGCGGCGCATCGGCGACCCGGACGGCCCGACCGTGTCAGTGGTGCCCACGCCGCTCCGCGCGCTGGCCCGGGTCACCACCGCCGCAGCGGTCGCGGTGCTCGTCATCGGCACCTGGGTCACCGGCAGCGGGCCGCACGCCGGCGACCACGGCGCCGCCCGCAACGGGCTCGACAGCGAGTCGATCTCCCAGGTGCACGCGGACGCGGTCTTCCTGCTGATCGGCCTCTCGGTGGCGCTGATCTTCGCGTTCCGCGCCGTCGGCGCGCGGCGGGCCACCCGCGCCGCGATCATCCTGGTCGCCGTGGAGCTGGGCCAGGGCCTGATCGGCTTCGTGCAGTACTTCACCCACCTGCCAGCGCTCCTGGTCGGCGCGCACATGCTCGGCTCGTGCCTGGTGCTGCTGGCCGCCCTGTCGGTGCAGTGGTCCACCCGCGAGCGCCGCCCGGTGACCCCGGCAACCGAGACCACCCCGGCCGACGAAGGCACCCCGGTCCCGACCCCCGTCTGACAACCCCGCGCCCCGCGCGAAGATCGTGCTCGAACCAGGAAGTAGTGGCCTCACGACGCGCCGATGCCACTACAACAATGAACGAGCACGATCTCGGGGCAAGGACCCGGTCAGCTCCGCAGGGCCAGGTGGGTGGCGATCGCGGTGGCGAGACGGTCGGGGGCCCCGTCGGCGTACCCGATGAACAGCGACGGCTCGGTCAGCTCCAGCTCGACCAGGACCGGCGCGCCGTCCGGGCCGGGAATCAGGTCGACCCGGGCGTAGAGCAGCTGCCGTGTGCCGCCGGGCACCACGGCGAGGGTCTGCTCGGCCACCGCCAACTGCGCCGGCCGGGCGGTCCGGGTGGCGATCTCCTCGGCCTTGTAGAGCCCGTCCGGGCCGAGGTCCGGACCGGTCAGCATCGGGCCCTTGCGGATCGCGTGGCTGAAGGCGAGCCCGTCGGGGCCGGCCAGGAAGAGCAGCGCCGTCTCGCCCTCGGTGTCGACGGCCCGCAGGTACGGCTGGACCATTGTCACCCGGCCGGCGGCGGAGAGCCGACGGACGTGTGCGACGGCCAGGTCCCGGTGCTCCGGGTCGGCCAGGTCGTACCGGCCGGTGTCCTGACTGCCGGCGCTCACCGCGGGCTTGAGCACGTACTCGCCGGTCTCGGCGGGTGGCTGCCAGCGCTCCCCCGGCTCGACCCACGACGTCGGCACGGTCGGCACCCCTGCCGCGTTCAGCTCGGCGAGGTAGCGCTTGTCGGTGTTCCACCGAACCACGTCGGCCGGGTTGACAAGCGCCGGCACGGTTGCCGCCCAGGCGACGAACTCGTCGCGGCGCAGCGCGTAGTCCCAGGGGGAACGGAGCACTACCAGGTCGAAGTCGGACCAGTCGACGTCGGGGTCGTCCCAGACCGCTGTCGCGACGGAGATGCCGCGGGCCCGCAGCGGAGCGAGGACCAGCCGGTCGTCCGGATCGAGGTCGACGAGGTCGGCACAGGTGACGAGAGCGACCCGGGGTTTCCCCCGGGTCGACTGGTGGTTGGTGGTCAATTCAGGTGGCTGTTCAGCGGGCCATGGTGCGGCGCGCCATGGACCGCCACAGGTCGTTGCTCGGGCGCATCTGGTCCATCAGCTCCCGCTCCCAGGCGTTCTCGACTGCGACTCCCGCCTGGGCGCAGGCCTCCCGCGCCGTGACGGTGTCGTCGGCGAACTGGTCGCCCCACTCGCCGTCGGAACCCACCAGGACGATTCGCGCGCCACGCTTGCCGACGTACTCGATGACCGCCTTCGCGCCGCCGTGACCGGCGGCGAACGCCTGAAGGCCCGCGACCAGGCCGCGGGGGGCCTGCTCGTCGGCGGTCTGCTCGGCCGTCAGCGTCGTATCGGAACCATCTGCCATGACGCGAAGCCTAAGCAGACCCGCACCCTCCCGGGCGAGAACCATGAACCTTTTGTGATGCCAATTACCTACAGGTTTAGGAATCAGCACAGGCTCAGTGACCAAATATATCCGGACTTTTGCCTACAAAAGCAGCGGACAAATCGGTCTGCGGCCCAGGGAGTTGAGCCGATCAGACTCATGCTGAAAGTTACTCTGATGTGACATCAAAGCCGGACAACTCATCAATGTTCGTGATTATTCAGAGGATCGCCGACCGGTTCCGCCGCAGCGGGGCGGAGACGGGTCAGATCAGCGCGTCGAGCGCGACAGCGGCGAACACGATCGTCAGGTACGTCGTGGACCAGTGGAACAGCCGCATCGGCTTGACCGCCTCGCCCCGCGTCGCGCGCCGGCAGAGCCGGTGCGCCTCGACCACGAAGATGGCACCCACCACCAGGGTCGGCACCCCGTAGATCGCGCTGAGCCCCAACGGCCAGACGGCCAGGGAGGTGAGCACGGTGAGCCACGCGAAGATCAGGATCTCGGCGTTCACCCGGCGGACCGACGCCACCACCGGCAGCATCGGGATCCCGGCGCGGGCGTAGTCGTCCTTGTACTTCATGGCGAGCGGGTAGAAGTGCGGCATCTGCCAGAAGAAGACCACAGCGAAGAGCCCCCACGCGGCCGGCGCCAGTGAGCCGGTCACCGCCGCCCATCCGATCAGCACCGGGGCCGCCCCGCAGGCGCCACCCCAGAAGGTGTTGGTCGGCGTGGACCGCTTGAGCCACAGCGTGTAGACGACGTCGTAGTAGACGATCGCGGCAAGCGTCAGCCCGGCGGCGAGCAGGTTGGTGAACGCCGCCATCAGGGCGACCGACACCGCCGCCAGCACCAGACCGAAGACCAACGCGCTCCGCGGCGACACCGTGTGCGCCGGCAGCGGCCGACGCTTGGTACGCCGCATCAACTGGTCGATGTCCCGGTCGATGTAGCAGTTCAGCACGCTTGCCGCGCCCGCGGCGAGGGAGCCACCGATCAGCACGACGGCCATCAACCACAGCGACGGGAGCCCGCCGTCGGCGAGCATCATCGCCGGGATGGTGGTGACCAGCAGGAGTTCGACGATCCGCGGCTTGGTGAGCGCCACGTACGCCGCGAGGACCGCGCGTACGTCCCGCCGGGCCACCGGACCCTCGGCCGCCCGGGCCGGGTGCTGCCCGGCCGGGTTGCTCGCGGGGCGCTCGGTGATCATGCTCACGGATTGCCACCTTCCGGCATCGGGCACGGGGAGATCGGATCGGTCGGGACCATCGCGGGCCCGCACACCGACCCACACACTACGCGTTGTCGTTTTGGCTGCCCGGCCGACCCGACAACGGTGCGGGCCGTCACACCACCGGGTTCGGACCACGCATCCGGAACGTCACCTCGCGCACACCTTGCGGAGATCCCCGGGCGCGCGTTTAGGCACGCTCGATAAGGTCATCGTTGAGGGTTCCGCCCATCTGCCGAGGAGCACAACCATCGTGGCTGCCAAACGACCCGAGCACTCCGCACTGAACTGGTCCGACCTCGATCGCCGGGCCGTCGATACCGTCCGCGTGCTGGCCATGGACGCCGTAGAGAAATCCGGTAACGGCCACCCGGGCACCGCGATGAGCCTCGCGCCCGCGGCGTACCTCCTCTTCAACCGCGTCATGCGGCACAACCCGGCCGACCCGAACTGGCCCGGCCGGGACCGGTTCGTGCTCTCCGCCGGGCACTCCAGCCTGACGCTCTACATCCAGCTCTTCCTGTCCGGTTACCCGCTGAGCCTGGACGACCTCAAGTCGCTGCGGCAGTGGGGTTCGCAGACCCCGGGTCACCCCGAGCACGGCCACACCCCGGGCGTGGAGACCACCACCGGCCCGCTCGGGCAGGGCCTGGGCAACGCGGTGGGCATGGCCATGGCGGCCCGCCGCGAGCGCGGCCTGTTCGACCCCGAGGCCGAGCCGGGCGCGTCGGTCTTCGACCACGACATCTGGTGCATCGTCTCCGACGGCGACATCGAGGAGGGCATCAGCCACGAGGCCAGCGCCCTCGCCGGGCACCAGCAGCTGGGCAACCTCACGGTGATCTACGACGACAACGAGATCTCCATCGAGGACGACACCCGGATCGCCAAGAGCGAGGACGTGGCGGCCCGCTACGAGGCGTACGGCTGGCACGTGCAGACCGTCGACTGGCGCAGCGGCGACGCCGACCAGGGTGACTACCACGAGGACGCCGAGGCGCTGTACGCGGCGCTGGTGGCCGCCCGGGCGGAGACCGCCCGCCCCTCCTTCATCGCGCTGCGCACCATCATCGGCTGGCCCGCCCCCAACAAGCAGAACACCGGCAAGATCCACGGCTCGGCGCTCGGCGCCGACGAGGTGAAGGCCACCAAGCAGATCCTCGGCTTCGACCCGGAGCAGACCTTCCAGGTCGACGAGGAGGTGCTCAGCCACGCCCGCACGGTGATGGGCCGCGGCGACGCCGCTGAGCAGGAGTGGACCACCTCGTTCGACGCCTGGAAGAAGGCCAACCCGGAGCGCACCGCGCTCTACGAACGGCTGGCCGGCCGGGTGCTGCCGGACGGCTGGACCGACGCGCTGCCGGTCTTCCCCGCCGACGCCAAGGGCGTGGCCACCCGGGCCGCGTCCGGCAAGGTGCTGGAGGCGCTCGCGCCGGTGCTGCCGGAGCTGTGGGGTGGCTCGGCCGACCTGGCGGAGAGCAACAACACCACGATGAAGGGCGAGCCGTCGTTCATCCCGGCCACCCACGCCACCAAGGACTTCCCCGGCCACGAGTACGGCCGCACGCTGCACTTCGGCATCCGTGAGCACGCCATGGGCGCGATCCTCAACGGCATCGCCCTGCACGGCGGCACCCGCCCGTACGGCGGCACGTTCCTGGTGTTCAGCGACTACATGCGCCCGTCCGTGCGGCTGGCCGCGTTGATGAAGCTGCCGGTGACCTACGTCTGGACGCACGACTCGATCGGCCTGGGCGAGGACGGCCCGACCCACCAGCCGGTGGAGCACCTGACCGCGCTGCGCGCCATCCCGGGCCTGGACGTGGTCCGCCCGGCCGACGCCAACGAGACGGCCTGGGCCTGGCGGCAGGCGCTGGAGCACACCGACCGGCCCACCGCGCTGGCGCTGAGCCGTCAGCCGCTGCCGACCCTGGACCGCGACGTCCTGGGCAACGCGGACGGGGTGGCCAAGGGCGGGTACGTGTTGGCCGAGGCGTCCAACGGCAAGCCGCAGGTGATCATCGTCGGCACCGGCTCCGAGGTGCAGCTCTGCCTGACCGCCCGGGAGCGGCTGGAGGCCGACGGCACCCCGACCCGGGTCGTCTCGATGCCCTGCCAGGAGTGGTTCTACGAGCAGGATGAGGCGTACCGGGAGTCGGTGCTCCCACGCGGGGTAAAGGCACGGGTGAGCGTGGAAGCGGGCATCGCGATGTCCTGGCGCGGAATCGTCGGTGACCTGGGCGAGAGCGTCAGCCTGGAGCACTACGGGGCGAGCGCCCCGCACACCGTGCTCTTCGAGCAGTTCGGGTTCACCCCCGACCGGATCGTGGCGGCGGCGCACGCCTCGCTGGCTCGGGTGGGCGACATCACCGGTTTCACGACCGGCAACTGAGGGAGCGTGGACGGCATGACGGACAAGTTGAATGAGCTCACCGCCGCAGGTGTGGCGGTCTGGCTCGACGATCTTTCCCGGGTACGACTGAGCTCCGGCGGGCTGGACCAGCTGCGCCGCGAGAAGCACGTGGCCGGTGTCACCACCAACCCGACGATCTTCGCGAAGGCGTTGAGCGACGCCGACGAGTACAACTGGCAGCTGCGCGACCTCGCCATCCGTGGCGTGGACGTGGAAGAGGCCGTCCGGATGCTCACCACGTACGACGTACGGTGGGCCTGCGACGTGATGCGCCCGTCGTACGACGGCAGCGCCGGCGTGGACGGCCGGGTCTCGATCGAGGTGGACCCGCGCAGCGCACACGACGCGGACAAGACGGTCGCCGAGGCCAAGGCGCTGTGGTGGCTCGTCGACCGGCCCAACCTCTTCATCAAGATCCCGGCCACCGAGGAGGGCCTGTCGGCTATCACCGACACTCTCGCCGAGGGGATCAGCGTCAACGTGACGCTGATCTTCGGCCTGGACCGCTACTCGGCGGTGATGGAGGCGTTCCTCGCCGGCCTGGAGCAGGCCAAGGCGAACGGCCACGACCTGTCGAAGATCGGCTCGGTCGCGTCGTTCTTCGTCTCCCGGGTCGACTCCGAGGTCGACAAGAGGTTGGAGAAGGTCGGCTCCGAGCAGGCCAAGGCACTGAAGGGCAAGGCCGCAGTGGCCAACGCCCAGCTGGCGTACGAGCGCTACACCGAGGTCTTCTCCTCGGACCGCTGGAAGGCCCTCGAGGCCGCCGGCGCGCACCCGCAGCGGCCGCTGTGGGCGTCCACCTCGACGAAGAACCCGGACTACCGCGACGTCATCTACGTCGAGGAGCTGATCGCCCCCGGTACGGTCAACACCATGCCGGAGTCGGTCATCCACGCGTACGCCGACCACGGCGAGACGCGCGGCGGCGACACCGTCACCGGCGCCTACGACGCGGCCCGGAAGGTCTTCGCGGACCTGGAGTCGGTCGGGGTGGACATGGCCGACGTGATCGCCACCCTGGAGCGCGAGGGTGTGGAGAAGTTCGAGGCCAGCTGGCAGGAGCTGCTCGACGGCGTCCGTAAGTCGCTGGAGGCGGCGGCCAAGGGCAAGGGTGCCCCGAACAAGGCCGCCAAGGGCAACGCGAAGGCCGCCGACAAGGCCGGTGGCGCATGAGCGACCTTCTCGCAGGGCCGGTGGAGGCAGCCGCCGGGCTCGCCGTGTACGGCGCGGACGCGGTCGACAAGTCCGCGCCCGCCTCGACCCGGGAGGCGCTCGTCAAGGCCGGCGTCCCGGGCAAGCTGGCGGGCAAGGACCCGAGCCTGTGGGGTCCGGACGCCGAAGCCGAGGCGAAGATCCGGCTCGGCTGGGTCGACACCCACCGACGCAGCCGGGAGTTGCTCGTGCAGCTCGCCGAGCTGACCGCGGAGCTGGCCGACCTGGACCACGTGGTACTCGCCGGCATGGGTGGTTCGTCCCTCGCGCCCGAGGTGATCACCCGGACCCTGGGTCGCCCGCTGACCGTGCTCGACACCACCGACCCGGGCCAGGTCCGGGCGGCGCTCGGCGACCGGCTGGAGCGCACTGTGGTGGTGGTGGCCAGCAAGTCCGGGTCGACGGTGGAGACCGACAGTCACCGCCGCGCCTACTGGCAGGCGTTCCTGGACGCCGGGATGACCGAGGCGGAGGCCGGCCGGCACTTCGTCATCGTCACCGACCCGGGTTCGCCGCTGGAGACCACAGCGACCGAGATGGGCGCGTTCACAGTGCTCGCCGACCCGAACGTCGGCGGCCGTTACTCCGCGCTCACCGCGTTCGGCCTGGTGCCCTCGGCGCTGGCCGGGGTCGAGGTCGCCGAACTGCTCGACCAGGCCGACGCGCTTGCCGCGTCGCTCGGCGCGGACCGGGACAATCCGGCGCTGGCGCTGGGTGCCGCCCTGGGTGCCGCGGCCACGCTGGCCCGGGACAAGGTCGCCCTGGTCTCCGACGGCACCGGCATCGACGGTCTCGGCGACTGGGCCGAGCAACTCATCGCCGAGTCGACGGGCAAGGCCGGGGTGGGCATCCTCCCGGTCGTCGTGGAGTCCCCGCAGAGCCCCGGCGCCACCGGTGCGGACGTGCTGACGGTCAGCTACGGCGGCTCGCTCACCCCCGGCGACGTGCCGGGTGGCGGCGGCACCCCGGACGTGGCCGTCAACGGCCCGCTGGGCGCGCACTTCCTCGCCTGGGAGTACGCGACAGCGGTGGCCGGCGTGGTGCTCGGCATCGACCCGTTCAACCAGCCGAACGTCACCGAGTCCAAGGAGAACACCAACAAGATCCTGGCCTCGGGGCTGCCGGCGGAGTCGCCGTCGTTCACCGAGGGCGCGATCGAGGTGTACGCCCCGCAGGGCGCTCCCGGTGACCTGGCCGGGGTGCTGCGCTGGCTGCTCGACGGGCTGGGCGACGACGGTTACCTCGCGGTGATGGCGTACCTCGACCGGTTCGCCGACGCCGACACCGCCAAACTGCGGCCGCTGCTGGCGCAGGCGGGCGGTCGGCCGGTCACGTTCGGTTGGGGGCCACGGTTCCTGCACTCCACCGGCCAGTACCACAAGGGCGGCCCGCAGGTGGGCAGCTACCTCCAGGTGACCGGCGCGGTCGCCGAGGACCTGGCGGTGCCGGGCAAGCCGTACACCTTCGGTGAGTTGCAGGCGGCGCAGGCCGCCGGGGACCGGCAGGCGCTCGCCGAACGGGACCGCCCGGTGCTGCGGCTGCATCTGACCGACCGTGCCGCCGGTGTCGCCCAACTGCTCGACGCCGCCGGTGACCTGCCGGCGTAAGGATGGACGACGTGACTGAAGCGGAGCGAGGAGGCGGCATGAACCCGCTGCGCGACCCGCAGGACCGCCGGTTGCCCCGGATCCCGGAGCCGTGTGCTCTGGTGATCTTCGGGGTGACCGGCGACCTGGCCCGCAAGAAGCTGCTCCCTGCGGTCTACGACCTGGCCAACCGAGGGCTGCTGCCGCCCGGTTTCGTGGTGCTCGGTTTCGCACGCCGCGACTGGGGTGACGGCGACTTCGAGACACTGGCCTGCGAGGCCGCCCGCAAGCACGCTCGTACCCCCTGGCGGGACGAGGTGTGGGCCCGACTGGCCGGCAACATCAAGTTCGTCGGCGGGTCGTTCGACGACGACGCCGCCTTCGACCAGCTCGCCTCGACGCTCGACGACCTGCGCCAGACCCATGGCATCACCGGCAACGCGGCGTTCTACTTCTCCATCCCGCCTGCCGCGTTCCCGGTCGTGCTCAAGCAACTGGCCCGCACCGGGATGGCCGACAACGAGAAGTCCGGCGGGTGGCGCCGGGTCGTGGTGGAGAAGCCGTTCGGCAACGACCTGCCCTCGGCGAAGGCACTCAACGACCTCGTCGACGACGTCTTCACCCGTGAGGACGTCTTCCGGATCGACCACTACCTGGGCAAGGAGACCGTTCAGAACATCCTCGCCCTGCGGTTCGCCAACAACCTGTTCGAGCCGCTGTGGAACTCCAAGTACGTCGACTCGGTGCAGATCACCATGGCCGAGGATGTCGGCATCGGCACCCGCGCCGGTTTCTACGACACCGTCGGCACCGCCCGCGACGTGCTGCAGAACCACCTCCTGCAACTTCTCGCCCTGGTGGCGATGGAGGAGCCGACGAGCTTCGACGCCGACGAGATCCGGGCCGAGAAGCTGAAGGTGCTCAAGGCGATCACCCTGCCGAAGGACGTGGCCCGGGACACCGTGCGCGGCCAGTACCTGCCCGGTTGGGTGGGCGGCGAGCGCGCGGTCGGCTACCTGGAGGAGCGGGACGTCCCCACCGACTCCACCACGGAGACGTACGTGGCGGTGCGGCTGGGCATCCAGAACCGCCGGTGGGCGGAGGTGCCGTTCTACATCCGGGCCGGTAAGCGGCTGCCCCGGCGGGTCACCGAGGTCGCCATCATGTTCAAGAAGGCGCCGCACCTGCCGTTCAACGACGCCGACATGGAGTCGCTGGGCAACAACCAGCTGGTCATCCGGGTGCAGCCGGACGAGGGTGTGGTGCTGAAGTTCGGCTCGAAGGTGCCGGGCACCACGATGGAGGTCCGCGACATCGCGATGGACTTCCAGTACGGCGAGGCGTTCACCGAGTCCAGCCCCGAGGCGTACGAGCGGCTGGTGCTCGACGTGCTGATCGGCGACCGCACCCTGTTCCCGGACGCGGCAGAGGTCGAGCAGAGCTGGCAGGTGATCGACCCGCTGGAGCACGCCTGGGCGGGCACCAAGCCGGAGCCGTACCGAGCCGGCGAGTGGGGGCCGCGCGCCGCCGACGAGATGCTCGCCCGCGAGGGTCGCGCCTGGCGACGAGCGTGAACGAGCGCAGCGAGCGAACCAGCAGGCGCGGCAGGACGCAGAGCAGGAGGCTCCAGTGATCGGGCTGTGGGACACCACCGGCAACGAGGTGGTCAAGGCGCTCGCCGCCGAGCGGCGCAGCGCGGGTGGCGTGGCCAGCGGCATGGCGCTGACTCTCATCGTGGTGGTGGACGAGAAGCGGGTCCGGGAGGCGGAGGCGGCGGCGACGATCGCCGCCGCCGCCCACCCGTGCCGGCTGGTGGTGGTGGTTCGCTCCGAGATCGAGCGGGACCGCAACCGGTTGGACGCGGAGATCGTGGTCGGCGGCCGGCTCGGCCCGTGCGAGGCGGTGGTCACCCGGATGTACGGTCGGCTGGCCCTGCACGCCGAGTCGGTGGTCATGCCGCTGCTGGTTCCGGACGTGCCGGTGGTCACCTGGTGGCACGGCGAGCCGCCGGCGGAGATCGCCACCGACTTCCTCGGCGTGGTCGCCGACCGCAGGATCACCGACTCGGCGCAGGCCGCCGATCCGGTGGAGGCGCTGCGGCAGCGGGCCCGGGACTACGCCCCGGGCGACACGGACCTGGCCTGGACCCGGATCACCCCGTGGCGGACCCTTGTCGCCGGGGCGTTCGACACGGCCAGCGAGCGGGTCGTCGAGGCGACAGTTGTCGCGCCGCCCACCGATCCGACGGCGTCGCTGATGGTCGGTTGGCTGTCCAGCCGGCTCGGCATCACCCCGCAGCGGGTGGACTCCGACGAGTTTCCCCGGATGCGGGAGGTGCGGTTGAGCTGCGCCAACGGCGACCAGCTGACGTTGACCCGCGAGGACAGCATGGCGGTGTTCCGGCGTACCGGCCAGGACGACCGGACCCTGCCGCTGGTCCGCCGCCCACTCGGTGACGAGTTGGCCGAGGAGTTGCGGCGGCTGGACGCCGACCAGGTGTACGCGGAGGCGCTTGGTGCGACGGTCGGGCTGCGGGGGCTGGAGCAGCGTCCCGCGCAGCGGGTGCACGTGTGGAAGGATCCGGCCACCGCGCGCCGCGCCGAGGCGGGGGTCACCGCGCACGCCGGCACCAGCGGCGAGAGCTGACGCCCTGCCGGGGCACCATGTCGGGGTAGGGACCGGTGCGGACCGGCCCTCCCCGGAACACACCATCTCGGGCACTTCGCTCCGGGCACGACGCGACAGCGACCGCCCAGCGGTCGGGAAACGAAGGCCATCTGATGACTGAGGCGAGTGTCGCCGTGCACGCCGACGCCGACCTGCTGGCGCAGGCCGTGGCGGCCCGGTTGCTGGTGAAGCTGCTCGACGCCCAGGCCGACCGGGGCGAAGCCTCGGTGGTGCTCACCGGTGGCCGGGTCGCCGCGGCCGTGTACCGGGCGGTGGCGACGCTGCCCGCCCGCGACGCGGTGGACTGGTCCCGGGTCGACGTGTGGTGGGGCGACGAGCGGTTCCTGCCCGCCGGTGATCCGGACCGCAACGAGACCCAGGCCCGGGCCGCCCTGCTGGACGTGGTGCCGCTGAACCCGGCCCGGGTGCACCCGATGCCGGCCTCTGACGGCCCGGCCGGCAACGACCCCGAGGCGGCGGCTGCCGCGTACGCGGACGAGTTGGCCCGCGCCGCCCGGCCTGGGCACGCCACGCTGCCGCACTTCGACGTGCTGATGCTCGGCGTCGGCGAGGACGGGCACATCGCCTCGGTCTTCCCCGAGCACCCGGTGCACTACGACACCCGGCCGTGCAGCGCGGTGCGGGGCAGCCCCAAGCCGCCGTCGGTGCGGACCACGCTCACTCTGCCGACGATCAACACCGCCGACGAGGTCTGGCTGGTGGCCGCCGGCGCCGACAAGGCCCACGCGGTGGGCATGGCGTTGGCCGGTGCCGGGCCGGTGCAGTTGCCGGCCGCCGGGGTGCACGGGGTGAGCCGCACCCGCTGGCTGCTGGACCGGGCCGCCGCAGCCGACGTTCCCGCGCGCCTCCGCAGCCTGCGCTGAGCTGACAGCAGGGGCCCCTCGTCGAGGGGCCCCTGCTGTCACTCGCCGCGACGGCGGCGCAGCGCTGCGAGCGCCTCGGCCAGCAGGGCCTCGCCCTCCTCGGCGGTGCGCCGCTCCTTCACGTACGCCAGGTGGCTCTTGTACGGTTCGGCGCGGGTCCGGCCGGGCGGGTTCTGGGCGTCCCGGCCGGCCGGCAGGCCGCACCGGGGGCAGTCCCACCGGGGCGGCGCCTCGGCGTCCGCGGCGATCCGGATGTCGACCCGGTGCCCGTTGCGGCACCAGTAGGTGACGTCCTGTCGGGGGGCGGGTTGGTGTCGCTCGTCGGGGCGCATGGGCGCGGAACCGACTCGGGCGCCGCGAATGACGTTGCCACTGGGCACGGCTGCTCGCTCCTGTCGTCGGAGGGGACCCGCCATCATTCAGGGGTGAACGGCGGGCGACGCGGTGCAGCGGAGAAAAGCCTGCGCGCGGCCCGTCGAGTGACGGACCGCGCGCAGATTGTACGACTTGACGAGCCTGCTCAGGTGCCGCTGTTGGGCTGCAGGCGCAGCCAGAGCCCGAGCCCGACGATCGCGGCGAACCAGACGACGCTTACCAGGACCGTGTAACGGTCCAGGTTTTTCTCTGCCACGGAGGAGCCGGCGAGGCTAGAGCTGACGCCACCGCCGAACATGCTCGACAGACCGCCGCCCTTGCCGCGGTGCAGCAGGATAAGCATGGTGAGCAGAATGCTCGTGACGATCAGCAACACGATCAACGTGTATGCGAACCAGATCGGCATGGCTGGGGTCAGTCCTCTCGTAGCGATCCTCGCCCGGTCTGATCGGGCACTGCGGCACCGACCGGCGGACGGGCGGTGTCAAGGATACCGAGCGATCAGCGGGCGATGTGCTCCGGGAACCGGCAGATCTGAGCGAATTCCTCCGCGTCCAGACTGGCACCCCCCACCAGGCCCCCGTCCACGTCCGGCTGGGCCATGATCGAGGCGACGTTCGACGCCTTGACCGAGCCGCCGTAGAGCACCCGGACCTGGTCGGCGGTCTCCTGGCCGAAGCGTTCCACAAGCCGCTGCCGGACCGACCCGCAGACCTCCTGGGCGTCCTCCGGCGTCGCGGTCTTGCCCGTGCCGATCGCCCAGACCGGCTCGTACGCGACAACCACCTGCCGCACCTGCTCGGGGGTGAGCCCGGCGAGGCCACCGTCGAGCTGGTCGGCGCAGTGCGCCACGTGGGTGCCCTGCTCGCGGACGTCAAGCCCCTCCCCCACGCACAGGATCGGAGTCAGGCCGTGCGTCAGCGCCGCCTTCACCTTGGCGTTGACGACCGAATCGTCCTCGTGGTGGTAGGCCCGCCGCTCGGAGTGCCCGACGACCACGTACGTGCAGCCGAGCTTGGCCAGCATCGGACCGGAGATCTCCCCGGTGTACGCGCCGGACGCGTGCGCGGACAGGTCCTGCCCGCCGTAGCCGATGAGCAGCTTGTCCCCGTCGACGGCGGTCTGCACCGTACGCAGGTCGGTGAAGGGCGGCAGCACCACCGTCTCGACCTCGGTGAGCTGCTTTTCGGTGAGGCTCGCCGCCAGCTTCTGCACGAGCAGGTTGGCCTCGAGGTGGTTGAGGTTCATCTTCCAGTTGCCGGCCATCAACGGCCGACGGGTGGTGCTCGCCATGTTCAGTTCTCCAGGGCCGCGATGCCGGGGAGGGTCTTGCCCTCGAGGTATTCCAGGGAGGCGCCGCCGCCCGTGGAGATGTGCCCGAAGGACGACTCGTCCAGCCCCAGGGCACGGACCGCCGCCGCCGAGTCACCGCCACCGACGACGCTGAACGCGTCGGCCTTGGTGATCGCCTCGGCGATCCCCCGGGTGCCGGCCGCGAACGCCGGCATCTCGAACACGCCCATCGGCCCATTCCAGAAGATCGTCTTCGCCGGGGACAGCGCGGCGCTGAAGCCGGCCACCGTCTCCGGGCCGATGTCCAGGCCGAGCCGGTGGCTCGGGATGCCGTCGACGCGGACCGTGTCGTGCGCGGCGTCCGGGGCGAAAGCGTCCGCGACCACCACGTCGACCGGGAGCAGGATCTTGCCGTTGGCCCGCTCCAGCAGGTTGCGGCAGGTCTCGACCATGTCCTTCTCCAGCAGCGAGGTGCCCACCTCCAGGCCCTGGGCCTTGAGGAAGGTGAAGCACATCCCGCCGCCGATGAGCAGCCGGTCGACAGTGGGCAGCAGTGCCTCGATCACAGCGAGCTTGTCGGAGACCTTCGACCCGCCGAGCACCACCACGTACGGCCGCTCGGGGTCGCTTGTCAGCGTGGAGAGCACCTCGACCTCACGCAGCACCAGGCGGCCCGCGACGTGCGGCAGCCGGGCCGGCACGTCGAAGACGCTGGCGTGCTTGCGGTGCACGGCACCGAACGCGTCGTCCACGTACGCGTCGCCGAACGCGGCGAGCTGGTCGGCGAACGCGCCCCGCTCGGCCTCGTCCTTGCTCGTCTCCCCCGCGTTGAAACGCAGGTTCTCCAGCAGGGCGACCTGGCCGTCGGCCAGGTCCGCGACGGTGGAGCGGGCCGACTCACCGACGGTGTCGGTGGCGAAGTGCACAGGCGCGCCGAGCAGCTCACCGAGCCGCCCGGCGACCGGGCTCAGGCTGAACTGCGGGTCCGGCGCGCCCTTCGGGCGGCCCAGGTGGGAGCAGACGACCACCTTCGCGCCGGCCTCGACAAGCGCGCCGAGGGTCGGCAGCACCGCGCGGATGCGCCCGTCGTCAGCGATCCTCACTCCGTCCGGAGTGCCGCCTTGCGGCGCGGAGGCGGAGTTATGATCGTCGATGGCACCGGTCTGCTTGTCGAGCGGGACGTTCAGGTCGGCGCGCACCAGCACGCGCCGACCCGACACCCCCTCGGCGAGCAGGTCGTCGAGGGTCCGGATGCTCACAGCGACGAACCGACCAGCTTGACGAGGTCGACGAGCCGGTTGGAGTAGCCCCACTCGTTGTCGTACCAGCCGACGACCTTGACCTGGTTGCCGACGACCTTGGTCAGCGGCGCGTCGAAGATGCACGACGCCGGGTCGGTGACGATGTCGGTGGAGACGATCGGGTCCTCGTTGTAGACCAGGATGCCCTTGAGCGGGCCGTCCGCGGCGGCCTTCAGCGCGGCGTTGACCTCGTCCACTGTGGTTTCGCGACCCACGTTGACGGTGAGGTCGGTGACCGAGCCGGTCGGGATCGGCACCCGCAGGGCGTACCCGTCGAGCTTGCCCTTGAGGTCCGGGAGGACCAGGCCGATCGCCTTGGCGGCGCCGGTCGAGGTCGGCACGATGTTCAGCGCGGCGGCCCGGGCGCGACGCAGGTCCGAGTGCGGCGCGTCCTGGAGGTTCTGGTCCTGGGTGTACGCGTGGATCGTCGTCATCAGACCGTGCTGGATGCCGAACGTGTCGTGCAGGACCTTCGCCATCGGGGCGAGGCAGTTGGTGGTGCACGAAGCGTTGGAGATAATGGTGTGCTTCGCCGGGTCGTAGGTGTCGTGGTTGACACCCATGACGACAGTGACGTCCTCGTTCTTCGCCGGGGCGGAGATGATGACCTTCTTGGCCCCGCCGTCGACGTGCGCCTTCGCCTTGGTGGCGTCGGTGAAGAAGCCGGTCGACTCGATGACGACGTCGGCGCCGACCTCGCCCCACGGCAGCTTCGACGGGTCCTTCTCGGCGTATGCCTTGATGGTCCTGCCACCGACGGTGATCTCGTCGGCGGTGGCCTTGACCTCGTACGGCAGGCGGCCGAGGATGCTGTCGTACTTGAGCAGGTGGGCGAGCGTGCCGTTGTCGGTCAGGTCGTTGACCGCCACGACCTCGATGTCGGCGTCGGACGCCAGCACTGCCCGGAAGAAGTTACGGCCGATTCGGCCAAAGCCGTTGATGCCAACCCGGATGGTCACAGGTCCCATCTCCTCGCGTTCTGGTCCGCCGGCTTCAGACAACGGGCCGGCGGGAATGGTGTGCGCCGACCGTTGGAGCCGGCCGTCGACGGTTCATCTCGGCCACCCCGCCGCGCGGTCTGAGGACCTGACCGCCCGAGGCGGTGGGCACGACGAGAAGTGCCGGGTGTCGGCCCCCTTGCCGTACTCAGCGACCTTATCCGAGCGTGCGAGACCACGCTGCGCCGGGTCGTGCTCCCGGGCGCACCGTGCGGCCCCACCGTCCTATCAGACCACGAGCATGTCGGGCGTGACTGCCGCTTCGGTATCCGGGATGCCGAGGTCCCGGGCGCGCTTGTCGGCCAGGGCGAGCAGCCGGCGGATCCGCCCGGCGATGGCGTCCTTGGTCAGCGGCGGGTCCGCGAGCGCACCCAACTCCTCCAGGGACGCCTGCCGGTGCTCCAGGCGCAACCGCCCGGCGTCGGTCAGGTGGTTGGGCGCCTCTTCGGCGAGGATCTCCAGCGCACGGGTGACCCGGGCGGCGGCGGCGACGGCGGCCCGCGCCGAGCGGCGCAGGTTGGCGTCGTCGAAGTTGGCGAGCCGGTTGGCGGTGGCCCGCACCTCCCGGCGTACCCGGCGCTCCTCCCAGGCCAGCACGCTCGAGTGCGCGCCGATGCGGGTGAGCAGCGCGGCGATCGCGTCGCCGTCCTTGACCACCACCCGGTCCACGCCGCGCACCTCGCGGTTCTTGGCGGTGATGCCGATACGGCGGGCCGCGCCGACAAGCGCCAACGCCGACTCCGGCCCGGGGCAGGTGATCTCCAGCGCGCTGGAGCGGCCCGGCTCGGTCAGCGAACCGTGGGCCATGAACGCGCCCCGCCAGGCGGAGACCGCGCAGCAGACGTTCGCGGCCACCACGTGCGGCGGCAGCCCCCGCACCGGGCGGCCCCGCACGTCGAGCAGGCCGGTCTGTCGGGCGAGGGCCTCGCCGTCCTTGACCACCCGCACGATGAAGTGACTGCCCTTGCGCAGGCCACCGGAGGCCAGCACGTGGATCTCGCTGGGATATCCGTAGACCTCGGCGATCTCCCGGCGTAACCGCCGGGCCACCGCCCCGGTGTCCAGTTCCGCCTCCACCACCACGCGGCCGGAGACGATGTGCAGCCCGCCGGCGAAGCGCAGCAGTGCGGCCATCTCCGCCCGCCGACAGCAGGGCTTGGGCACGTCGACCCGACTCAGCTCGTCCTTGACCGCGGCCGTCATCGCCATTGTGCGTCCCCTCACGGACCGGTTCCGGCGTGTCGCCGGAGATTACGTACGTGTCTAACGATCGGCGCCCAGGACAGGCACCAGCGCGGCGCCCAGGGCAGCTGGATCATGGCGGGGAGTGCCGTCGGTGACGGCGACGGGGGCGAGGACCAGTCGGGCACCAAGCGATTCTGCCGCACGTTCGACAGGTTCGGGGTCACCCACCGCCCTGGGGTCGGCCAGCACGAGATCCACCTTGAGCTCGGCCAGGTACCAGTGCAGGGCCGCGAGGTGGTCGGCGGCCGAGAGCCCGAGGGTCTCCTTCTCCGCGGCGAGGTTCAACGTGACAAGCCGCCGGGCCGAGGTGGACACGATCGCGTCGGCCAACTGCGGCACCAGCAGGTGCGGGAGCACGCTCGTGTACCAACTGCCCGGCCCGAAGATCAACCAGTCCGCCGCCATGATCGCCTCGATCGCCTCGGCGCAGGCCGCCGGGGCGGCGGGCGTGAGGCGTAGCGACTCGACCCGCCCGGTGGTGACGGCCACCTGGTGTTGACCACGCACGGTCCGCACCTCGTCGGGGGCGGCCGGGTCGGCGCCGCGGACCCGGGCCTCGATGCCGACCGGCTGGCGGGACATCGGCAACACCCGGCCGACCGCGCCGAGCATCGCGCCGGCGTGCTCCAGGGCGGCCACCGGGTCGCCGAGCAGCTCCATGAGGCCGCAGAGCACCAGGTTGCCCACCGCGTGCCCGGCCAGCCCGTCGGCGCGGGTGCTCGCCGGCCCGCCGGGGCCGTTCGCACCCGGGTCATCGTGGTCGGGACCGCGGCCGTGGGTCGCCGCCGGGTCCGGGTCGGCCGCGTCGAGCGGGGGTACGCCGGCCGGCACGGCGGCGAAGCGGTGCTGGAACAGCCCGGCGCTGCGTCGGGTGGCCGGGTGGTCGCCGGCCAGCGCCACCAGCGCCTGGCGCAGATCACCAGGCGGCAGACCACCCCGCTCGGCGCGGAGCCGGCCGCTGGAGCCGCCGTCGTCGCCGACGGTGACCACAGCTGTGATGTCGAGGTCGAGTTCGGGTGCGCAGTGGCGCAGCGCCCGCAACGAGGCGGAGAGCCCGTGCCCACCGCCGAACGCCACCACCCGGCGGGCCGTCATTCGCGCCCCAGATCGCGGTGCTGGGCGTTGGCCGCCAGCCCGGCGTGGCGCAGCCGGCTGGCCAACTCCTCGGCGATGGCCACGCTGCGGTGCTTGCCGCCGGTGCAGCCCACCGCGACCGTCAGGTACCGCTTGCCCTCCCGCTCGAAGCCTGTGGTGGTGGCGTTTACCAGGTCGGCGTACGAGGCGACGAAGGCGTCAGCGCCCTCCTGGCCCAGCACGTACGCGCTTACCGCCTCCTCCCGACCGGTGTGCTCGCGCAGCTCCGGCACCCAGTACGGGTTCGGCAGGAAGCGGGCGTCGAGCACGAAATCGGCGTCCGGCGGCAGGCCGTACTTGAAGCCGAACGACAGCACGGTGACCCGCAGCCGGCGGGCGTCCTCGCCGCCGAACAGCTCCTCGATGCGCCGACGGAGCTGGTTGACGTTGAGGTGGCTGGTGTCGATGATCACGTCCGCCTGGTCGCGCGCCTCCTCCAGCAGGCCACGCTCCACGGCGATGCCGTCGGCCAGCCGCCCGTCGCCCTGCAACGGGTGCGAGCGGCGAACGCTCTCGAACCGCCGGATCAACACCTCGTCGTCGGCGTCGACGAAGACCACCCGGGGCGAGAAGCCGCGCTCCTTCAGCTCCCGGATCGCCCCGGCCAGGTCGGTGGAGAAGGCCCGCGACCGCACGTCCAACACCATCGCGGTACGCCGAGCCGCGCCGCCCGCCTTGAACGCCAACTCGGCCATGTCCAGCATCAGTGCCTGCGGCAGGTTGTCGACCACGTAGTAGCCGACGTTCTCCAACGCCCGGGCGACAGTGCTGCGGCCACCCCCGGAGACGCCGGTCACCACCACCAGCGTGGTCTCCGACTCGGCCGCCACCTGCCCGTCGACGGTGAGCGGATCGTCGATCCGGTCACCGGCTGCGCGCGCCTCGCTCACCAGTACCCCCAAGCTGTGGCGCCGCGGCCCCCACGGCCGCGATTGGTCAATCTGCGACTCTATCCCGCCGTCCGGCCGAGGGCTGGCACCCGCCGCCCGGAGTATTTCGCCCTCGGCCTCGCGGGCGCTGTCGGGGTTGGCTCGTAGACTCCCCGGATGGCTTCTCCCACCGACCTGCGCACCGAGGACGCTCTGCCAGTGCTGCGCCGGGTGTTCGGCTACGACGCCTTCCGCGGTTTCCAGCAGGACGTGATCGACCACGTGGTCACCGGCGGCGACGCGCTGGTCCTGATGCCCACCGGTGGCGGCAAGTCGTTGTGCTATCAGATCCCGGCCCTGGTCCGCGATGGTGTCGCTGTCGTCGTGTCCCCGCTTATCGCGCTCATGCAGGACCAGGTTGACGCCCTCACCGCGGTCGGTGTCCGCGCCGGCTTTCTCAACTCGACCCAGACCCTTGACGCTCGACGCCGGGTCGAGGCCGCCTTCGTCGCCGGCGAGCTGGACCTGCTCTACCTCGCCCCGGAGGCACTCGGCGTCCGATCCACCCTGGCCCTGCTGGACCGGGGTCGCATCGCCCTGTTCGCGATCGACGAGGCGCACTGCGTGTCCCAGTGGGGGCACGACTTCCGCCCCGACTACCTGGCGCTGTCGATGCTGCACGAACGGTGGCCACAGGTCCCCCGGATCGCGCTGACCGCCACCGCGACCAGCGCCACCCGCACCGAGATCGCCACCCGGCTCAAGCTCGACGACGCACGGCACTTCGTGGCCAGCTTCGACCGGCCCAACATCCAGTACCGGATCGTGCCCAAGCGGAAGCCGCGCAAGCAACTGCTGGCGCTGCTGCGCGACGAGCACCCGGGCGACGCCGGGATCGTCTACTGCCTGTCCCGGGCCTCGGTCGACAAGACCGCCGACTTCCTCGTCGCCAACGGCATCGCCGCCCTGCCCTACCACGCCGGGTTGGACGCGGGCACCCGGGCCGCCAACCAGCAACGCTTCCTGCGCGAGGACGGCCTGGTCATGGTGGCCACCATCGCCTTCGGGATGGGCATCGACAAGCCCGACGTCCGGTTCGTCGCCCACCTCGACCTGCCCAAGTCCGTCGAGGGCTACTACCAGGAGACCGGCCGCGCCGGGCGCGACGGCCTGCCCTCCACTGCCTGGCTGGCGTACGGGCTGCAGGACGTCGTCCAGCAACGCAAGATGATCGAGACCTCCGACGGCGACCTCGCCCACCGCCGCAACCTCGCCGCGCACCTGGACGCGATGCTCGCCCTCTGCGAGACGGTGCGCTGCCGACGGGTCCAGTTGCTCGAATACTTCGGCGAGCCGGCGACCGCCGCCTGCGGCAACTGCGACACCTGCCTCAACCCACCGGAGTCCTGGGACGGCACCGTCGCCGCCCAGAAGCTGCTCTCCGCCGTCTACCGGCTCGACCGCGAACGCAACCAGCGGTTCGGCGCGGGGCACTGCATCGACATCCTGCTCGGCAAGCAGACCGACAAGATCAGTCAGTACGGTCACGACGCACTCACCGTCTTCGGCATCGGAGCCGAGCTGAGCGAGGCGGAGTGGCGGGGCGTGGTGCGACAACTGCTCGCCGAAGGGCTGCTCGCCGTGGAGGGTGACTACGGCACGCTCGCCCTGACCGAGGCGAGCGCCGACGTCCTGGGCCGCCGCCGCACCGTCACGATGCGCCGCGAGCCGGAGAAGCCGGCCTCCAGCCGCTCGTCGAAACCGCGCGGCGCGGCCACCGTGGTGGCCGAGCTGACCCCGGCCGCCACGTCGCTCTTCGAGCGGCTCCGGAGCTGGCGGGCGGCCACCGCCAAGGAGCAGGGCGTCCCGGCGTATGTGATCTTCCACGACGCGACGCTGCGGCAGATCGCCAGCGACGCGCCAGGAACACTTGCCGACCTGTCCCGCATCAGCGGGGTCGGCGAGAACAAACTCGCCAAGTACGGCGAGCAGATCCTGGCCGTACTCGCCAGCGACTGATCCGTGCATGCCGAAGGGCCGGTCCCCTGTGGTGGGGTCCGGCCCTTCGTCGTGTGCTCCGGTGGCTTAGCTGGCGGCGTAGCCGCGGGTGGCGATCCAGTCGGCG